>DASZIA010000451.1:0-36000 GCA_035949535.1 Planctomycetaceae bacterium | reverse complement strand
GGCCCGATGCGGGACTATCGCTTCTTGCACACCATGCTCAACCGCCATTCGTCGATCGACGTCGATGTTTGGCTCCAGACGGTCTCCGCCGTCACGGCTGCCCAGGTGAGCCAGGACGCCAAAAAGATTCTCGTCGATTTTCCGCGCACGCCGTCGGAGTTGTTCGATTACGACGTCGTGGTGGCGTTCGATCCCGACTGGTCGCGAATTCCCGCCGAGGGGCGCAAGCTGCTGGTGAACTGGGTGAGCGAGCACAGCGGCGGTTTGGTCTTGGTTGCCGGCGACATCTATACGCCGCAACTGGCGTCGGCCGGCAACGACTTCGACCCGATCAAGGAGCTGTACCCGGTCTTCTTGAGCGCGGCAATTCAGGATCTGTCTCTCGATGCGAAGGCCGATCAACCCTGGCCGGTCGCCCTGACGGATGCGGGCAAGCAGGCCGGTTTTCTGCAGCTGGTCGAGAACTCATTCGACCCCGCAGCGGCTTGGAAGCAGTTCCCGGGGGTCTACCGCAGCTATCCAACCGGAGGCTCCAAAGCGGGGGCGACCGTCTATGCCAACTTCGCGGACGTCCGCGCGCAAAACGAGCACGGGCAGCCTATTTTGTTTGCGGCGCAGTTCTATGGTTCAGGACGTACCTTTTATATTGGGAGCCCGGAGTTGTGGCGGCTGCGGGCCATCGATGAAGAGTATTTCGACCGCTTTTGGACCAAAGTCATTCGGGAGGTCGGGCAGGGTCGGCTGCGCCGCGGGACGGCCCGGGGATTGTTGCTGTTGGAGCGAAGCCAATACGCCCTGGGTCAGACGATCCGGGTGCGGGCCAATCTCCTGGATCCGCAACTCCAGCCGTTGGATGTCGCCTCGGTCGAGCTGAACGTCTTCGACCCCCACGGGTTACCGCTCAGCGTGCCGCGGACACTGAATCGGGATCGGGACCGTCCGGGGCAATACTCGGCCGACTTTCGAGCTTCGCTGCCGGGCACGTATCGGATCCTGGTCCGGCCGCAGCTCGATGATGAGAAGCAGAACCTGTCGGCCAAGATCGACGTGGTGTTGCCGAACCTCGAATTCGATAACCCGCGCCAGAACGCCAAGCTGCTGTCAGACTTGGCTCGCGAAACGGGTGGCAAATATCTAACGTTGGACAATGCGGCGGCCGAGTTGCCCGCTCTGCTGCCTGACCGGGGCGAGCGGTTTGCCGTCGACGAGCAATTGCGTGCCCTGTGGGACCGGCAATGGGTCCTGTATTTGCTGGTTGGCCTCTTGGGTGTGGAATGGTTGACGCGTAAGCTTTTGCGCTTGGCTTGATCGTCATGTCTGAAACCGCATTGCCGAACGCTGCTGATCGCCCCGAGCCGCTCGCCTCGGGAACTGCACGGCCGTTGCGTCCGGCGATCGCCGGCCTCTTGTCTCAACTCAAGCGGCGGATACGCGTCTACGTGCTGATGGAGGGGACGGCCCTCGTTTTAATCGTGCTGCTTTCCGCATTCTGGCTCACTCTCGGAATCGATTGGGCTTATTTTCGCGCGAGCGGACTCGAACTGCCCGTCTGGTTTCGCGAGAGTGTGGCGATTTCGGCCCTGGTGCTCGCCGCGGCCGGCGCCCTGTTTTGGATCGGCCTCCGCTTGTTTCGACGGTTTCGAGCGCGGGCCCTGGCGCTCGTGCTGGAGCGGCGTTTTCCCGAAATGGGCTCGCGATTGATCACGGCCGTCGAGGCGGCTGAAGCCCGCGGCGGGCAGGAATCTCAGCAGGGCGAATCGCGTTTGACGGCCGCGATGCTCGAGCGCACGATCGATGAAGCGGTCCGCTTGTCCGCGTCGCTTCCCATCGAATCGGTCTTCGATCGCACTCCGCTACGGCGAGCGCTGACGGCTGCGAGCGTGCTGCTTCTCAGCATCGGTGCGCTGGCTGTGGTCGAGCCCCGAGCCTTGGCGCGCTGGGGCCGTGCATTCGTCGCACGAGACGCCACCTATTGGGCGCGCGAGACCCGCCTGGTCGTGAAGGCCATCGTCCAGCCGGGCGACCGGCTCCGCGAATTCCGCGGCGGGCAGCTGAAGCATCCGCGCGGCGTCGATCTGACCTTGCTCGTAGAAGCGGCCGACGGTACGGCGGCTCCGGATAATGTCGAATTGAATTATGTTCTGGACGCCGGCCGCGGCGCCGGCCGCATCGACATGGTGAAAAGCAATGAGAATCAGTTCCGCCACACGCTCTCGGGGCTCTTAGACAGCCTGTCGCTGTGGGTCTCGGGAGGTGATTACGTTTCCCGCACGCCGCTGCGAGTCGAGATCGTCGAGCCCCCGCGGTTCGACCGCGTGTCGCTCGATTGCGACTATCCCTCCTACACGGGGCTCGACCGTGACACCGACGGGAAGGTCGGACGCAAGACGGTCGAGGTCGAGGGCTCGCAAGTCTCGCTCCCGATGGAGACGTCGTTCCTCTTCCACGCGCGAGCCAACAAGCCGCTCGTGGGGCTGCGCATCGAGACCGACGCTCTGCGCATCAGCCTGTCGCGTGAGGGTGGCCGCATCGCCCGCAAGAATGTCGCGGGCGAACTCGGCCCCGAGCAGCTGCTACTCGCCCCGGCCGAGGAGTCTTTTCTCTCTCGAGACGGCCTTAATGCCGCGTTGCCGTTTGTTCTGACTACGCGCGCCGACCCTAAGAAAGCAAACGCAACCGGTCAGCGCGTGCCACCCGCCGACAAGGCGCCGACTGTCAAAGCAGAGCCGCTCGCCGACTCGATCACGCTGCCGATTGCGATCCCGGCCGATACGCGCCTGCGGATGGAGCTCGAGGACACGGACGACATTCTTAGCGTCGAACCCATTCGCATCGTGATCAACGGCGTCGTCGATACGCCTCCGGCGATTACCACCGAGCTCCGCGGGATCGGCACGTCGATCACGCGGAAGGCCACCGTTCCCATCGCCGGAGCGATCACCGACGACTACGGCGTGGCCAAGGCGCAATTTGAGTTTCGCATTGGGAAGGACAAACCTTGGCAGGCGTACCCGTTCCGCCACCCACCGGGTGGCTCTCCCAAAAACTACGCCCTTCAGCGGGACGAGGCCGACAAGACCGAGCGATTCCAGGTGTTGCCGCTGGATCTCAAGATCGGGCAGAAATTGAGTCTCTGCGTGTCAGCCGAAGACGGCGACAACGTCAATGGTCCGCATAAGAGCCGCGGTGAAGAGTACGTCTTCCAGATCGTCAGCGACGAGGACTTGCTCGCGATCCTCTATGTCAAAGAGGTCAATCTCCGCGAGCGTTTCGAGCGGATCATCGCGGAATTGGACACCGTTCAAAAGGACCTGATCGAGCATCGAGGCCGCGCTCAGGCGACGGCAGCCGGCGGATCGCGGGGGGGCAAGCCGTCAGGCGAGTCGGAAAGCTTCGGCGACTTGCAGACCGATGTGGCCGTCTGTGCGGTGCGGTCACTGCACCAGATCCGCAAGAGCTCGGTGGAGACGGCCTCCGTCGAAGAGTCATTCCGCGGATTGCTCGAAGAGCTGGTGAACAATGCCGTCCACACCCAGCAAATGGTCGAGCGGATTGGCGAGCGGATCGTCCAACCGCTGCATCAGGCGAACGAAAAGGACTTCCCGGCTGCCGATGAGGCCCTTGGATTGTTTAAACTAGAGGTGGACGCTCAGCGCGACGCGGTCCCGCGGATCGACGCCAGCATTCGGGCTGTGGCAAACGTCGTCTCCCGGTTGAAGTTGGCGCTGGCCGAGATGCAGGACTTGGTAAAATTCCATGAGGCCATTGCCCGGCTGCAAAAGCTGATCAAGGACCAGGACCAGATTATCGACGCCACCAAGCAAGAGCAGAAGCGGACGCGCCTCAAGGAACTCAAGGGGCTGGAACTCAAATGAACCGCTTTTTACCGCAGCGATCTTTACGCAAGCGTTCCGCGTTGAGCGCTTTATCGACGGTCGCACTGTTTGGCATGCTTGCCGCGGTCGGAATGATTGGTGCATGCGGCCTCTCAGCTCACGCCCAGGACCGGTCCGCTTCCGACGCCAAACCTGCCGACGGCGGCACGACGACTGAAGCGGCTCCCGGCGGCGGGCTCGACGAAACTGAGGCCAGTCTCGAACGTCGCTATCAGCAATTCGAGCGCACGCTGCTCCAGATGGCCGAATACCTGCGCAAAACCGAACCGGAGCGGGCCGACCTTTTGATTCGCGCGATCGGACGGAGCAAAGAGAACCGCATCTCGCAGCAGATGGAGGCGATTACCCAGTTGCTCAAGAAGGAGCAGTTTGGAGACGCGATCGGCGATCAGCAGCATCTCGTCGGAGATCTCAAAGGCCTGCTGGAGCTGCTGCAAAGCGAGGACCGCCGCCACCAACTGGAGAAGGAAAAGGAGTACTACGAGCTGTTGCACAAGGAAGTGATCAAGCTTGCGGCGCGCGAGAAGGACTTGCGGGGGGCCACCGAGCGGGGCGGAAATCTCAACCGCCTGGCCGAACGGCAGCAGAGTATCCGAAAGGACGTTCAGTCTCTGCTCGACAAAATCAACAAAGAGGACGCCAGCCGCAACGGCCCGGACGGCAAGCCGAACGCCGACCGAAACTCCAACGGCAAGAAGTCCGAAAAGGGCGACCAGAGCGAGAACAAAGACAAGAAATCGGATAGCGACAAGCCGTCGGGCGCAGATAAGAAATCAGACGCGGACAAGAAATCCGATTCCGACAAAAAATCAGACGCGGACAAAAATAAGCAGGCCGACGCCTCATCGAAGCGCGCCAATTCAAAAGGCAATTCCAAGGACGGAGAAAAGAAAGATAAGAACGGCGACGGAAAGAACTCCGACGCAAAGGGAGACGACAAGCAGTCCGACAAGTCCCAGGACGAGTCCAAGAAGGGCAATAAGTCCCAAACGAAGGACGACAAGCAATCCGGATCGAAAAAGTCGCAGCAAAAGGGCGACTCAAAAAAATCACAGAAATCGCAGGGGCAAGGTCAGCAGAATCAAGGTGAAGAACAGCAAGAGCAAGGCGAACAGCAAGAGGGCTCGCCCTCCGAGGACCAACCGCAAGACCAGACTACCCCCAAAAAGACGCCCGGCCGCAATGAGATCGAGGCGGCTCGCCGTGCGATGCAGCAGGCGGAAGAGGAGCTCAAGCGCCTGCAGGGCAAGAAGGGAATGGAGCGCGAGGAGGAAGCGATCCGCAAGCTGGCCGAAGCGCGAGCCCAGCTCGAAAAGATCCTGCGGCAGCTGCGCGAGGAAGAGCAGCAGATCATTCTCGCTTCGCTGGAAGCCCGGTTTGCCAAGATGCTCGTGATGCAGTTGCAGATTCACATGGACACGATTGCGCTCAATAAGACGCCGACGAATTCCTGGACGGTCAAGCATTTCGGCCGTTCTCGAGAGCTTTCCGTCGAGGAAGACTCGATCGCGACCGAAGCTGCCAAGGCATTGACGCTGCTCAAAGAGGAGGGGTCCTCGGTGGCCTTTCCGCAAGGCGTCGAACAGGTCCGTGATGACATGCTGGGGATTGCTCGGCGGCTCTCCGGCAACGATGTGGGCCAATTTACACAGTCCATGGAACGGGACGTGATCGAGTCGCTCGAAGAGATGGTCACTGCACTCCAGAACGAAATCGAGAAACGCCAAAAGGAAAATGAGAATCGCAGGCAGCAAAAAGGCCAGAGAGGCCAGGGCGGCGACAATGAAAAAGAGCTTGTCCAGCAACTGGCCGAACTCAAGATGCTGCGCTCGCTTCAGTTTCGGGTGAATCGCCGCACGAAGCAGATCGGGGGGATGATTCGCGGGGAAGAAGCCAGCAATGACAAACTGTTGAAAGACCTGGCCGCGCTGGCACGCCGCCAGGCCGAAATTCAGGAAGCCACCTACATCATCGCGACGGGACGAAACCGATGATTCTTAAACGGGCTGCAATCGCCATCGCCGCCGTGGCTTTGATCGCTACGGCAAACGTGGCGACCGCGGAGGGGACGGATCTCTATGCCCCACGGCCGGCCGAGCAGGTGCGGCAGGATTTGTTGAAGTGGCTCTCGCGCCACGGCGTCACCAACGAAAAGACCGTCTCGAGCATCCTTCAACTCTGGACGGCCAGCAACACGCCGGTGCCGCCGCGGCAGGTCTTCGAGCGGCTCATTCAGAGCTTTAGTCTCGCCGATCCGACGGTCCGGCAATTCGTTAACGCGTGCCAGCCGGGCGCCTCGTTCCGCGCCTTGCCGAAACCGTTCCTCACTCAGGACGAATCGGACGAATTCTTGACCGCCCACCTGCGGCTGTTTTACGCCCGTGCGCTCACGCAGGCGCTCCTGTATGACGAGGCGCTCGCCGTCTTCGCGCGAATCGACCCGGCCAAAGTCGTCGATCCGGCGACCTGCTTGTTCTACCGCGCCGTCTGTGAGCACCAGTTGCTGCGTAAGAAAGAGGGACTGGCGACGCTCGACAAGCTTCTGCACAAGACCGAAGGAGTGGCCGAACCGTACACGCAGGTCGCCACGCTGATGCAGGACGAGTTGTCTTCGCTCGACGATCAGTCGCTCTCGGGCGTGTCCCGCAAGATGCAGGATTCCGAGCGGCGTCTCGACCTGGGGCGAGGCGGCCAGCGCGTGCAGAAGGTCCAGGACGAGATCATCGAGTCGCTCGACGAAATCATCAAAAAGAAGCAGCAGCAGCTCAACCAGCAGCAGTCGCAATCGCAACAGCAGCCGGAAAA
Source organism: Planctomycetaceae bacterium (assembly GCA_035949535.1). Classification (GTDB taxonomy): domain Bacteria; phylum Planctomycetota; class Planctomycetia; order Planctomycetales; family Planctomycetaceae; genus DASPSM01. The sequence continues at coordinate 29,299 of DASZIA010000451.1, read as the reverse complement.
CCCCAGCAATCGGTCGAACCGCGCGGCTGATGATTCGATGCTGAAGGGAGCCACGGCCCCCGGCAACGTCGACCCCAACAAGAAGAAAAAACCGGGCACCTGGGGCGGACTCCCGAAGAAGGATGTCACCGAGGCCGAAAATCGGCTCAACCGCGAATTTCCCTCGAATTATCGCCGCGCCGTGGAAGAATATTTTAAGAAGCTGGCCACAAAGCCGGCGGGCAGAGAAAAATAGAAATCGAGGGAACGCTCCCCAATGATCTCAATCGCGCCGAGTGTGCTCGCTCTGGCCGCTGCTCTCGGCGGGGCGGCTGAACCCCCTCCTGCCGGACTGCAGTTCGAGCTGACCACCCTTTCGGGCCGCCGGCAAGCGGGTCTTCTGACGGACCTCACGTCCGATTCGGTGTCGCTCTCGGTCAGCGGCAAGACGACCACGGTACCGCTGGGTGAGGTGCTCGATCTCCGTGCGGTCAGTTCCAAGAGTGCCCAAGCGACTGTCGATCTTCGCCGGCCGGAGCTGACGCTCACGGACGGCTCACATTTGTTCTTCACGGGCCTTCGCGTGAACGAACGGGGTGCTCAGGTCGAAACGACCAACCTCGGCCCGTTCCTCGTGCCGCTCAATTCGCTGGCGGGCATGCGCTTGGCCGCACTCGAGCCGCAACTCACCGATGCCTGGCGGGAGCTGGCGGCGCGGGAGCTGACGAAGGACATGCTGGTGATCCGCAAGGGGAACGTCCTCGATCATCTGGACGGCACCGTCGGAACCATTGACGACGTCGGAATTCACTTCGTCATCGACGGCGAGGACGTGGCGCTGAAACGCGAAAAGATCTTCGGCATTCTTTATGCGCGACGCAATGTCGACCCCGGCAAGCCGGTCTGCGAAGTGACTTCGACGGGGGGCGACTTTATCAAAGCCCAAAGCGCCCAATGGTCAGAGGGCCGCCTCAAGGCCGGGATTCCGGGAGGGGTCCAGATCGCGATTCCCGGGGAGCAAATCGTCACGCTAGACTTCAGTCTCGGGAAGGTCCGGTACCTCTCACAGCTTGAGCCGCGCGAGGTGAAATATACGCCCTTCTTCGATCAGGTCTGGACCTATTACCGAGATCGGCCTCGGGACGGCGGCATGCTCCGACTGGGCAACAAAGAGTATGCACGCGGCCTGTGGATCCATTCGCGCACCTTGCTCAAGTATCGGCTGAACGCCGAGTATCGCCGCTTTCAGTCCGTGATGGGCATCGATCAGGCGGTTGCGCCGCTGGGCAACGTGCACGTCGTGATTTCTGGCGACGACAAGGTCCTGCATCAGTCCGACGTGCGCGGAACCGATCCCCCGCTCAACCTGGACCTCGATATTGCAGGCGTTCGCGAGCTTGCGATCCTGGTCGACTTTGGCGGAGATCTCGATATCGCCGACCATCTCGACCTCGCCGACGCAAAGGTCATTAAGTAGGCGGAAGGGAATCATGCTGCGGGTCTGTCTGCGGGTTGTGCCGGGAATTGCCCTGGTCGGGATTGGCGGGTTGGTCGCGGGATTGGCCCCGTCGGCGCGCGCAGGCGAGGTCGCTGGCAGCGTCCGCGAGGCAGAAGCCGCGCGTGTCGCCACGATCGCTCGGATTGCCCCGGCCGTGTTGGCGGTCTTCCAGCGCTCGACGCCCGGCGGCGGCTCCGGCGTGCTGATTACCCATGACGGCTACGCACTCACGAACTTTCACGTCGCGGGGGAGGATCAGTTCTTCAAGTGCGGCCTCAACGACGGCAACCTGTACGATGCCGTGCTCGTCGGAGTCGATCCAACCGGTGACGTGGCCCTGATCAAACTGCAGGGCCGCGACGATTTTCCGGTCGCCGCCTGGGGAGACAGCGACGCGGTGCGCGTGGGTGACTGGGTCTATGTGCTCGGGAACCCGTTTCTGCTCGCTTCCGACTTTCAGCCCACGACAACGTACGGGATCGTCAGCGGCGTCCACCGCTATCAGTATCCCGCCAACACGATCCTCGAATACACCGACTGCTTGCAGGTCGACGCGTCGGTCAATCCCGGAAATTCCGGTGGTCCACTGTTTAACAAAGCGGGTGAGTTGATCGGCATCAACGGCCGGATTTCAGTCGCCCAGCGCGGTCGGGTCAACGCGGGGGCCGGCTACTCGATCTCGATCAATCAGGTCCGCAATTTCTTGGGTTACTTGCACTCGGGACGGATCGTCGACCACGCATCGCTCGGCGCCACGTTCTCAACCGATTCGCACGGTGCGATCGTCGTCTCCCAAATTCAGGAGGAATCGGACGCCTACCGTCGCGGATTGCGCGTCGATGACGAGCTGGTCGCGTTCGCCGGCCGTCCGATTCGCAGCGTCAACCAGTTCAAGAACATCCTGGGAATCTTTCCCGAAGAGTGGAAGGTACCGCTTACGTATCAGCGTGACGGGGCAAAGCACGACATTCGCGTGCGGCTGCGTCCATTGCACGGAAGGCGCGAACTGGCCGAAATGATGGTCGCGCCCGAAAAGCCGGCCCAGCGGCCGCCCGAGCGGTCTCCCGACCAGGCCCCGAAACCCGGACCGAAAGATCGGCCTCCTCGCGAACGCCGTCGAAATCCTCCGCGGGCGCTGCAAATGCCCAAACCGGCCGAAGTTCCGGAAAAGCTCAAAGCGCTGTTTGTTCACCGAGCCGGGTTTGCCAACTATTACTTCAATCGACTCGAGCTGGAGCGCGTGCTCCACGGGCTCGATTCGTGGGGCGCGTATCCGAACCGCTCGAGTTGGACCATCTCGGGCACGACGGCCGCCGGAGCGCCGTTCGAGTGTGTCTTGGCGAACGCCTTCGCTTCTCTCGAGACCGGCGGAAAGCCCTTTTTGCAGCAGCTCGATCAAGAGCCGCAAGATGAGCCCACTGGCACCGGCGGCCTGCTGACTGCCCTGAACCAGCTGCGGCTGCTGCTCACCCAGCGAGAAAAAGGCTTCACGGCCTTCGTCTATTTCGGCACCGAGCCTCTGGACGGCGGCAAGGAGACCGTCGACGTGCTCGTCTCCGCGCTGGGAAGCGTTGAATCGCGATGGTACTTTGACGCGTCAACGGGGGCGCTCGCGGGCTTCGATACGACTCTGCTCGAGGACACCGATCCCTGCGAGGTCCGCATCCGCGATGTCGCACTCTTCGAGGGGATCCACTTCCCGACGCAAATCCTGGTTCGCCACGGCGACACGGATTACGCGCTGTTCCGTGTGCTTCACGCCAAGGAGCGGAAGTAAGCGATGTCCGTGCGAACTTGCCCTGTCTGGATTGCCCGGGTGTGTGCCTGCGCGTGCTGGGCCTTCCTGCTTCGCCCTGCGTTGGCTCAAACCCCTGCCGAGCGTCGCGCAGCGGTCCACTCGCAGATTCCGTCGGATGAGGGCCTCGATCGCACGCTGGCCAAAGTCGTCAAGATCTTTGGTTCCGGAGGCATGGGCGGTCTCGAAGGATATGGATCGGGCTTTCTTGTCTCGTCCAGCGGCCACGTCGTCACAGTCTGGAGCCACCTGATCGACAGCGGCGAAGTGAGCGTCGTGCTCAACGATGGCCGGCGGTTCGTGGCCAAATTCCTCAAAGGGGACACGAGTCGAGACCTGGCCGTGCTGAAGATCGAATCGCCCGACGGCGACCTGCCCTTTTTCGATCTCCGCGAGAGTGCTGAAGCGACGCCCGGCACGCGGGTGCTCGCTTATAGCAATATGTTCATGGTGGCCACGGGCGATGAGCCGGTCTCGGTCGTGCACGGCGTGATTTCGGTACGCACGCGGCTGAGCGGCCGGCGCGGAGCCTATCGAGCGGCCTATGAGGGTCCCGTCTACGTTGTCGATTCGGTGACGAACAACCCCGGCGCGGCCGGCGGAGCGCTTACTACGGTGGACGGCCGCCTGGTCGGAATGCTCGGCCGCGAATTGCTCAACTCCGAAAGTAATACCTGGGTGAACTACGCCGTTCCGATCAGCCAATTGCGGGGCACGATCGAAGACATCATTGCCGGCCGTGCGCTGCCCCCCTCGAAACCCGCCGACGCCGGCCAGCCGCGCTTCGCCGCGCTCGATTTCGGCTTGGTCCTGGTGCCGGACGTCGTCTATCGCACTCCGGCTTATGTCGAGGCGGTGGTCCCCGGCTCACCGTCCGCGAAGGCGGACATCCGTGCGGAAGACCTGATCGTCTTCGTCAACGATGAGCTGGTGCAATCGAACCGGGCCTTGAAGACAATTCTTGGCCGCCAGGATCCGGGCGAGCTGATCCACGTGGTCGTGCGCCGTAAGGACCAGTTGATGCCTCTAGAGCTGCGTGTTCCCGACCGCGCTGGGAAACAGGAACGCTAGATGTCCACCCGTTCGAGCATCTGGTTTTTCAGACGTTGGACCATTCCCACCACGCTCGTGGCAACGCTCCTCATGACGTCGGCCCGCGTCTGGGGCTCTCCGGACGGCTCGCTCGACTCCCAGGAAGAAGAGGCCTTTCGGCAGGCGGCCCGCGCCGTGGCGCCCTCGCTCGTCCGCATTCAAACAATTGGAGGCGTCGACCGGGTGGCCGGAATGCTGGCGGCCACCGCGGCCACGACCGGCGTCGTGGTCTCCGAAGACGGGTGGATTGTGTCGAGCGCCTTCAACTTCATCTCCAAGCCAAGCTCGATTCTGGTGCAATTAGACAAAACACGTCACTCGGCCAAACTGGTGGCGACCGACCGCATGCGGATGCTAACGCTGCTCAAGGTCGACGCGACGGGTCTGGCCCCCTTGCGGTCAGACGCACACAAGCCCGTGCACGTCGGGCAGTGGGCGATGGCCGTCGGCCGCACATACGAGAGTGCGGAACCGAGCATCGCCGTGGGGATTGTGAGTGCACTCAATCGCGTGTGGGGCAAGGCCATCCAGACCGATGCCCACGTCTCTCCCGTCAACTACGGCGGACCACTGATCGATCTGGCTGGCAATCCGCTGGGAGTCATCGTCCCCCTGTCACCTCAGGGAAAAGAAGAGACGGCGGGCGTCGAGTGGTACGATTCGGGGATCGGCTTCGCCATTCCCTTTGCCGACGTGCTGGACTCGGTCGAACGCCTCAAGAAAGGCAAGGATCTGTATCCCGGGTTGTTGGGGGTCACGGTCAAAGAAGGCGGCGTCGACGACAAGCCGACGATCGACGTCGTGCGGTTCGATTCTCCCGCGGAAAAGGCCGGCTTCAAGGCGGGGGACGTGATCACAGAAGTCGACGGCCAATCGTTGCGACGGCACGACGAACTGAGGCAAGCGCTCGGGCATCGCTACGCGGGGGAGAAGGTTCGCGTCGTCGTTTCGCGGGGGCAGGAAAAGGTCACCGCGGATTTGGTGCTTGTCGACAAGCTGATCCCCTACGAACCGCCGCTTCTGGGAATTCTGCCGTCGCGACTCGCATCGCAACCGGCACTCGGCGTGACCGTGCGGTACGTCTTTGCGCATTCCGCGGCCGAGAAGGCCGGAATCGTCTCAGGCGATCAAATCCGCAAGTGGAACGAGACCGTCATCACCAGCGCCGACCAGGTGGCTGGCCTCGTGCGACGGGGGTGGCCGGGAACTGTGGTCCCGGTGGTCATCCTTCACGACAAAACAGAAAAAACGGTTCGCGTGACTCTGACGGGCGATATCGAGGAAATTCCGCACGACTTGCCCCCGGCGCCGCCGAGCGACGCTTCAAAAGAAGCCTCTGGTGCCGGCGCAGCCCCACCAGAAAACAAAGACACCGCCAATAAAACCGCCTCGAAGTCGCCAAATTCAAAAGAGCCGGCCGGCAAAGAACCGACGAAAGACACGGCGGGCAAGGAGCAGGCGCCCAAGAAAGCCGAAGCCCCCAAGACCGGGCACTTTCGTGACACACTCTCCGGCGAGACCAAGGCCAGCTATTGGGCCTACGTGCCGGAATCGTATTCGGCACGGGACGCTTGGGGGCTCGTGATTTGGATCGGGCCCGGCCGCGACTCGATGGAGGCCACCCTCTTGAATCGCTGGCAGAGCATCTGTGCCGAGCGGCGAACGTTGATCGTGGCGCCCCTTCCCGGCGACGGTCCCGAATTTGGCCCCAATGACTTAGTCGGAGCGTGGCGCGTCGTCGAGCACTTTTTGAAAGAGTACCATATCGATCGCAACCGCATCGTGATCCATAGCTTCGCTCGCGGAGGGGCCTTCGCTTCGGTGCTGGCCTTTGAGAATCACGAACAGGTCCGCGGCCTGGCTCTGGCTTCGAGCGTCTTGCAGGTCCCGCCGCCAGAAGCCCATCCCAGCTATCCGTTCCGGTTCTTCTTCTCCATCGGACAGGCGGACCGCGCGGGTGACATTCTCAACCGGCGCGTCGAAGTCCTCCACGAGATGAAGTTCGCCGTCACGGTCCAGAAGACGGCCGCCCGCGAGCGAGGCTATCTCGACGGCGAAGAAGTTGCCGAGCTGGCCCGCTGGATCGATTCGCTCGACCGCATCTGAGCCGGGCAGCGGCGCTGGCTCGAGCGGACCTTTTCTCACCCGTGGCCCAGCACGGCCTCAGTGGCGTCCTTCATGATCGAAGCGATTCGCTCGATTTGCGCGGGACTGATGACGACCGGCGGTGCCAGGCAAAAGACGTCTCCACGGAGACGGCTGAAGAGTCCGCGCTCCTGGGCGGCTGCGTGCACCCGCGGGCCGACCTTTTCTTCCGGTGCGAACTCTTCCTTGGTCGACTTGTTCTTCACGTATTCGATGCCGCACATGAGGCCCAGGCCGCGCACTTCGCCGACGTGCGGGTGACCGCCGAGCGCCTGCTTGAGGGCGCCGAGCAGCAGTTTCCCTTTGTCGCGCGCCTGGCTGACGAAGTCTTCGTTCTTGAGGCAATCGAGCATCGCGAGCGCCACGGCACAGCCAACCGGGTGCGCGCTATAGGTATAAGCGTGCATCCAGATTTTGTCGGCCGCCTCGAATATTTCGGCCACGGCGTCGTTGATACCGACTCCGCCCAGCGGGAAATACCCTGAGGTGATTGCCTTGGCAAAGCAGATCAAATCGGGCTCGACGCCCCAATGCTCGAGTCCGAACATTTTCCCGGTCCGGCCGAAGCCTGTGATCACTTCATCCGAGACAAAGAGCACGGAATATTTGTCACAGATCTGTCGAATCCGAGGAAAATAGTCGTCCGGCGGGACAATGACACCGCCGGCACCCTGCACGGGCTCAGCGAGAAACATCGCCACCGTCTCTGACCCTTCGCGCAGAATGGCTTTCTCCAGCTCATCAGCCGCGGCGAGACCCGGACTTACGCCAGCCGGAGCCTGGTAGCGGTACGGATAGGGAGACGGAATGTGAATAAACCCCGGCACGCGGGGCTCGAACATCGGCCAATAACTGGCGATGCCCGTCGCGCTCATCGCGGCCAGGGTGACGCCGTGATAGCCCCACTGCCGCGAGATGACCTTGGTTTTTTCCGGCTGGCCTTTGAGCTTCCAGTAGTAGCGGGCGACCTTGAAAGCCGTTTCGGTCGATTCGCCTCCGCCGGAGGTGAAAAAGAACCGATTGATCGACGGATACGTCAGCCCGGCCAGCCGCTCGGCCAATTCGATCGCTCGAGGGTTGGAGCTTCCCGCGTACCCCGAACAATAGCCGAGCGTCTCCATCTGACGTGCCGCGGCCGCCGCGAACTCTCGCCGTCCGTGTCCGGCAAAGACGTTCCAAAGACCAGCCAGCCCGTCGAGGTACTCTTTGCCGTCCGCGTCGGTCAGGACGGCCCCTTCCCCCTTGACCCACACGTGACCCCCCGCCTGATGAAGGGGGTTGTGAAGGGGGTGAATCAGGTGCGAACGGTCGCGTTCGATTAGGGCCGGCTTGGTGCTTCCTCCGGTTTCATTTGTCATGAGCGGCTCCCTGTTCTCCGACAAGGTTTGGCGCGCGACGGCAATTTTGCCGGCTTGTTGGCAAGCCCCCAGGTCTCGTCATAACATCAAAGAGACGGCAATCCGAGGGGTTAAACGGCGGTATGGATCTACGGCAGAAAATCGAAACAGTCATGCGGTCGGTCGCCAAGCAGTATCATAAGGATCTCGTCAACGAGTTTCGCGACGACACGGTCCTTTTGGAAAGCGGACTCGACTCGCTCGATTGCGCGATCGTGATCGGCCGGCTGCAGCAGGAGCTCAAGGTCGATCCCTTCAGCCAGCTCGACGAGCCGGCCGCCTACCCTCGGACTTTCGGGGAATTCGTTCGCCTTTACCAGTCCGCGACGGGGAGCTCTCCCTGACCCCTCTGGCTTCTGGGGGTCGCGCAATACGGTGCTCGTTGTCAAACCGCGGTGCGACAGTCGATCGATTCGGATCCATTCTCGCCGCGATCGGCATTCGGGAGGGTGATGCCCTGCTGGTCCACTCCGACCTCCGCGACCTGGTGCGGCTGGCCGATCCGCGCGAGCTTGCCGACCAGAGCGACGTTCGCGGTTTATTGCTCCGCTCTTTCGATTCGGCTTTGGTCGAGGCAGTGGGCGCTCAAGGGACGATCTGCGTGTTGGGCACGTACTCCGACTACGCGCGTTTCGGAAAGCCGTTCGATCTCAAAAAGTCCCCTCCCGACGCGCAATATGGAGCCTATAACCGCTATGTGTTCGACCAAGGAACCGCATGCCGTAGCTTGAATCCGCTCGTCGGCTTTTTGGCCAAGGGGGCCAAAGCCAGCTGGATTTGCGAGCACGTTTCGGCCAACGGCTACGGCCCGAACACGCCCTGGGATCGGCTCGTCGCGCTCGACGGAAAAATGCTGTTTTGGGGCGTCGATTTGCGGAACATGACCTTCGTCCATCACGTCGAACAACTGGTCGGAGTGCCCCATCTGTATCACAAGGTGTACGCCACGCCCATTCTTGTCGACGGCCGGCCGATCGATCTGCCGGTCGTCACGAGCGTGCGGTATTTGGATTTCAACATCAGCTACAACTTCAAACGGCTCAGTGACGACCTGGCTGCGGGCGGGGTGTTGAACTCATTCCGGGAGCCGCCCTTTCAGGCGCACTCCGTCAGCTTTCGGGCCGTGTTGTCGCAACTCGAACGGATGCTGTCGAAAGACCCTTACTATTTGCTGTCTGCCCCGCCTCAATTCGTACCCGGCCGCATTCCGACCGATGGGCCGACGGGGCCGCGCCAGGGCGAGGCCTATTCCGCTTAACGCGACGACTGGGATCCTGTGTTTCATCTCGATGTCTTTCGTGAAATTCTGAAGCTGCGGATCGGCATCGCGCAGGCTGATAACCACCGCGCGTTTGAGTTGCTCTCGTCGCTTTACCCGCTCGAGTTGCACTCCTTCGCCAGCGGCCAGGAGCACAACGGCTGGGTGATTCCCGACGATTGGACGGTCGAACAGGCGCTGATCCGGCAAGACGGCCGGACCCTGTTCGACGGTACCGTGCATCCGCTGGCGGTCGTGCAGAACTCGCCGTCGATGCGCGGCACGTTCTCCAAGGTGGAACTCGACCGGCATATCTTCACCCGGCCGGCCGTGCCCGATGCGTACGCCTTCCATTTCCTCAACACGTATCGCCCCTGGAATCGCTCGTGGGGCTTTTGTGTCCCGCATCGCGTTTGGCAGACTTGGGGCCCGGGGGAGTACGAGGTCGAGCTGGCAACCACGAACCGCCCCGGAACGATGCTCGTTGGCGAGGCGCATTTGGCTGGTCAAAGCGAGGAGACGATCGTCTTTAACGCCCACACGTGTCATCCGTGCCAGTTCAACGACGATCTGGCGGGGGTGGCCGTGATTCTCGAGCTGTTTCGCTGGCTGAAAGAGCGCCCGCGGCGATTCAGCTATCGGGCCGTGTTGGGTCCGGAGCACTTTGGCACGGTCTTCTACCTTGATCGGATGCCGCGGCCCGAGCGCGATCGGCTCAAGATGGGCCTGTTCATCGAAATGGTCGGAATCGACGCGCCGCTCGTGTTGCAGCGCAGCTTCACCGGGACGGCCCTCATCGATCGGGTGGCCACTCACGTCCTTCGCGAGAATGATCCCCAGTTGAAGACCGGCGATTTTCGCACCATCGTTGGCAACGACGAGACGGTTTGGGAAGCGCCGGGCATCGAGATTCCATTCGCCTCGCTCTCGCGTTGCTTTCATCCAGGCTTCTATGCCGAGTACCACACCAACCGCGACGACCTCGAACTCAACCGTGTCGAGAAGCTCGAAGAATCGCTCGAAATGCTCAAGCGGATGGTCGAGGCTTTTGAAGAGGACTGCACAATCGAGCGGAACTTCGAGGGGCTCGTCGCGCTCTCCAATCCGAAATACGGTTTGTACATCGAACGTCCCGATCCGACGGTCGCGAAGGAATTTTCGCACGAGGATGTCCTGCTCGGCCGAATTCAAGATGTTTTGCCTCGGTATCTCGACGGGTCGCTGAGCGTCTTCGAGATCGCCGAACGGCTGCAAGTTCCGTTTGCGGCCTTGCGTCGCTACCTCGGAAGATTTGCCGACAAAGGCCTGATCCGGTTGTCACCCCGTAGTTCGCCTTCGACTTCGGGTCGAAACCCCAGCCAGCGAGGGCCGAATTGACAGGGACCGATCGAGCGTCGTCCGGCGAGTTGGGGGCGGAAAGCGAGCGGTCGCGGCTTGTTCCGGCTGCTGCGGCCCCGCTGCGCGCCGCCATCCTGGGGAGCGCGAATGTCCGCGTGTTGCGGGCGGCCTTCGCGACCGAGGCGGCAGAGTTCCTGCCCGACCGGAAGGTGGAGACATTCGAGGTTCCGTATGGCCAGTTGCGCCAGGAATTGCTCGACTCGAAATCGTCTCTGGGTCGCTGGAGGCCCGATCTGGCCATCTACTGTGACCGCTTAGAGGATTTGATTGGCCAGGCACGGTTGGACGGGGTCTCGAGCCGTCAGATCGACGCGGCCGTTCGCGAATACGCGGACCTCGTAGCGTCGTTTCACTCCGCCAACTCGGGTTGGGCGGTCGTGCATCGGTTTGCCCGACTGGCCCATTCGGCCGACGCGGCGGGCGGACAGGCGACCTTTTCACTCGTCGACGAGATGAACGGCCTTCTCGCCGAACGCCTGGCGACTCTCCCGCAAGTCTTATGGCTCGACGTAGCGGCGGAAGCTGCGGCGGCTCCGATGGCAGTTTGCGACCCTATGCTTTGGCACCTGGGGCGGTTGCCTTTCTCCGAAGGTTTTTCGCAGCGATTGGCGCGCCGTTGGATCGGCCTGACATTGGCGCTCTTGGGCAAAACGGCCCGCGTGGTCGTGCTCGATCTCGACAACACGCTTTGGGGAGGCGTGCTGGGCGAGGAAGGGCTTTCCGGCATTCGCGTCGGAGGCGATTACCCGGGCAACGCCTACGTCACGTTTCAGCGCGCCCTGAAAACGCTGCCCGAACGCGGGATCGGTTTGGCCGTCTGCAGCAGAAACGATCGGGACCTGGCGATCCAGGCCCTCGAGACGCATTCGGCCATGCTGATTCGACCCTCTGACCTGATCGCGACGCGGATCGACTGGCGCGCCAAATGGGAGGGTCTGCGCGAAATCGCCGCTGAACTCAATCTCGGGTTGGAATCGCTTTTGTTTGTCGACGACAATCCGATTGAGCGCGAGCAGATCCGGCTGAACCTCCCGGAGGTGAAGATTCTCGACCTTCCCACCAGCCCCGCTTTCTTCTCCGAGGCTTTGGCCGACTGCCCTTGGCTGGAGTCGGCCGGCCTGACCGCTGAGGACGCAAGCCGCATCGGCAGCTACCAGACGCTGCAAAAGGTGCGTGAGGAGCGGCGGACGGCCGCCAGCCTCGACGAGTTTTACACCGGGTTGGGCATGCAGCTTTATCTGCAGCCACTGGACGATTCCAACATCGCCCGGGCCGTCCAGCTTTCCCAAAAGACCAATCAATTCAACACGACGACGCGGCGGCACGATCAGCGGACCTTGAGACAGATCGTCGCCGAGGGGGGCGACGTGGTGGTCGTCGGGCTCGAGGATCGCCATCTGCAATTCGAGAATATCGGCCTGATCATCCTGCGGCCCGATCCGTCCGACGCTCACCGGGGCGTTGTGGACTGCTATTTGCTCTCCTGCCGCGTCCTGGGCCGCGGATTGGAGACGGCTGTGCTGAAATGGGCCGTGCGGCGTGCTGCTCACAGGGGTTGGACGACCTTGTCGGGGGCCGTGATCGAGACTCCCCGGAACACCCCGGTGCGGAGCGTTTTCGCGGACGCCGGCTTTGAGGCCGCGGCCGCGCCGGACGAGTGGATCATCCGGACCGATTCCGCCGCAGAAATTCCATCCTGGTTCACAATTCACGATCGGATGCCTGTTGCATGACACCGCTAGACGATTTGGTCTTTCACCACATCGGAATCGCCTGCGAGCGGATCGAGAACGAGATTCCGCACTACGAACTGCTCGGTTACCGGCCGGAGGGAGAGATTTTTGAGGACTCGCGGCAAGTGATCCGCGGCCTGTTTATGAAAGCTGGGACGATGCAAATCGAGCTGATCGAGCCGCTGAGGCCCGAGTCGCCCGTCTGTACGTTCTTGGCTCGGGGCATTCAGATGTATCACCAGGCGTTTCTCTCCCACAATCTGCGTGCAGCGGTTCGTACGCTGGTCGACAAGGGCGCCGTGATCGTCTCGCACCCCAAGCCAGCGGTGGCGTTTGGCGGCCGGCAGGTGTGCTTTTTGCTCTTGCCGAATCGCTTCTTGATTGAGGTGATTGCCACCATTTGATTCGCGTGGCCGGCATTCCAAAGGGTTCCGCTTACTGGTGCGCCCTTTCCGCGCCCGACATAATCCAGAGCGGCTTTCAGCTCACGAACCGCTTCAGATTGACGCGTGTCGTCGCTTCGTGGCGTTTTTTTGATTTGAGTGGCGGCACGCTTGGGGAATCGATCATGTCAAGCTGCGTCCTGGCGTATTCCGGCGGACTCGACACGTCCGTCATTCTCGGTTGGTTGATGGACGAGGGCTGCAAGATCCACTGCGTCTACGTCGACCTGGGCCAGCCCTGCGAGGATCGCGAAGCCATCTTGAAAAAGGCCCGCGACATCGGCGCCGCCTCGGCCCGCATCGTCGACGCCCGCGAAGAGCTTTGCCGCGATTTCGCGTTTCCCGTGCTGCAATGGCAGGCCAAGTACGAGGCTGTCTACCTGCTGGGGACGTCGATCGCCCGGCCGCTGATTGCCAAGGCGTGCCTGCAGGCGGCCCGCGATGTCGGGGCCGACGCGTATGCCCACGGGGCCACCGGCAAAGGCAACGACCAGTGCCGCTTCCAACTCGCCGCCGAGGCGCTTGATCCGTCGGTGAAGATCATCGCTCCCTGGCGAATCGAGAAGTTCCGGCAGAAATTTCCGGGCCGCACGGAGATGATCGCCTACTGCAACGCCAAGAAGATCCCCGTCAAGGCGACCGCGTCGAAGCCGTACAGCTCTGACGAGAACTGCCTGCACATCAGCTACGAGGCGGGCAAGCTCGAAGACCCCAACACCAACGGCTGCGAGATCGTCGAGTTCGGGATGACCGTCTCGCCGCGAAAGGCGCCCGACGCGGTCGAATCGGTGACGGTTGGCTTCGACGCGGGCGTCCCCGTCTCGCTCAACGGGCGCAGACGATCGCCGTTCGAGATGGTCACTGAGCTCAACCAGATCGGCGGCCGCAACGGCGTGGGGCGGATCGACATCGTCGAGAACCGCTTCGTCGGCATGAAGAGCCGCGGCGTCTACGAAGCCCCGGGCATGACGATTCTGTATGAGGCCCACCGAGCCGTCGAGCAGCTCACCATGGACCGCGACTTGATGCACCTTCGCGATCGCCTGGCCCCCGAAGTCGCCGAAATGGTCTATTACGGCTTCTGGTACGGCGCGAAGATGGACGCGCTGATGGCCTTCGTCCGCCAGGCTCAGAAAACCGTGACTGGCGAGGCCACGCTCGATCTCTACAAGGGCAACATGACGATCGCCGGCCGCAAGAGTCCGATGAGCCTCTACGATGAGGCGGTCGCCAGCATGGAGGCGGGGGGTTCGTACAATCAATCGGACGCCGAGGGATTTTTGCGAATTGTGGGTTTGCCCGGCCGCGTGCAAGGGCGAATCACCCCGCGGAAATTCTGAGGGCGTGCCGATGACCGCCGATGGAAATTCCATCGATAGTCCGGGCCGGCTCTTGGCGATCGGCGACATTCACGGCTGCCACATCGCGTTGGACACGCTGCTCGAGCACCTCGCGATCTCGTCGAGCGACACTGTTGTCGTGGTGGGCGACGTGATCGACCGCGGCTCGGGCACGCGACAGGTGATCGACCGGCTGCTCGAGCTACGGGAACGCTGCCGGCTCATCTTTCTGCTGGGCAATCACGAAGAGATGTTCTTGGATTCGCTCACGACCGACGAAGTCCGCGAGCCTTGGCTGAGCTTCGGAGGGCTCGAAACGCTCATGTCTTACGGTGAACATGCCGAGGAGACGGGCGAGCTACCGGCAGATCACATCGCCTTTTTGAGGTCGGGCCTCGATTACTTTGAGACCGACTCCACAATCTTCGTTCACGCCAGCCTGGAGCCCGGCAAGCCCCTCCGCAAACAGACTTCGCAATGGCTGCGTTGGGCGAAGCTCACCAAGCAGGAGCTGCCGCTCGCCTCCCGGCAGCGGGTGATTTGCGGTCATACGGCCCAAAAGGACGGCCAGGTTTGGGTCGGCAACGGCTGGGTCTGTATCGACACGTTTGCGTACGGCGGGATGTTTCTCACGGCACTCGACGTCGGCAACGACCTGGTCTACCAGGCCCGCCAAACTGGCGAGTGCGTCGGACCCACACCGCTGGGTTCCAAGTCCAATCCCTCTCTCTGATAGTGTTGTCCAAAGAGGTTACTACTCTCGAGGCATCGTTATCGTCTCGTTCCCTGCCGCGGTCGTGAGCGACCGCAAGATCGTCGGATCGATGTTGCTCCCGACGAGCATCACCCTCCCATCCGCCATGAGCAGGTTGGCCAAACCCGGATGGTAACTCGACAGCAGACCGGGAGATTGTCCCAATGCGGAACCGGGAAGGTTGAATCCGATCGGATCACGCGAAACATCGAAGTCGCGCGGCTCGCTCCAGACGATCCGCAGTCCGGCCGCTTCGACGGCCAGAATCGTGCTCGACGTTCCGTCTGTGATGTCTTTGATTGGAAGCGACGCATCCTTGGGGAAGATCGTGCCCGGTCCCGTGACCAGGGCGAACGGCGACCGCCATCGATTCTGATCGTCCCGCGGATACCCAACCTCGGGACACGAGTAGACCTCGATCTCGGTTTGCGCAGCGGGCAAATTGACAGCGGCGTCCCAAGGCTGCGATGTGTCGTACGCCGGCTGGACCCCTCCCGTCATCTCGGGCAGGAGTGCCACTCGCCAGCTTTGCGGAGGTTGACCCTTCGATTGTTCGACGGCTGCCGGATAGCGACCATCCCTTTCGGCTCGGTCGGCGAAGGCTTTGCCGATGCTCTTCAGGTGCTCCTTGCATCGAATCCGCCAGATCGTTGGCCGAGCAGAACCCATTTGCGAACCGAGGTAGGCCAAACCGCACGCCACGAGAGCGACAAGGAGGATTGTGCGACGCAGTGGTCTGTCGTAGCGCCCTCGATATTTGGCGAACGATGTCGCGATCAACGCGATCGCCAGGAGGAACAAACCGACGAGGGGTTCTGTAGGAACAAGCTCGTGCTCCCACGTTCTCACTGAAATGTCAGTGACGACGGCTGCCAAGACGAATACAGAGACGGCGACCGCCGCCAGCAGACAAAACCGCAGAACGATCGATTTCGTGCCAGGGAGCCCAAATCGCGTCAACAACACGAAGAAGGCAGCGGCCGCCGAAATCGCAAAGAGGCCGGCCCCGAGATGCTCGGGAACGGGAGGCGGGAATGGAAATTCCACGTCGATCTCTCACGGGCGTGACTAGAGAACTACATCGAGAGACGAGCCGCAACCTGCGTTTTGTCTTCACTTCAAGTGCAGCACGACCATCTTTTCTTCGGTCATCTCGCGGATCGCGTACTTTGGGCCTTCCTTGCCCAGGCCGCTGTCTTTCAGGCCGCCGTAAGGCATCAGGTCGGCTCGCCACTGGCTGGACCAGTTGACGTGCAGGTTGCCGCTGTCGACTTCGCGGGCGAATTTCATCGCTCGATCGAGATCGCGGGTGAAGATCGCGGCTGAGAGGCCATAGCGGGTGTCGTTGGCCAGGCGGATCGCCTCGTCGATATCGTGAAACGGTGTGAGCGCGACGGCCGGGCCGAAGAGTTCGTCCTTGCTGACCCTCATTTCGGGATGGACCTGGTCGAGAATGGTCGGCTCGTGGAGCGCCCCCTTGCGTCCTCCGCCCGTCACGAGCTTCGCGCCGCCGGCGACCGCTTCTTCGATCCACGATTGCACTCGGGCTGCGTCGGCTTCGCGCACGAGCGGACCCATCTTTGTTCCCTCCGCCAGAGGATCGCCGAGTTTGATTGCCTCGACTTTTGGCTTGAGCACATCGAGAAACTCCGGGCCGATCTTTTTCGAGGTGAGAATCCGCTGGGCCGAAATGCAGACCTGGCCCGCGTTGGCAAAGCCGGCTGCCGTGATGGCTTCAGCCGCTCGCTCCAAATCGGCGTCGTCCATGACGATCACGGGGCTGTTGCTCCCCAGTTCCATCGTCACCCGCTTGACGCCGGCCATCTTGCAGATGTGTTCGCCGATCTCGTAGCTGCCGGTGAAGCTGATCTTGCGGACGCGACGGTCGCCGCTAAGTGCGTCGCCAAGGACCGCCCCACTGCCGGTGAGACAGGCGACGGCTTCAGGCGGTGTGCCGGCTTCAAGCAGAATCTCCACCAGCTTGAGCGCCGAAAGGGGCGTATCGCTCGCCGGTTTGATGATCACGGCGTTGCCTGCCGCCAGGGCCGGCCCGACTTTGTGACACACAAGGTTGAGGGGAAAGTTGAACGGCGTGATCGCTGCGACAATCCCACACGGCACGCGGAGCGTAAAACCGATCCGCCCGGCCGCACCCGGGGCCGCGTCGAGCGGAACCATTTCGCCGACAACGCGGCGGGCCTCTTCGGCGGAGACTTCGATCGTTTCGCGCGAGCGGCTGGCTTCGAGCCGCCCCTCGGCGAGGATTTTCCCTTCTTCTCGGCTGATCGTCCGCGCCAGTTCGTCCTCGCGGCGCTTCATGATCTCGGCCGCGCGACGCAGCAAGAGCGAGCGGTCGTAGGCCGGCATTGCCCGCATTTTTTGGGCGCCGCGCACGAGCGTCGCCAGCGCCCGATCGACGTCGGCGGGCGTCGCCTTCGGCACTGTATCAATCACTGAGCCATCGTAGGGATTGGTAACGTCGATTTTTTCCGGCCGTTCGACCCACTCCCCTGCGCAAAACATCTTCATAGAGTCACCTGATTCGAGATCGGGATCCGCGTGACGGGATGCTGTCAGCTTAGCAGCCGGATTTGTCGCTGCCGAGAATGCGCGTCGATCGCTGGAAAGACGCGTTCGCTCAATTGCCATTCTTGCGAGGAAAGCCGTTGAGCCAATAGCCATCAAGCTCGCTGACGATCGCCGCTCGACCCTTGAGTTGCCGCGAGGTCCGCTCGCCGGTGAAGCGGTTGGCGGCACCGTCGAGTTCAACCAGTATTCTGTCCCCGAGCGCGCCTTTGTCGGCGATTGCCAGGGCGACACCCAACCGGAAGCGATTCTGGGGATAAAGGGGCGCCCGGCAGGCGTCGAGCGACCAGCGATCGATCCGCACGAGGCAAAGATCATCCTCGAAGCGGGGTTCCTGGAGATAGCGACCAATCGACGGGGGCAGGTGATCTCGATCGGCCGCGTTGACGAAGACTCGCAATCGTTCGGGCTCCGTGGCGTAAACGGCCCAGGCGGGCCACACGTCGCACAGGCCGAAAGGTTCCGTCAGCGGGAACAGAATCACGAAAGCCACGAGGCAGCAGACTGCCCTGCGCGGCCATTCCGATCGGCTGCCATCGGTCGAGAAAACGCGAGCCGCCGAATCCGCCGTCCGCAGTTCGCCGGCCAGGCCAAAGAGAATCACGTTCTGCAGAATGAAGTAGACGTTCCATAACAAGACGCCCGGCTGACTGTTCTCGCCCCAGGGTCCAAGCGCGGCCAGCAGCAACAGATGCATCACGATCGAGGCCGGCCAGCCGAGTTTTCGCGATCGGCGCCAAAAAAGACCAACCGCGACCAGCAGCTCTGCCGCCGCCACTCCCCCGGCGAGGAGCGTACGGGCGTCAACGTTTACCCGGTCGGCCAGGCCCAGGCAACGCAGGAGCCCCTCGACAATCTGGCCGCCACCCGCATCGAAGAACGATCGATCGAGTTTGGAGAGAGCTGAAAACAGATAAATGCTGATCACGAACATTCGAGCCAGCGAGATTGCTTCGGAGGCGGGCAATGCGGCCAACACGATTTGCAGCACGACGAGCTGATACACCCAAGGCTGAAAGCGATGCTGGTCCGCCAGCACCAGCACGGCGATCGCCAGCGTCGAAACGACGACGGCCCAGCGCATCACGTGGACTTTCGTTGCGAAAATCAGCGCGATTAGGAGCGCGATGCCGCATCCCCCGAGGGCCGCCCATTCCAGCCAGGCCGGAATGCCGACAAGCCAGCCGACGAATGGCACGCGGGGAAACTCGTCCTGCGGCGACCAGAGCGGCCAGGTTGTCCCAAAAAGCACAAAAAGACTACCGGCAGCCAGCCCCGAAAGCAAAGAGGCTGCCAGGTCGACTCGAGGACGACCGCCCACGAAGACACCACGAATGTGAAACTGCACTCGGTGCTAGCTCAGAAGTTCGGTCACCACGCGGCACGGTTCGACGCCGGTCAGCTTCGCGTCGAGACCTTGGCTCTTGACCGTGAAGTGCATGTGGTCGATGCCCAATTGCGCAAGGAGCGTGGCGTGGATGTCGTGGACTGACGTGCGATTTTCTGCGGCGTGGTAACCGAATTCGTCGGTCGCGCCGTAGCTGAAGCCCCGTTTGAAGCCGCCGCCGGCGAACCACATCGTGAAGCCGGCGAGGTGATGGTCGCGGCCGCTTCCCTGAGCCATCGGCGTGCGGCCGAACTCGGAGCCAAAGACAACGATCGTGTCGTCGAGCATGCCGCGCTGCTTGAGGTCGATGAGCAGAGCGGCCGCCCCGCGATCGACCTCGGCGGCCGTCCCCTTGATGTGTTCCTTGAGCACGCCGTGATGGTCCCAGTCGCGGTGATAAAGCTGAATGAATCGCACGCCGCGCTCGGCAAGTCGTCGGGCCAGCAGGCAATTGGCGGCGAATGTTCCGTCGCCTCCCTTCGTCCCGTAGAGATCGAGGATGTGCTTGGGCTCGTTGCGCACGTCCATCAGCTCTGGAACGCTGGTTTGCATCTGGAAGGCCATCTCGTACTGGCTGATCCGCGTGGCGATTTCCGGATCGGGCGCGGCGGCGTTTCGCAGGCTGTTGAGGGCCTCGACCGCGTCGACGAAATCGCGCTGTCGTTCTTGATTGATGCCGGCCGGGCTTCGCACATAAAGCACCGGATCGCCCGCGCTGTGGAATTCGACGCCCTGAAAGCGGCTGGGAAGGAAACCCGAGTGCCACTGCCGGGCCGCGATCGGCTGTTTTTGACCGTAGTTGCCTGTGGAAACCATGACGACGAAGCCGGGGAGTGCTTCGGCGTCGTTGCCCAGGCCGTACCACAGCCAGGAACCCATCGCCGGCCGGCCGGCAACCATCGAACCCGTGTTCATGAACGTGTGGGCCGGGTCGTGATTGATCGCGTCGGTGAAAAGCGACCGAACGATGCACAGCTCATCCGCGCACTTGGAAGCGAGCTCAGGCCAGATCACGCTGATCGATTGCCCCGAGTCGCCCCATTTGCGGAAGCGGTGCTGCGGCGCGAAGACTCGCAGCTTCTGGCCCTGCAGCTGAGCGATCTGTTGTCCCTTTGTCACCGAGGCGGGCATCGGCTCGCCGGCGAGTTTTTCCAAAAGCGGCTTGTGATCGAACGTGTCGAGATGGCTCATGCCGCCGGCCATGTAGAGCCAGATTATCCGCTTGGCCTTCGGAACCAGGTGCGGATGCGCAAGGCTCCCCCCCCAACGCGCGGCTTGGGCCGCGGAAGCCTTGTTGGGGGCCGCCAACCAGGCCCCGAGCGCCATTGATCCCAGGCTGACGCCGGCGTTTGTCACAAAGGCGCGGCGTCCGATTTGGGAAGGAAGAATCATCAATTCAGGGTCCTTGGCTGCCTCTCTAGTTGCGCGTGATTGCCTCGTGCAAGTTGAGCAGCGTGCGGCAGACGCTGGTCCACGCGGCCAACTTAGCGTGATCGATCCCGGACGGGACCGGATGCTCGCCGATTGCGAGCAGCTGAGCGACCGCCGCTGAGTCCTTCGCATATTGTCGGGAATGGTCCGCCAGAAGCTTGGCAAGGACAGCCCGCTCGGCATCCGTCGGCCTTCGCGAGACAACCCGCCGGAACGCCCAATCCAGAGGCTCGCGTTCCGAGGCGGCAGTTGCCGTTAGCGTCAGCTCGGCCAGAGCGCGGGCCGCTTCGACAAACTCCGGATCGTTCATCAGCACGAGCGACTGCAATGGCGTGTTGGAGCGCGGTCGGTCAGCGGTGCACTCTTCACGGCCGGGAGCGTCGAAGGCCAGCATGGCCGGATGCAGATACTGCCGCTGCCAGTGGGTATAGAGTGACCGGCGGTAGAGTTGGTCGCCCGTGCCGTTCTGCCACTCGCGCGGAGGGAAGTTGAGATAGGCCCAATACCCACGCGGCTGGTAGGGTTTGACGCTCGGACCGCCGACCTTTTCGGCGAGCAATCCACTAATCTTCAAAGCGCTGTCGCGCACCATCTCGGCATCGAGGCGAAAACGACCCTGCCGCGCGAGCCAGCGATTCTCCGGATCGGCGTCGGCAAGATCGGCGGGGAGTGCCGACGATTGCCGGTACGTCCGCGACATCACGATCAGCTTGATCGTTTGTTTGACGTTCCAGCCCGAGTCGATGAACTGCCCGGCCAGCCAGTCCAAGAGCTTCGGATGGCTGGGCCAATCGCCCTGGGCGCCCTGGTCGTCGAGCTTTCGCGACAGGCCGGCCCCGAAGAACAGTTTCCACATGCGGTTGACGAAGACGCGGGCGGTGAGAGGATTTTCGTTCGAGGTCAACCAGCGGGCCAAATCGAGCCGCGTCAGGACACCCTCGTGCGGCTTATGGTGCGGCAGAACTTCGGGAAAGGCCGGCTGGACGATGGGGCCGGTTTCATCCATCCAATTCCCGCGACCCAGGATGCGGATCGTCCGGGGTTTGATCGAAACGGTGATCAAACTACTCGGGATGCGTGCTTCGAGCTGCTTCGACTCGGCCAACAGCGATGCGAGTTTTTTCTTGGCTTCTTCAACCGCTGGTTTTTCACTCTTTGCCTCAGCCGGCGTCTCGACGACTTTGCGGACGTCGGCGATCTCGCGGGCGAGCCGTTGCCGTTGACGTTCTTGGTCAGGCGTCGGTAGATCGATGTAAGAGCCCCATTTCCCGCTGAACTCAGCGCCTGAGTAGAGCCCGCGCTCCTCGATGTCGGCGAAAAACGCTTCGAGCGAGTAGAAGTCTCGTTGAGTGAAGGGATCGTATTTGTGGTTGTGGCATTCGCAGCAGCCGAAGGTCACTCCCAGCCAAGCGCCGCTGACGTTGCGAACCCGCTCAGCGATGTACTTGGAGAGATACTCCTTGGGCTGCACGCCCCCTTCGGCGCTCATCATTCCCAGCCGGTTGTAACCCGAGGCCACCTTGTCCTCGATCGTCCCGTTTGACACCAGATCGCCCGCCAGCTGCTCCACGGTGAACCGGTCAAATGGCTTGTTCTCGTTGAAGGACCTGATGATGTAGTCGCGGAACAGCCAGACGTTCATCGGTTGATCGCCGTGGTAGCCGACGCTGTCCGCATAGCGGACGAGATCGAGCCACCACAAGGCCATCCGCTCGCCGAATTCCGGCGAAGCCAGTAATCGATCGACGGTTCGTTCGTACCCACGCTCGCTCCGGTCGGCAACAAACGTGTCGACCTCCTTGACGGATGGCGGAAGCCCCGTGAGGTCAAAACGCAGTCGCCGAATGAGAGTGATCGGATCGGCTTCAGGCGAAGGAGTTAACTGATGCTCCGCCAGCCCCTGCAGGATGAACTGGTCGATGGCGTTCTTGGGCTGCGGTCCTGAGCCCAAGTTGGGCGGCTGCGGGCGGCCGATCGGCAAAAAGGCCCAATGTCCCTCCCAGGTCGCTCCCTGCTCGATCCAGCGGCGCAGGATGAGGCGCTCGGCGTCGGAGATTCCCTTTGCGAACGCGGGGGGCGGCATCTGCTCGTCGGACGACTCAGAGCTGACCCGCCGCCAGAGTTCGCTGTCGTCGGGCTTTCCAGGGGCAACAACGCCGGGTTTGCCGGCTTTGCCGAGCAGCCCTTCGCGGGTGTCGAGCCGCAGGTCAGCCTTGCGTTTGTTCTTGTCCGGCCCGTGACAGGCAAAGCAGCGATCCGACAGAATGGGCCGCACGTCGCGATTGAACTCAATCACCGCCGGCGCTGCGACCGCGGTTCGCGAGTCTGCCAACGCCGTAAGACTTCCCAAAGCGGCAACTGCGGCACCCACGGACAGCAGAACGGCCAGTCGGAGGGATCGTGAGTTCATAGTGGTGCGAACGGGCGCTGGTTCGGTACTTGGAGGGATGTCCGGCGGGGATGCGCCTCACAAGAGGCACATCCATCCTACTCCACGGACGACGCTCAGCCCAGCTTCGGGGGCGTTTCAGTCGGAATGTGGTCGACGTTTCCAAACGGGCAGTCAGCCGGGATGTTACGGCCTTCACTCAAGGTGACGGTCGTTCGCCGGACTACCGATCCGACTCTGGAAATCCCTGGAGAAATGCGCCACCGGCCCGGTCCAGTTCCATTGAAGTAGCCGATTGACAGAGAGATACTTCGCGCGCCGTCGGACGAGCCTTGATAGGGGCGATTCGTGGAGGTCCTACGCCTCGATTTGGCCAGTGAGCTGCGACTTCGCCGTTGGGCACGTTTGAATTACGTGTCGCCCGATCGGCGTCCCGCCTCGTGGCATCCGATTGTGCTCGCCGAGATGAGTTGCCGCGATGAGGAATTGGCCGCTCTCGCGGATCCGACGCTGTCCGGCGCGCGATACGTGCCGCTCGCGCCGACGCCTCCGACCGCTCCTATCGCCGAGCGCCGAATCCGGTAGCAACGGACGAACTCGGGATGCGACCCATCGCTCATAAGAGTGTGTTTTGGGTCTCCGGCGGAAGGATGCAGTCCGGGTCGTCGTTGCGGGCGTTGTTCACGCGTCGGCTGACCGGCCGAAGACACATCTCCGCGCTGGGATACGGCTTCAGCAGCGACTGGAGAACCTCAGCATCTTCGATGTGCGGATCGAGCCAGGGGCCGTAGAGATCGGACGGCAGGATCACAGGCATGCGGTCGTGCAGCTCCCTGAGTCGATCGTTCGCGTCGGTGGTGAGAATCGTGCACGACTCAACCCTCTTGTCGTCGGGGCCGCGGCACCGCTCCCAGAGGCCGGCGAAGGCAAACGGCTTCTCATTTTGCAACGTGATCAGAAAGGGCTGTTTTGGCCCCCCCTCGAGGGTCTGCCATTCGTAAAAACCGTCGGCGGGAATCAAGCAGCGGCGGTTGCGAAATGCGTGGCGGAACGCTGGGCGAGTGGCAGCCGTTTCGGATCGCGCATTGATCATCGGAGGGCCGCTGGCCGCTTCGGACCAGGAGGGGAGCAGGCCCCAGCGCAGTTGCACGAGTTCACGCCTCCCGTCGACCTCGCGCACCGCAGTCACCTCCTGCGTTGGGGCGATGTTGTAGCGCGGAGTCAGCTCGAAGCTGCGGGCGACCTCAAAGATTTCGATCAGGTCGGCAGCCGGCGTTCGTAGCGTGAATCGTCCGCACATCGTGTTTACGGTTCCTCCGCTGGCGGGACCAGCACGAAAGCCGAAGCCAAATCGGGCGGAATCCGGCGTGGCTGATACGGCTTGAGCCCCAAAAACACCCAGCCCGTTTCGCCGGTGGTCAGCACGACGCCGTCCTTCGTTCGCACGGTCTTGTACTTCCGCAGGCAGGTGACCTTGTTGAAGCCGGCCACCCATGTGTGGACAACGACTTCGTCCCCTGCGAAGGCCGGCTGCAGGTACTCGACCTGGTGTGACCGCACCACGAACGCCGATTGGATTTCGCGGTACCGTTCCGGCGGCCAGCCGTTGGCCGTCGAATGACCGACGGCAGCGGCGAGCATCCATCTGAGATAGTTCAGGTTATTGACGTGCCCCAGCGTGTCGATCTCGTCCGGGAGCACGACGTGCTTGTGCGCGTAAATGGGGACCATCGTCAGCGAGTTTCCTTCTCGATCCAATCGAGGTAGGGCTGATGACCGGCCTGCACCGGCCAGGCCACGATCGACGGGCAAGCGTAACTGTGCAGCCGCTTGACCCGCTCAATCAGTTCGGGAACAAGGCCTTGTTGGGTTTTAGCGATCAGAACCGCCTCGGACGACTGCTCGAGCTCACCTTCCCACCAATAGACCGACGTCATTGCAGGCAGGATGTTGATGCAAGCGGCCAGCCGCTCTTCGACCAGCGTACGGCCGATCACGAGAGCCTCTGCCTCGTCCCGAGCGGTCATGTAGACGAAGTAGACCTGCATCCTTGTTCTCCGGCCGTATTGTAGCAGCCGCGTAAAGAGAGGCAGCCTGTGGGCGGCGTTCTTTGACGTCGTAGGCGGGCCGTCCGCAGAGCAACGCTCGCCAGCGGCAAGGAGACGCAATTCACTGGCAGGCGCACAGCGTGGATTTTATAAACAGATGAGGTGGGAAGAACGTAAGAATTTCGGGCCTAAGATGCCCGAAGAAGCCCGACGGGAATCCGCGCGCATGTTCGGCGAGATGGCCCTTTGGGTTGGAGGAATGAAGGTGCCCCGAGTCTCGAAGGTGGTTGGCCTGGTCGCGATCGTTTTCGTGGCGATGGGGTGCGAGGAGGGCCGCGCGACGCACGACCCGGCGATCCCGTCGGTGGAAACGACAAGCGGGCCCCTTCCCGAAAAGGGTCCGGACGAATACTGGGCGAAATTCGAGACAACGAGAGGGCCCCTGGTCATCGAGGTCCACCGCGCCTGGTCACCCTATGGGGCCGACCGCTTTTACGAACTGGTCAAAAGCGGGTTTTATGACGGCTGCAAGTTCTTCCGCGTCGCGGGTTTCATTGTGCAATTTGGGATCAGCGGCGATCCACACGTTAGCGCCAAATGGCACGACGCCAACATCCCTGACGATCAATACCAACGCCGGGATCGGAATCGTCAATCCAACAAGCGCGGCTATGTGACCTTCGCCAAGCCGCCTCAAATGCCGAATTCGCGGACGACGCAAATCTTCGTCAACTGCATCGATAATTCGCAGCTCGATCGGACGGGGTTCACGCCGTTCGGCGTCGTTATCTCGGGAATGGACGCGATCGACGCGCTCTACTCGGGCTACGGCGACGAGCCAAGCACGACTAGTAGCCTGGATCGGATCGAGAAAGAGGGGGACGCTTACCTGAATGCCGCGTTCCCGAAACTGGATTCCATTAAGACGGCAGTAACCCTCCCCGGCAAGCCGAAGGAGCCTCAGAACGCCGACGAGTCAAAGAAGCCGGACGAGGCTAAGAAGGCGGACGAGACTAAAAAGGGCGCCGAGCCGAAGCCTAGTGCAAGTCCGCCAGCCCCTGCGAAGAAGCCGGCTGGATAAACAGCGCCTTTTTTTCGCCGGGCAGCGTGAAATCAAAGCCGCAGTCGCGAAAGAAAGCCTCCGAGGACGTCACAACCATCACCTCGAGGATATTGCGGCTCACGGCCAGATCGACGCAGGCCTTGACTAGCTGCGAACCGAGTCCCTGTTTTTGCTGATCGGCACTCACGGCCAGGCTGCGAATTTCGGCCAGCTTCTTGGAATAAATCTCGAGCGCGGAAAAGCCCACGATCGTCTCGCCGCGCTCGGCCACGAATCCCGTCGGGACCAGGTCGCGAAGTTCCTCGATCGTGCGGCCCAGCAGTTTTCCGGCCGAAACGAACGGCGTAATCAACACAAGGATCTTCGGCACGTCGTCGGGCCTCGCTGCTCGGATCGTCGCATCAGGTTGGAAGGACGTCATTGAAAGGCTCGGTGATGCAGCTCGGCTCGACGATGCTTCCGGGTCAATCTATTCGGAGGCGGATTCTAGCAGATCGCAAGCCGTCCTGTACCGCGATCGAGCGCACTAAGGAGATTCGCCGCGTGCGAGCGTTTGTTAGGGCCTTGTCGGCTTTTCCTTCGTCGCCGACGCTGGTGAATCCTTACCGCACGCAACATCGGCGCCAAAACCTGGAGACATATTTACTCGCGCTCTTGGCCTGGCCCTATTCCGGTCATCTGCTCGTCGGCGAAGCGCCCGGGGAGCGAGGCTGCGCCCGGACGGGAATCCCATTCACCGACGAGCGATTGCTGCGATCCGGCGGCCACCCGTTCCTCGCATCGCTCCGCCCAAAGGTGAAGGTCGCGGGGTCGACCGCCGAGAGTACGGCGGGCATCGTCTGGGGCCATTTGTCGGATTGCCGCTTGGTGCCCGCCTTCTGGAACGCCGTTCCTTTTCATCCGCGGTCCGACGCGCGACCTAACCGTACCCCGACCCCGAGCGAAGTCCTGTCCTGCCAGGTCTTTTTGGACCAGGTCCTCGACGTGCTCAAACCGATCTCGGTGATCGCCGTCGGCCGAACAGCCGAAAACGCCCTCCAGCGACTGGGCGTTAAGAAATTTGACTCGGTCCGTCACCCGTCGCACGGGGGCAAACGGGCCTACATCGACGGCCTGACCTCGGCGGGTATCTCGGCGCCTGTTTCCGCTGGATAGCCGACTCGAGAGTCGATCATTGGACTGGGCCGCCTGGTCGCTCGGGCGGGCTGGAAACCTGCACCTGGATCTCGTCTCCCACGACTCGCACGGCATAGCACGCATTGGCAATCTTCGAGCGGGGATTGTCGAGCCAGGTGCCATCCTTGACCGAGAATCGCCAGGCGTGCCAGGGGCAGGTCACCGACACTCCTTCGACGTATCCCTCGGCGAGCGATGCCCCCATGTGCGGACAGACGTCGTTGATGGCCGTGTACTCGCCGCCGACGTTGAAGACGGCCACCACTGTGCCGTCGAGCGGAAAGGCCCGTCCCTCGCCGGCTGGGATATCGCCGACTTTGGCGACGGTTTGAAATTGGTCCATTTCTGCGGAAATGTGTTTCGAGTGGGGAAGGAACGTGCGGAGGGCAGCCCCGTTGGACGTCGATCGCAACGATCGATATTGTAAGCGCACCCCGGCGGTCCGTTCGACTCGCCAAGCTGTTACATCTGACGTTACACCTGATTCTTGCCCGTTCCGGCTTCGTCTTTCGTGACCCGACGAGGGCCGGCGACGGGGACACTTGGAGCACTGCCGATGAAGCGAAACCCGGTAAAGGCCGCGCTCCGAGCCGGCAAGCCGCAAATCGGCACCTGGCTTTCGTTCGGCAACGTGCACTCGACGCGTTTGATGGCTCGAGTCGGGTTTGCCTGGCTGACGGTCGACCTCGAACACTCCCCCATCGACTGGAGCGAGGCGGCGGTTCTTTTCGGGGCCATCGCCGACGCGGGCTGCGTCCCATTGGCCCGCGTGCCGCGCGGAGACCACGACCACATCAAGCGAGTGCTCGACGCCGGCGCGTGGGGCATCGTCGTCCCGATGGTCGACACGGTGGAAGAAGCGAAGGCCGCGATCGCCGCCGCCAGATACCCGCCGGTCGGCAACCGGTCGCTGGGCGGATCGCTGCACGCCGTCAACTTTGGCACAACCGCGGGCGAATACTACAAGCGGGCGAATGACGAAATCCTCGTCGTGCTGCAGACCGAGTCGCCGCGAGGAGTTGACAACGCCGAGGCCATCTACAGCTTGAAAGGTGTCGACGCGATTTTCGTCGGCCCGAACGACCTGACCGCCCAAATGCGGGACGCGAACGGAAACGATCCCAGTCCCGAGGCCTTGGAGGCGATGCTGCAGCGCGTGCTGGCGACCGGCAAGAAAGTCGGCACCCCAGTTGGCCTGCATGTGCAGACAGTCGAAGCCGTTCAAAAGCGAGTCGCGGAGGGCTGGCAATTTCTCGCGATCGGAAGCGAGCTGCGGATGATGGCTACAGAAGCTCAACGACTCGTGAACGCCCTCGATCTCAAAGGCGGTTCCGGCGATCTGGCCCGCTATTAGCCGTCGTAAATTCGGCTGGCCCTCGCGGCTCGCCCGCCAGTGGTTGCTCTTCCCACGTTCCCAACGGTGCATAAGGACAAAAAACATCCCGCGGATCCTGCTGGTCTTCGAGTTCGGCACCCTCAACGGCGGCGAGCGGTCGATGCTAGCGGTCCTGCCCCACTTCGTTGGATCGGATCTCGAGTTCGTCGCGTTGGCCCCGGCAATCGGGCCGCTGGCGGCCGCATTGGGCGCTCTGGGCATTCCAGTTCTTTCTTATCGGGCACGTGACGAGCGTGGCGAACGGCGGCGACCGCCCGAATTGCAGGAGCAGATCCGTTCAGTCGCTGCTCGAGTCCGACCGGATTTGATTCACGGCAATAGTCTGTCGATGGGTCGCCTGACAGGGGCTTTGGCGGCGGAACTCGGCATAGCCTCTGCGGCACATCTCAGGGACATCGTCGGCCTGACAAAACGGGCCGTCGAGCAGCTCAACGCCAATCGGGCACTCGTCGGCGTCTCGCAAGCCGTGCGCGACTTTCATGCGGCGCAAGGAGTCGATGCCGCCCGGATGCACGTCGTGTATAACGGCGTCGATGTCGAACGGTTTCATCGCGACACCTCTGGCACCCAGCTCAAAGCCGAGCTGCGGCTGCCGCCGGATGCGTTCCTCGTGGCCAACATTGGCCAAATCTGCCTGCGCAAAGGGCAGGACGTATTTGCCAAAGCGGCAGCCCTCGCCGCGCGGCGGATGCCGCGCGCCCATTTCCTGTTGCTGGGCGAACGCTATTCCGCGAAGACCGAAACCGCGCTTTACGACGAAGCGATCAGCTTCGAGTTTGCGATGGCGGGACTCAAAGACCGTTTTCACCGGCTCGGATATCGATCGGACATCGAGCGTCTGCTGCCCCAAATCGATCTGATTGTGCACTCCGCGCGGCAGGAACCGTTCGGCCGCGTGTTGCTGGAAGCGGCAGCCTCCCAACGCCCGATTATCGCAACAAGCGTTGGCGGAACCGAGGAGATGCTCGTCGACGGCGAATCAGCGATTCTC
>DASZIA010000450.1:0-25335 GCA_035949535.1 Planctomycetaceae bacterium | reverse complement strand
GCGAGAGGTTCCCGGCGCTTTCATTTCCCATTCCCTTCAAGGACTCCTGCATCGCTTCCCACGACGGGCTCATCCTTCACCGGAGGAGTCATGATCCCAGCCATCGGCTATACGATGTGCGGAGCCGACCGACGCCGGCTCGAGACCACCGCTTCCCACGATCCCCTTTCTGCCGCGGTCGAATTTGATTTGGATTGTTTGAGCCACGGCCTCGACTCAGCCAGTGGCCTTGAGACTGAGCGAGTCACCCTGCACGCGCTGTCGCTTCCGGTCGGATCGGCCGATTGCCGCACCGAGCCCGCGCTGTCCCGACTGACGGAGCTGGCGCGCAAAAGCAACGCCGAAGCTGTCATCGCCCGCCTCGACGCAATGCCCACGGCCACGGCCGATGGGAGCACCGTTTCGCGTCCCCGCGCTTGGAAGGCCGAGTCGGCCGACCTCTGCCGACAGGTCGAGTTCGTTCAATCGCGGCTCGGCGCGATCCCGTTTTATCTCGAGTCGAGGGTTGAAGCCGATTGGTTCTCGCGGAACAGTCACGGCAAACGCGTGCTGCGAAAGGTGCTGGCCGGCACAGGATGCGGCTGGTTCTTGGACGTGACGGCCTTGTACGTTGAAGCGATGAACTCGGCTCAGGATGCCTGCGACTTCATCGAGGAAGTGCTGCCCGCCGCCGACCATGTCCAACTCGGCCTCTCTGGCGTCCTCTTCGATGAGAAGGCGGAACGCTGGGTCGCCAGCGAATTGCATCCGATTCCCGAAGCCGTCTACGAACTCTACGCGTTCGTGCTGGAAGTCGCCTTCGACAAGGTCGACGCCGTCTTCGTGCGGCAGCAACCGGCACGCGCGGAGGGCTTCGACTCGGGCAGCGAGATTCAAACGGTGCGCGAGATTGCCGAAGGAGTCGGCGCGATCGTGTGAGCGTGCGAGCGACCCTGGGCGAGCGACGAGGCGAGCCGCCAGCGTGCGCTGGCGGGTGCTTCATTCCTTCTTTTCGGTGAGCAGCGTGATCGCTGCGACCGCGCCGTTCGTCTCGAACTTCTTGCCGAACGAGAGCCCGACTTTCGTTGTGACATTAAATCCGGGCACGCTGGCAGTCGGAGGCGAGCTGTATCCTTGGCGAGCGGCGGGTGTCAGCCCGCCGGTTCTCGAATGGTTCATCTCTCGAATCTTATTCTCAAAACACAGAACCGGCCGGCTGACACCGGCCGCTCGCCTCAGAGATAGTCGTTGACGATGTTTTCCAGCATCTCTTGCCGCCCGCTCTCGTTGGCCGCGGCGTTCCCTTTTTCGAGCATGTATTTTTCCAGGCTCGCGAAGCTGGCCGTACCGTCCTCGATCTGCTTGCCGATCCCCGAGTCATAACTCTTGTAGCGGTTCTTCACGAAATCAGTCAGCACTCCGTCGGCCCGCATGCGGGCGGCGATCTTGAGTCCGCGCGCGAACGCGTCCATGCCGCCGATGTGCGCATGGAACAAATCGATCGGCTCAAAGCTCTCCCGCCGCACCTTGGCGTCGAAGTTGATGCCCCCCGGGGCGAGTCCGCCCTGCCCGAGGATGACGAGCATGCATTGCGTCGTGAGATAAATGTCGGTCGGAAACTGATCGGTGTCCCAGCCGAGCAGCATGTCGCCCGTGTTGGCGTCGATGCTGCCGAGCGCTCCTTGAATCGACGCGTAGATCAGCTCGTGCATCATCGTGTGGCCGGCGAGCGTGGCGTGATTCGTCTCGATGTTGAGTTTCACGCGCTCCTTGAGGTCGTACTGCCGGATGAAATTCAGGCACGCCGCGGCGTCAAAGTCGTACTGGTGCTTCGTCGGCTCCTTCGGTTTGGGCTCGAACAGGAACTGCCCGGCAAAGCCGATCGATTTGGCGAAGTCGACAGCCATATGCATGAACCGGGCGAGATGATCCAGCTCGCGCTTCATGTCGGTATTGTAGAGATTGGAGTACCCCTCGCGCCCGCCCCAGAAGACATAATTGCTGCCGCCCAATTCCTGCGTCGCGGCAATCGCCCGTTTTACCTGGCCTGCGGCGTACGCAAAGACGTCGGCATTGGGGCTGGTCGCGGCCCCGTGCATGTAGCGCGGATGGGAAAAGAGATTCGCCGTCCCCCACAAGAGTTTTATTCCCGTGCGCTGCTGGGCGCTTTTGAGGTGCGGGATGATCGCCTCGAAGTTGCGAATCGCTTCGGCCAAGTTCGCCCCATCCGGCGCCACATCCCGATCGTGGAAGCAATAAAACGGAGCCCCCAACTTCGACATGAATTCAAAAGCCGCATCGACCCGCCGCTTTGCATTATCAAGTGACTCGCTGCCGTCATCCCAAGGCCGCTGCAAGGTCGGAGCCCCAAACGGATCGGCCCCCGTCGCCCGGAATGTGTGCCAATAGCAGACGCTGAATCGCAGATGCTCGCGGAGCGTCTTCCCCTCGACGACCTCGTCAGGGTTGTAGTGCTTGAACGCCAGCGGGTTCTTGCTCTTGGGACCTTCGTAGGCGATCTTGCCGACTTGGGGAAAGTAGTCCATGGGAATGCTTGGAAATCTAGTTGTTAGAGATGTTGGGAAGGTGGAGCGTGTCCGATCGTTATACCACAGCGCATGTTCCGGCGACGACGAATGGGGGCGCTGGGTCGGTCAGCATCGCTCCGCCGCGGGCACGGTCGTCTTCGTCAAAAATCTTTGGAGTTGTTTCTGCGCCCATAGAAACACGGGGTTCTGCGACCGGATTTCACCTGGTAAAATGAATTGGCCCGTCTTGTTCGCAAGCCGAGGGCGGTCGGAACTTCGGCCAGTCAGTCGGGGCGCGCGACCCCAGGCGAGCGATCGAGTGGATGAAGAAACTGTCATCCCCGGCGGGACGGGACACGGGACTTAAGCAGCGGCCCTTACCCTCCGCCTCCTCGGAGAGACGCGCAAGGACTGGAACGGGATCTGGAGAGGAGCACTCCCGCGGCGAGTTGCGGCCACGGCTAATTGAGGTGGCAGCTCTCGCCACCTTTTTTTGAAGTGGGACGGGACGCCCTTGGTTGATGGGACGGGACACTGGGACAGAAGATTGATTCGCCACGATGGGACAACCTCTAAGACGGGGACCAGTCCGAAAAATCGCAACGTGTCCCGCGTAACCACTTGGAAATAAACTGTTTGTGGCGAATCGACATTGGGGTGGGACATGGGACGGGACAACTTCACGAAATAGGCAGTGGGTCGGGTCACCTCCTAGCTGATCCACAGAAAGCTGACCCAGCCCCGACAAGGAGTTCGTCACGCTTGCGGCGGCTCGCGGAGCGAAGGCCGCACCGGGTCCAGGGGCACGCCCCTGGGCTTGAGGGGATTGGGGAATGTTGGGACACTACGACCCCTTTTCTCGGTCGGCCGTCGGTCTGCGGCTCGCCTTCGGTTGGGTTCTCGACCTTCGTTTGTTTGCTTATGGCCCTCAAGCTTTGGCTGCCTTTGGCTTCGATCGTGTGCGCGCTGACGGCGTCGTGCGCGAGTGTTCCCTCGGGCATGGGGACGCAGCCGGGCTGGGTGGCTGGTGCTCCTCCGCAGACGCCTCCGCTCTTCGTGGCCGCCGCGACCGATCCCAATTCGGAACTGGCAGTCAATGAGCGGGCGATGGATGTGCTGCACTACTACAACTTCGAGGTCGATACGACCAACCAGTTGGAAGGCACGCTGGCGACGTACTACAAGACTGGCTCGGGGATTCTGGAACCGTGGCACCGCGAATCGGTCGGCCTGGCCAATCGACTGGAAAGCACGGCCCAGCCGATCCGGCGGAAGGTGCTGATCCACTTTGTGCGGGTCGAGGGGGGGTACCTCGTGAGCGTCGAAGCTCTGAAGGAGATTGAGGACCTGCCCAGCCCCAGCCCGAACTCGCCCGGCAACTCGACGTTTCGCGACACGTATCCGCTGCAGCGCGATCTGAATCTGGTCGTCGGCCAATCGACGCCGTCGGGCTGGATCCCGCGAGGCCACGACGTGGCCCTCGAGCAGGACCTCCGGGCCCGGCTGCAGGCGGCCTACGGCTGCCGCTGAGGCGCTGACTTGCGGATCGGCGTCCCGTTTCTCACGATTCACACTACGCAGTTGCTCCAAGGGAGGGCGAGGCTCCCGCCGAGCCGCTGTTTGGATGCAACATCGAAAAAAGAAGAGGCTCAGCAGGAGCTTCGCCCTCCCAGTTGACCGCTTGCTTTCGCCTTGAAGCCTTCGCTATGGCGTTGAGCCGCATTTCCGAAATCCTAAAGAGTGGGCAGCCCGGGCAGTCGCTGGAAGTCGCGGGCTGGGTGCGCACTCGCCGTGACTCGAAGCAGGGTTTTTCGTTTATTGAGCTCAACGACGGCAGCTGCCTGGCGAACTTGCAGGTCGTTGTCGGCGCCGAAGTGCCCGACGTGACCGAGAACATCAAGCATGTGACGACCGGCGCCAGCGTCCGTATCGCCGGCGAGCTTAAAGAGAGTCCGGGCAAGGGCCAGCGGGTCGAACTGGTCGCCCAGTCGCTGAGGATTGTCGGAACTGCCGACGCCGAGGCTTATCCGCTGCAGAAGAAACGTCACAGCTTCGAGTTCTTGCGGGAAATCGCACATCTGCGGCCGCGGACCAACACATTTGGGGCGATCGCCCGGGTTCGCAACGAGGTGTGCGCGTCGATTCATCGCTTCTTTCAGTCGCGGGGCTTTCTCTATATCCAGACGCCCATCATCACGACGAGCGACTGCGAGGGGGCCGGCGCGATGTTCCAGGTCACCACGCTCGATCTGGCCAAGCTCCCCTCATCGCCCAGCGCGACGGCGTCAGGCGGAACGCCGGAGATCGATTACGCGAACGACTTCTTTGGCAAGCGGGCTTCGCTGACCGTCAGCGGCCAGCTCGAGGCCGAGATTTTCGCGACGTCGCTCGGCTGCTGCTACACCTTCGGGCCGACGTTTCGTGCCGAGAACTCGAACACGACCCGTCACCTCGCCGAGTTCTGGATGATCGAGCCGGAGATGCCGTTCTACGAACTCGACGACAACATGCAGCTGGCGGAAGAATTCATCCGCGCTGTGGTTCGCGACGTGCTCGAACACTGCCCGGAGGACGTCGCCTTCTTCAACGAGCGGATCGAGCCGACGGTTTTGGCCAACCTCCAGAACATCGCTGAAAATGAGTTCGTTCGACTGCCGTACACCGAGGCGATCGACATTCTGACTGCCAGCGGGCAGACGTTCGAGTTTCCCGTGGCCTGGGGCCGCGACCTGCAATCAGAGCACGAACGCTATCTCACCGAGCAGCACTTCAAGCGGCCGGTGATCTTGTTCGACTATCCGCGGACGATCAAGCCGTTTTACATGCGCTGCAACGACGACGGCAAAACCGTCCGGGCGATGGACGTGTTGGTGCCCCGCGTCGGCGAAATTATCGGCGGCAGCCAGCGCGAGGAGCGGCTCGACGTGCTCGTCGAGCGCCTCAAGGAGTGCCACCTCGATCCGAAGGATTATTGGTGGTACCTCGATTTGCGCCGTTACGGCACGGTGCCGCACTCGGGATTTGGCCTGGGGTTGGAGCGGGTGATGCTCCTCATAACCGGCATGGCCAATATTCGCGACGTGATTCCCTTCCCCCGGACGCCGAAAAACGCCGAATTCTGACGGCAGGCTTCTCCCCATCAGTCGCTTGGCTATAATACAAGTCCACACATGACGCGGGGTGGAGCAGCCCGGTAGCTCGCGAGGCTCATAACCTCGAGGTCGCAGGTTCAAATCCTGTCCCCGCCACTTAAACCTCTAAACCCCGGCATTGCGAAATGCGCGACACCGGGGTTTTCTGTTGCGCACGAAGCTCGCAGCCCGTGCGAGCCATAGACCTCTAGTCGTGGCTCAGTCGGCGGCTTCGATGGAGAGCCGAACGCCAATTCGACCGTATGGGTCAGCTAGCCCCTTGATTACGGCCTCTGCATGGGCGTAAGTGGGGAAGATGGCGGCTCTGGCGCGATCTGATAGCGCATGGAATCCCCGCTCGTTGGGGGGAGTGACCCACGAGATTCGACCGTCATCGTCGGCCTTAATCACGAAAGCCATGCGACATAAACGGAGAGCCCCCCCGATCATCCACAGAGAATCGTTGAGTGCCTCTCACGGTTGCTAGTCCCGTGACACGGATTGCTACAAATCATCGATCCGGCGACTTTTCGGCGCGGAAGGCAATCTGTCTTCAGAATTACGAGGATTCTCGCGGACGCCGCCTTCCCTCGCGGCGGCGGGCGCCGCATGGATCGAGACTTATCCTCGCGCGGCCGATGCAGGGACGGCGTTTGTTAAACACCTGGATCGACCAAAGGTTTCGCTCGATGGGACAGAATCGACCAAGCGCAACTCGATTCACAGGCGGCCAAACCGAAAACCTCAGTATTACTACTGAGCCCCCCGGGGCGGACGGGACGATCGAGGAGAGGCCGCTCTTGCCAACGTTAAAGTGATGGGGTCGCTAGGTGGCGAACCTGGCCCAGGGAGGACGCATGGGCCCGGTGGTTGTTAGGACGAGTCAACGGGTCAGCGGCTCGGACTTTTTTCGATACTGACTCGACGGACGGTAGCTTGAGCCGGGCAACGTTTGCCAGTCCACCACACCGACATGATCGGCCCACACCTGCCACATCGCACTCAAGCGGATGACGTCGTTCGGGCGTTGGGCCGCCAGGTCGTGAGTCTCGGTGCGATCCGCCTTGAGATCATAGAGTTGCCAGGGACCCCGAAAGTCCGCGACCAATTTCAAATCGCCGTCGCGCAGGGCACGGTTGCCTTCGTGCTCCCAGGCCAGCGTACGTGGACTCGGCGATTGTCCTTGCAGGATTGGAACCAGACTTCGTCCTGCTAGGGGCGTCAGTTCCCTGCCTTGGAAGACCTGCGGATATTTGACTTGAGCCAAGTCGAGGCAGGTCGGCATCAAGTCGATTAGGTGTCCGACTTGTGGCGTGATCGAGCCAGCGTGCTTCAATTTGAGAGGCCAGGAAATGATGAGCGGAGTCGAAATGCCCCCTTCCTGCAGCCACATCTTGTATCCGCGGAAAGGCGTGTTGGCTGCGTTGGCCCACGCCGCTCCCAGACTGCGGTGTGGTTGGGTCGTCGATTCGGTCGTCGGCTCCTGTGCCCGTTCCTCCCACGGTGGTTCGACGGCCTCGGCGCTCGCGCCGTTGTCCGAAACAAAAATGACGACCGTGTTCTCTTCAGCGCCGGACTGTCGGATTTCACTGAGCACTTGGCCGATGCCACGATCCAGGCAATCGATCATCGCGGCGTAAATCGACATCCTCAGCTCGAGCTCGGCACGCTCGCTCTTGGGTACTTCCTCCCACGAGGTCGCTTCCGAGTCACGGGGAGACAGCGGCCAGTGTGCGTCGATGACGCCGAGCTCCTTCTGTCGTGTGTACCGCTGCTGCCGGAGGGCATCCCATCCACTTGCATACTTTCCTCGATATCGCTCGATATCCTCGGGTCGGGCCTGCAGCGGAAAATGAGGAGCGGTGAAACACAGGTGCAGAAAGAAGGGACGGTCAGCGTGCTGGCGCTGATGGTCGCGAATGAAATCCGCGGCGCGGTCGGCAAACGCGTCGGTCGAGTAAAAGTCATCCGGGGCCTTCATGTATTTTCGATCGTCGTAGAGCCCTAGCGCAAAGTGGTTGCCCCCCCCGCCCGTGCCGTAAGCCCGGTCAAATCCCCGGTTGAGCGGGTGGTTCCGCTCGTTCTTTTGAGCGACTCCGCCAACGTGCCATTTCCCGACGTGGTAGGTGCTGTAGCCGCCCGCCTGCAGCAGCTCGGCAATCGTCGCGCATCGCTCATTCAATCCGGCCGTGTAGCCGGGCGGCTGCCAGTCCTCCAGGAGGTGTCCCACGCCCGCCTGATGCGGATAAAGCCCCGTGAGCAGCGCAGCCCGCGAAGGGGAGCAACGGGCTGCGTTGTAGAATTGCGTGAAGCGCACGCCTCGCGTAGCTAATTGATCCAAATTGGGCGTGGCGACTTCGGCTCCGTAGCAACCGATATCTGAAAAGCCCAGATCGTCGGCGACGATCAAGACAATATTGGGAGCGGCGCTCGGGGGGCGGCTTCTGACTGCGGCGGGTCCAATCAGAAGAGCGAAGACGATGAGCGCGCAAGGTCCTGCGATAATCGCGCAGACCAGCAGCGTGCGTTTGAGCATGTCCCCCGGATGCTCCTTTCGCTCCCCAAGTGATCGCAATCGGCCCGATCCGTTGGGTGGCCGGGAATTATTTCCGCCGGGCCGCTCCTCATCGATCCCAATATCTGTGAAAAATTCTTCACAGGTAGAGAGTTCCCTTGACGTGCAAGTTTTTGCCACTCTGGCCAATTTGCGGACAGCCCGTCATTGCAAATTTGCAATGGACCGAGAATTGTGCGCAACGGGCTGCCAGCAGTGTGTTTCTGGCGTTGGCTGCGATCCCGAGTCGGTCTCATTTTGCGGACCCAGGCTCGGAGAGGCCGCCTCTTGCCAGCAACTCATGGCACTGACCAAATCCCATGGCTACGATCTGGTCAGTCAAAAGTCGCCTCGATCGCAGATGGCAACGGTAATCCGCGTCTCAGGTTCGCTGGGATTGAGCATCGAGCTTTCGCAATACCCCCCGCGGGAACCGGACGACGATTGACGTCGGTTAGCCGAAACCCTGCGTCGCGCCGGCACAGGTGCTCATGTGCACGGCGAAAAAGTTTCCGGCGATTGCGGAATTCGGTGGAACTATCGCGTTGATCACCGTCTAGACTCCTGACAGTTTCGCGAACGCGGGAGTAGTGGATGGAAGATGACGCCGAGCTGGCCAAGCGGATTCTCGGCGGTGACCGCGAAGCCGCCGGCGGAATCTATGACCGCTACGCACCGCTCGTGCGCGCCGTCCTCTTCGATGCGACTGGTTCCCTGCCGGAAGCGGACGAGTTAGTTCAGGAAGTCTTTGTGCGGGGGCTGACGCGACTTGCTCAACTCCGTCGGCCCGAACGGATCGGTGCCTGGCTTATTGGAATTGCCCGTCACGAGGGAAAAGAGTTTCGACGGCAGGCGGGTCGGCGAAGACAGCGCTTTACAACGCTCGTCGACCATCCCGCGCCGAAGACCCAGGCCGCTGTGAGCGACACAGTTTCGCTGATCCGCGAAGCTGTCCGCGAATTGCCGGAACGCGAGCGGATGGCAGTCCACATTCATTATCTCTGCGGCGAGCCGGCCCAAGTCGCTCGGCACACGCTGGGTTTGTCGCAGTCCGGATTCTACAAGCTTCTGGAACGCGCCCGGGGCCGCCTACGCGCCCGGCTGCTGGAATTGGAGAAGCGTCGATGAACATCGATCAGAGTGAAGACCGTAAGTTGGACGAGCTGCTTCGTCAGAGCTATGCGGGGCTGCGTCAAACGAAGGCAGACCAGCGGCAAGCCGTTCTGGATGGTCTTTCGGACGCTCGCCGAACTGCAAAAACTCCGGTCAAACGGTCGCGGCTCTGGCTCCCGTGGGCGCTAACGGCTGCTTGCCTGATCGCGTTGTTCGCCGTGTGGTCGTGGCGAACGATCGGTCCCGGCAACGTCGCATACGGGATCGACGACGTGCCTCAACGGCTCGCCGAAGTCCAGTCGTTGAGCCTTCACGGCTGGATGTGGATGCGCTGGCCGTGGGAGACGAAAAAACCTCCGATTCGCCTGCCGATCGAGATCGTCCTCAAGCGTCCAGGTAAGTTCCGAGCGACCTCGAGTGGTGTTTCATTTCGGAACCGTGAGCCGCAGATTCGCCAAATTGTGCAGCTGTGCGACGGGCAACATGAATGGTTGCTCGATGGTGATCACAAGCTGCAATCGTCGCGGCCGATTAGTGCGCTCACTGCGCTCCTGAACACTGAAGCAATCGCACAGAGCACGGCCGCGTTGGACGTGCTCGGCCCTCCCGACGCTGCTTATCGAATAGTCGGCACGGAAAACCACAAAGGCCGACGACTGGATGTTTACCAGGCACGATTTCAAACGGGGACCAACACGACCGTCTCCCGAGTCTGGATCGACCCGAAGGATGGCATACCGGTTCGCGTGATGCGCGAGGAAACGGATGCCAGTGGTAAGACTTCGCCCGAAATGGAGCTGACGGAAATCGCGGTCAACGTTCCGCTTGCCGACGAACTGTTTCGCTTCGATGGCCCGAAGCAAGCCCCGCCGACTGGCCCAGCCGCTCAACAACCGACAACCGCGCCACCCGTCCTCGATTTGGCTCCTTCGGGCTCGGCCCTGAACGGCAGCGAGAAGCTGGAGTTTTGGCAGGCGCTGCGGATTTCGGACAACGCGGCACTCATTGTCTGGTGGCGCTCCGCCCCGGTCGCGCAAACCGACGCTCCCGACTGGCTGTCGAACATGACGATGGTTGCGACAAGCTCTGGGGGAGACCGGGCACTGCGGCACCACTGGATCTATCAGTCCAATGCCGCCGATCGATGGAATTGGTCGCTGGTCGTGCCCGCCGATGGAAGGTCACTTGGTCGCGGCCAAATCCGCTTCACACTGCAAGCGCCGCGATGGGTCGGGACACTGCACATGATGCCCCTGCGGCTCCGCGAGGATGATCTTCGCCGTCTCCTGCGCGCGGCCCACGACGCGATCCTGCCGAACAATGTCCCTGAAATTTCGCTTCCCTATTTGCAAGCGGTCGCACGTAAGCTGGCGTCTGCCAAGTCTTCGGATTGAGTAAGCTTCTTTTGAACAAACTATTCCGACGCACCGCGATTTCTCTTGGCGGTCGATCCGGACTATGCTGAAAGGAGGCGGGTTAACCGGCACCGCGACTCCTCACCTTGGAATTTACGGTGACAATAAAGTCACGCCGTTTTGAACTGGGCGTTCTGGTCCTTCTTGCGTGCGTAAGCACCAGTTTGGCAGCCGAGTCCGCGAACCGCTCGGAAAAGACGGACGAAGGACTCGCTGAGCAATCGTCACCCGAGGGTTACACGCTGAGCGTTGAGTCGGTGGCAAAAGTCGTTGCCACGCTGACCCGCGACGCTTCTTATCCTCATCTCAAAGGGATCGAATGGATCGTGTTCGCGTCGCGGGCGCCGGAGCTTCCGGGCCAAATCAATGCGAAGACCACGCTCGATCCGCCCGGCGAACGGGCCCGCGAAAAGGGCGAGTTGGCCCGATCCCTGATCATGGCCCGTGTCCGGTCCGGCAAGCAGCATCCTCTCAGTTCGATGAAAATCCAGCTGACGTACGAGATGACGCTGCGGGCGCGCAAGCTTCGACGGGGCCCCGCGCACAAAGTTGCCGATCTGTCATCGGAAGAGCGCCAACGCTATCTGGCGGCACGCGGGTTCTTTGACTTTGACCAACCCGTGTTTCACGAGTGGGTAGAAACGCACGGCTTGCAGCGCCAAAGCAACGAAGGGGAGATCCATTTTGCCCGCCGTGTGTTTCTGGCTCTGAAGGGGGACATGCAGTACGACGCGCCGTTGAGAAAAGATTTCCACGCAACGGCGGTGTGCAAGAGCGGTCGGGCTGATTGCGGCGGCTTGTCGGTGCTCTTCGCCTCGATCCTGCGGCTCAACAACATTCCCGCGCGCACGCTTTGGGGACGTTGGGCCAAATCTGCCGAGCCCGGCAAGATCTGGTTCAACCACCCGTATTATCAAACCCACGTGAAAGCCGAGTTCTTTGCGCGGGGCGTCGGTTGGGTGCCTGTCGACGTGTCGAGCGCCATCCTGCAAGACCAATCGCCCGAGGGACTACAATTCTTTGGGAACGACCCGGGCGACTTCATTACGTTTCACGTTGACGGGAACCTCGAGATCGACACGTTGCTGTTCGGAATCAAGTCGCTCGGCAATCTGCAAACGACGCGATGGTGGATTAAAGGGGACGGCCCTCTGACGGACGAAAAGCTGGCCGAGGCGTGGGAGGTCAAGCGGACCAAACTCAAGTGAATTTGCCCGCAGACGGATTCAAAATTGGGACGGCAATTCGTCCGCGAACGTGGGCTTCCTTGGATCTTGGCCGAAGCTGCCGGACCGTCTCGTAATTAGCCCGTTCTCTTGCCGACGACAATCGCGCGAGGTGCCACTGCCAAGCGGGCCGGGAGAGGATGAGTGACGAGATCCAGAGCCCGCGTCGGGCTGTCCCAACATTGGCGAACCGTCCGAAGCGCGGTCCCAATACCGCAGCAAAGCTGAAGAAGGCTTCAGGTTCGAGAGACTAGACTCGCAGTACGCGCCTGGAAATCCGCACGTGCGTTCACCTTTTGCATGCCCCGCCGCTGCATCGGACCGAAACGCGCGATTGACAGGAAATCCGGCTTAACCGACCATTCTCACTTCACCTCTCAAACAATCCGCCACACGTCTCGCTGCTTCATCGCTGACAAACGTCGTTCGTTACTCGGTCGACCTTCTTGACGACCATACTCCGCCGCCCTCCGCGATTTCCAGCAACAAGATCCGTCACAGGGCAAGGTTACGATGCTGAGATTCCTGGGCATCACCGCGGGCATTCTCGTGCAAATCCTTTTTGCGGTGACCTCCTATTACAACTACGTCTTCCTTCAGGGATCTCCACCGCGCCTCGGTCATTGGGCTTTGGCATGGGATGCGTTCCTGGCCGTCCAGTTCGCCGTCGTTCACAGTCTGCTTCTGTGGCCAGGCGTGAGAAGGAAGCTCGGACGCTTCATTTCGCCGGCGTTTTACGGATTGTTTTTCTGCACGGCCGCGTGCTTGACGCTGCTCTTCACAATGTCTCAGTGGCAAGTCGGCGACTGGGCGATCTGGCAACTGGCCGGTTGGCCACGCGTTGCCATGCAGACTTTGTATCTGACTTGTTGGGGAACTCTGTTCTACAGCCTCTGCTGCTCAGGCTTTGGATATCACACCGGCTGGCTTCCCTGGTGGTACTGGGTTCGACAAAAGCCCATCCCCCGCCGTCCCTTCGAGCCGCGCGGCGCATTTTCATTGATTCGCCATCCGGGCTACATGAGCTTTCTAGGCTTGGTGTGGTTCACGCCCGACATGACAAGTGATCGCGCTTTACTCGTCGGGATCTGGACGATTTACATATTTTGCGGCAGTTACCTAAAGGATCTGAGGATGATCCATTACCTGGGCAACACATACCGGGAATATCGGGCCCGAGTTCCCGGCTACGTCCGAGTGGTGAGGAGCCGCGAGAGGGAGACCTCATCACGTTTGACGTTGACGGGAACTTTGGGATCGACGGTTGCTGTTCGGAATCAAGTCGCTTGTCAATCTGCAAGCCACGCGATGGTGGATTCGAGGTGACGGCACGCTGACGGACGAACAGGTAATTGAGTTGTGGCAGGTTAAGCGGTCCAGGCTCGATTAAGTCGCCGATTCAAGATTGCGGGAGTTGGCCGAACCCTCTGCCAATAAAGCAGAACGCGACAAAGCTGAAGTGCCGTTTCAGGTTCCGCAGCACGGTTTTCCCGCGCGTTGCCGGGCACATGAGTTCACTAGCTGCCCCTGCGTCCGTGCTGGGCTGAGTGACAGGGCGATTGACACCGGAACCGAATTCTCCGATCATCCCTATCCCGTTCCTGTTAGTTCACTTAGCTCTCGCTCATCCCACCACAACCAACGGCCGTCTTTCCCCCTTTTCGTCCCAGACGAACAGCATCGCGCCTTCGCATCTGGAATCGCCAATTGACTTGGCGCGTTCCATTCGACGATTCCTCGTCCAGAACAAGGTCGTCCAGATTGGAGACCGTTTCTCCTTCCTCCACCCGCCAGATCGGTGCCGCGCCAGCACGCCTCTGCACCCGGCGGTTGTGCGCGCTGGCTGGACTGCTGCTGTCGGTGGCTGCGCCCGCGTCGACGTTCGCGGAGGTTCCGTCCTGGCTGCCGCGCTACGACCTGGGCATCCAACTGAATGTTGCCGAGCACCAGGTCGTCGTCCGTGAGCGCCTCACCTGGTTCAATCGGCACGCGAGGCCTTCGTCCGAGCTCGTGTTCAACGCCCACGCGCACTACGCCGTCCCTTCGGCTGACCTGGGGCTGCTGGCCAAGACGCTCGAGATCCTGCGCCTCGCACCGAGTGACGCCATCGACTTGCATGGCCCGCCGTTGCAGATTGAACACGTCTATCTGGTGAGTGACGGCACACCAGGCAACTCAGTCCCGCCGGTCGCGCTCCCGTTTTGCTTCCGCGCCGACAACGACACGGCGCTTGAGGTCACTCTTCCTCGTGAGGTGCGGCAGAATGAAAGTGTCACCGTCGAAGTCACGTTTAACCTGCGGCTGCCCCAACGGCAGGGTCGCTGGGGTCAATGGGAAGGGATCACGTTCCTGGCGCAGTGGCTGCCCGTGTTGGCCTTCTACGATGAGCAGGGCTGGCAGCCGACGCCGTTCATTCCGTGGCATCAGCCCTTCTTCAACGAAGCGGGAGTCTACACCGCCCGCATCGATCTGCCCGCGAACCAGAAGCTGGCCTGCTCCGGCACGATCGTCGGTGAGCAAGACTTGGGCGACGGCCGCAGAATGGTCGAGGTCCATGCTCAGGGGGTGAGAGATTTCAGCCTCACGTGCAGCGCTTGTTATCAGGAATTCACAGGTCAGATTGGGCCGGTCCGTTTGCACTGCTTTGCGTTGCCGGAACACGAA
The DNA here is from genome assembly GCA_035949535.1 of Planctomycetaceae bacterium. Taxonomy (GTDB): domain Bacteria; phylum Planctomycetota; class Planctomycetia; order Planctomycetales; family Planctomycetaceae; genus DASPSM01. The sequence continues at coordinate 10,725 of DASZIA010000450.1, read as the reverse complement.
TTTTACGCCAGGCAGATGATCCGCATTTCTGCCGAAGCCTTTTCGAACTATCAGGCGTGGTTTGGTCCGTATCCCTACCAGGACTTCACAATCTGTGAATCGTATTTCGGCTGGAACGGAAACCAGTGCGGCGGCCTGGTGATGATCGACTCGCGGATCTTCGGCTTGCCGCACCGAGCCTGCAATTTCGTGGATGAGCTGGTCTCCCACGAGGTCTGCCACCAGTGGTGGTTCAACGTCGTCGGTGTGAATGGTTATGCCGAGACTTGGATGGACGAGGGCTTGGCCGTGTACTTCGCCCACCGGCTGATGGACGTGAAATACGGTCCGAACAATACGCTGATCTCGTTGCCGGCCGGCTTGGAATGGCTTCCCAACATCCATCGCGACGACTACCGGTACGCCACGCTGATGGGATCCCTCGCCCGCGGCGAGGCGACCGCGACCGTGCAGGAAATGCCCCGTTTCAAAAACCTCGTCCGGCTGATGGCGATGACCTACGACCGCGGGGGCAAGATCGTCGGCATGATCGAGGCACGTCTTGGAGAAGAAGGCTTCTTCAATTTCATGAGCATCGTCTATGGCAAGTACCAATACCGCATCCTGCGAGTCCGCGACTTCCAGCACGAATTGGAAGCCTATACCGGCCGGTCGTGGGAGGAGTTTTTCGACAACTGGCTTTACGGCAAAGGCATGACCGACTGGAGCGTCGAACGCGTCCACATCGAAAAATGGTCGGATATCGCCCGGAAATGGGAAACGCCGTGCTGGCCGTCGCTGAACTACAACCCGCGACTGCTCGGCGCCCTCAGGGGTGATCCTCCCCCCGACCCTCAACCGCAGCGTTGCCACGTGACGGTGACTCTGCGTCAGAAGGGAGAGTACTCTGAGGCAACGGTCCTCGGATTTGCGATGGATGGCAACGACAACTACCAGGTCCGTGTCCCCATAATGCCGCAGGTTCCGGACTTGCAGCTCGACAACCCGTCGGCCCACGTGGAGGTGTTGCCCGACAATCGAGTTCGTGTCGAGATCGAACTGCCGTACGAACCGACGCAGATCACGGTCGACCCTGACGCCGTCCTGCTCGACCGCGATCCGACGAACAACAACTGGAAGCCGCGGGTCCGCTGGCGAATCACGCCGCTCTACACCCAGTTGGACGAAGTCGACCTCACGAACGCGTACGACCGCTGGAACATCATCATGGGGCCGTGGGTGTACGACGCGACCTATATCGACCCCTGGTACACGCGCTCCGCGATGGCCGGGGCGCGCGTCGGAGCTTACCGGACGCAGGAATTCAGTGGCGGAGCCTATGTCGCGTATCGCAGCGATGACCGCAACGTCGTCGCCGGCGTCGACGCGCTGTGGGACCACTGGCTCCTTCCAGAGATGCAGGTCGGACTCAACATCGAGCGAGCCCTGACGACGTGGGAAGGTGGACCTACTAGCGGTTCGAACACGAACGGGCACGAGCGGGCGAGCCGTGGCGTCCTCTTCGAGCGCTATGTGCTCTTACCGGGAAGCAGTTTCTATTTGCCTCCGTTTCAATTCGTCGAAGCCTTCGAGGCGATCCAGAGCAATTCGTTGCCGCAACCGAGTTCGCCGACTCCGGGAGCCGACCCGTTCCACAGTCAGACGCTCGCGGGCGTCCACTATCACAGCGACCTGCTAACTCCCTATTGGAATCCGGAAGCCGGACTCGCGGTCGACGTGACCGGTGCCGATGGCCTGCCGGTGCTCGGGGAACACCACTCGTTTCAGGAGATGTTTTCTCAGGTGTCGTTCGTGAAGACGGTCCGCGACTTGATGAGCCTCAGCGAGGAATCACCCTTTCTTCGTTGGCTTGGTGATTCGCGGCTGGCATTTCGGGCGTACGGTGCGGCCGCACAACCCGATGATGCGCGGGTCTTCACCCTGGGGGGCGGCGCGCTGTTTCGCGGCTACGACTTGAGCCAGCGGCAGGGGAGCATGGCCTGGGTCGCGAGCGCCGAATGGCGGATTCCGCTCGTGCAGAGGGTCAATCTCGATCTGCTCGATCATGCGGTGGGCGTGCGCAATGTCTACGGCGCACCGTTTTATGACGTCGGCGACGCCTACCTCAACGGCAAGGAGAGTGGCCCGATCGCCCACGCCGTCGGAGCCGGTCTACGGATCGACGTTGCCTGGTTCAGCCTGATCGAGCGAACGATCGTCCGTTTTGATGTGGCGAAAACGGTCAACGACAACACGCCGTGGCAATTCTGGTTCGGTCTAGACCATCCGTTCTAGAGAGAGCTGCGCGTTCGAGACGTCAGGCTGGTGAATTGCGGCATACCGCATTTCCCCCAGATTAAAAGCTGCTGCGATTAAACCCTCTTTGAGTGTGCGCCCTCTTCAGGTTTGTGCGGCCAGTTGGTCGATGGAATTTGTATCACGTCGATTGCGCGCGGACTTTTCTTTGGCATTACTCCGGCCATTTCCGCTGATTGCCAGTTGGGAAAATCGAATGAGTCTTCAAATCGCCGTTGTTCGCGGCTCTGCGCAGAACTGGCAGCGAATCGATGCTCGTCGAGCGTTGCGCGTCTTGATCGGAATCCCCGTGCGTTTCGGGCTGTTCCTTTTCTTGCCCGCCGGCACGCTGGTTTGGCCAAGGGCGTGGGTCTTTGTGCTCGTGTCGCTCGCGGAGATGGGCGCACAGTTCGCGTATCTCTGGCAAACGAATCCGGAAGTTGTGATCGCCCGAAGTCGCTACCGCACGGACTCAAAACGCTGGGACAAGCTCTTGCTCTGTGCCTACTTACCGACCGTGCTCGCCATCCTAGTCGTTGCGGGTCTCGATGACGGGCGCTTTCACTGGTGCCCCCTCCCTTGGTCGGTCAGCGTCGTGGGGTTGGCTTTGTTCTTGTTCGGTTTTGCTTTGATTACGTGGGCCCAGTCGATCAACAAGTTCTTCGAGAGCACGGTTCGCATCCAAACCGACCGCGCTCAGCGAGTGATCGAGTCGGGCCCGTACCGCACCGTACGGCATCCCGGTTACCTGGGCAGCGTTTTAGTCGCGATTGGCACAGCGCTGTCACTGGGCTCTTTGTCGGCCCTGATTCCCGCGTTACTTGCCTGTGGGCTGTTATTGCTGCGGACGCATTGGGAAGACCAGACCTTGCAACAGGAATTGGTGGGCTACAAGGCATACGCGGATCGGGTCCGTTATAGACTGGTCCCGCTCCTGTGGTAGCGCCCAGGCCTCAGGAAATCATCCTGGTTTCCGGCAACACCATTGCTTAGGCGATGGTCGAGGGCCCTGCAACTTGGCGCAACGCCCAATTAATCCCCAAAGACCGGTTAATCCCGCAGCTCCGATGCGGTTCTCGCTTCATTGTCGCCCAAGAAGAGAACGGCGAGCACCCCACTTTTGGAGGATCTGCGATGAGCGTTTCCACGCAACCGGTTGTCGGCCCGCGGGACATTCGAGCTTTCCATGAACGGATGGGCCGCGTCTACCACCAGCCCATTCGCGTGCGGTCCTTTACGAACAAGCGGTTTACTGTCAACTTCCGTGTTCCGTTGAACCAACTTCGTCGGATCGTGCCGGGGGCCATCGAGCTCGACGAGATCCGCGACACGGGCTACGGCATGCTGGGAATGTGCGCGTGCGACTTCTGGGTCGACCGCCTGGGCCGGTTGCCGATCCCGCCTGTGCGCAACAACGACATGCTCTGCCGGGTCAGCACGAAGATTCGCAAACGAGCGAATGTCTACCGGGCTTACTACACGCTGCGGTCGGATTCTTCGTCGAAGTTTCTTGGGTTTTTCGGCAGCCGATTCTCCCATTTCCGTAAGCGCACGTCGATCTTCGAGCGGGTCGATGACGGGTCGCAGTATCGGCTGCGCTGCCACGCCGCCGACCCGTTGTGTCGGGGCGAACTGCGCGCAACGATGGCTGCTGTCAACAAAAATCGCCCGGCGACGACCGTCTTTCGCGACGTCGACGAGGCGACGGAGTTCGTGTTCAATCTCGACGGAAGCTGCGGATACGACTACGAGCGGGAGATGCTGTCGTTCCAGCGAATCGATTACCCTCGGTGGGACATGTATTTTTGCCACGAATGCGATTACACGTTTGCGCTGCTCGACCATTTGCAAGAGACGTTCGGACTGGATTTGGAATTTGACTGCGTCCTGTTCATGCAGAACACTCCGCAAACGTGGGGCTCATCATGGCTATATCGCAACGGAGTGTAACTTGGTCTAGATCAGCGCATCGACGGCGATCACGACGAAAAGCACGACGCCAATGACGAGCTTACCGGCCGTTCCCAGCAGGCGGCCGATCAGGGCACCCTTGCCGGCGGCGAGACTCTGTTCCGTCGAGCGTCCCAGCGCCGTCTCCCCCACGTAAGCGCCGGCAAAAGCGCCCAGCGCTCCTCCGCCCACGGCTCCTACGATCGGTCCGACAATCGGAATGGGCACGGCGACAAAGGCGCCGATCACGCTCCCCAGCATCGTGCCCACCAGAGCCAGCAGCATGGCTCGGCGGCTCGCGCCGGAGCGTTTGGCCCCCGCGGCGCCGGCCGCCAACTCGACGATCTCTCCAACGACCGCGAGAGCCCCCGCAACGCCGACCGTTGTCCAATGCAGGCCTCGACCCGCCGACGCAGGGAAAATGAGGGCGAAGATCGCTGCGAGCCCGACGATCAGCCAATTGCCCGGCAGCGCAAAGACGTTGGCGAACCAAGCGGCGGCCATCGCCACCAAGAGCGCCGCCACGCAAAGATAGTAGACCAGTGTCGCACCCACGCGCTTAGCGTAGCACAGCCCGTGTCTTCACGTCGCCGTGGGCAGCGTAGCGACGACCATCGGCTCGATCTACTCCGGTCAGGCAGCCTTTGGAGCCGGATCGGAGCACATACTCTGCGTATGACGTGCTTTGACTCGCTCGAATACTGCTAGATCGATGCCTAGCCGAGTTTGAGGCTGGTTGGTATCGACGCGGATTGGGCGATTCACTCCGGCAAGGGGCGACAGCGTCGGAGGGGCAGGAAGAAGTGTGGAAGGTCGGTCGCTGTCCCGCGAGCGGACCTCGTTGATCCACCGCGAGCCCATGGAGCTAATGGTGAGCATCATCACCAAGGCGGCCGTTCCCGCGAGCACAAAGAAGAAGACGTTGGACCGCGCGTGTGAGCGTTCCTCGTCTCGAAGGCGCTGACTTTCCCAGTCTCTCGGGGCCACATTTCGGAATCGGGAGCCGGAAAGGCGAGAGCCGGGCGCTGGCAAGTTCGGATCGGTTCGGCCGCTCGCATCTCGAGAGGGGTCTGGCCCCGGGGCGTGAGTTCCTGAGCGGCGAGTCGATTCCTCGGAGTGAGCCTGAAGCCCGCCGTTGAGCGGTCGAGATTGGGCCGGCGCGATCGGATCCGGAAGCGGTGGAACCGACGCCAAACGGACGCTCCGTTTGGGAAAGATCAGCACTGTGCCGGAAGCCAGAAGGACTGCATCGCGCTGCGGATCGGCGGACCGGCGAACATTCGTCCGCGACGGGTCGACGATTTGGACTTGCTCAACCAACTCCGGAGGCTGCCGCAAGAATTCGACAATCCGCGCCAGGGATGCCTGGTCGCCCGGCATCTTCATCACGACGGGCCGGTCGATCAAGTTGAGAAACCCAATTTGTACTTCGCAATTTCGCGGAAGCTTGTTTGCCGATTGGCCCGTTGCACGACGATCGATGAGGATCAAATCGCCGGGATACAAAATGGCGGATTCCGAAGAGGCGACAAACAGTCGCTCGGCCAGGCGGGCGCCTCGAAAGACGCGAGCGTTGCCGTCGGCGTCGCGCGTGATGCCGCCCGCGCTCCGCACGAGCTGCGCCAAAGTGCAACCAGTCGGCAACTCATAAACGCCTGGGCTCGCAACTTCTCCGAGAACCGCAAAATATGCGGGCCGTGCCTCGGGCGTTGGTCCGGCCGCGCGCGAGACGTCGCTCGGCACGCAGAGTCGGGCAGTCAGTGCCAGCCCCAAGACGTACACGCCCAGTCGCCTCGGCCCCCCGTGGGAGGCCCGCGAAAGCTCCGCGCACAGCCGATCAGCCCGCATAATCTCAAAAATCGGCAGTTTTGAGCGAATCGCGTCAGAAAAAGTCCGCATTTTTCCGCGAAATGAATCAAGATTCGCGGACCTGATGCGGTCAGTTCGGCGGACGCTCCGACTCATTCGGGACCGCACGACGAGGTGCCGCCGGTGCGGGAGTCGCTGAAGGGGAAGGGGCAAAGATCGTGAGGTCGGCCGGCTCGCCGGAGTTCAGCAGCACCTTTGTCGCGACAGTTCTTAAGATGTCGCGCATCGTCTCGTAATAGCGACGAGTCAACGCAAGCTGGCGGGCTTGCGCATACGTCCGCCCGCCCGATTGCTCCTCGCGGCGGAACTGTTCGATCAGCCGCAAAAAGCTCTCCCCCTGAGCGCGGGCCGATTCGACCGTCTGCCGACGATACGTCGACGCTTCGTCGAGTGTACGACGGGATTCGGCTTGGCTAGCGGCGCCGCGGGACTCCGCGTAGGCCAGGGCTTCGTTAATCGAATTGATCTTGTCGGCCCGGGCGCTCGTCACGTCCAGAAAATAGGATTTCACCAGGATCGGCGGATAGACGGCATTGATCGCCACGTCATCGACGTCGAGCCCCAGTCGTTGCTCGTCGGCAATTCGCCGCACGCCCGACGTCAAAAGCGCATTGAGTTCGACCTGCCCCAGGGGATGCACGAAATCGACTCCACTGCGGGCGATGAGCTCGGTAGCCACGCCTTCGACGATCCGCTCGAGATGCTGTTCGGGTGCGGCGGAGCGAAATAAGAAATCCTCGACCGACGACTCAGCCAATCGATACTGGGTGTTGATTTGCAAATGCAGGATATTCTTGTCGCCCGTCAGGAATTGCGACCGATTTTCGGTGTCGAGCGAGCGAAGGAAACCGCCGGCGCCTGGCTCAGCGATCTCGGCCATGCCGATTGACAGCGTTCGCACTTCGTTCAGATTGATTCGCTCGATCGCCGAACAGGGCCAGGGGAGCGCATAGTGCAAGCCGCTTCCCGCGAGCGAAACACGGCCCTCCGAAGTTCGCACGACGCGGCCGAACCGGTGCACGGCGACCTTTTCGTTTCCCCGTACAACGTAAAAGCCGGTGACGAGGTAGCCAGCCAGGAGCACCGAGGCGATGATCCAAAACCGCCTCATCGCCCGCCTCCCGAAATGCCCGAGACAGAGGGATTTGTCGGGTCGGTCTTGGGCCCAAGAGGGGCGGCCGGGCCCGAGGGAATAATTTGCGGAGGTCGCGCTGTGGTGCCGGGTGACGGTTCGGGACGACGTTTGAGTTCCGGGATTCCGTCGGTGAGCAGTTTGAGCATGCTGCTGGACGCAGAGAGCACCAGTGTCGTCCGCTCGTTGAGAATCTTGCGGTAGGCGTCGAGTGCGGCTAGCACGGCATAGAAATCGGGATCCTGGGAATGGGCCGCATTGAGCACCCGCACGGCCTCCGCTTCGGCCGCGCCGCGAATCCGTTCGGCATCGGCCCGCGTCTTGGCGAGCAATTCGTTGTACTGCCGATCGGCCTGGCTTTTGATCATCTGGTTCTCGGCCAAGCCCGCCGAGCGATAGCGGTCGGCGATTTTTTTCCGCTCGCTTTTCATGCGCTCGAACACAGCCTGTTGATTTCCCTGCGGGAGATTGAGCCGGGTGATCCGCAAGTCGACGATCTCGATTCCGAGCCGGTCGCGCAACGATTCCGATTCGCCGGCCCGGCGCAGCGTCTCTTCGCGCACGGTGTCGGACAGCCGATCGAGCGGGCCGGTCTCATTCTTGGCAGGCCCCTGCTCGGAATTCCGCACGCCAAGGAGGTGGCTCAACTCGACCTGCCCCAAAGCGGTCGTCAGGATCGAGCGAATGCGGCTCTCGATCCGCGCTTCGGCGACGTCGCCGCTGCCGAGTCCGCGGTAAAAGCGCACCACGGGCCGCTCGAGCGGATCGGTCGGCGCCTCGTCGGCCGCCGCATTGTCGGCCGGCGGAGCGATTCTCCAACAGACGTAGACATCGACCGTGACGTTCTTCTTGTCGCTTGTGAACATCTCGCGAGCCGATGGCGTAAACAACTGCACGCGGCGGTCGAACCGACGGACGAGATCGATCGGCCAGGGGAGCTTGAGATGCGCTCCGCGATCGGCCTGGCGGTCGTAGACTCGCACGATGCGGCCAAATCGCTCGACGATCACCGCCTCCCGCTCATCGACGAAAATCACGCACGTGGCGGCAAGCGCTAATCCGAGCAGGCAGAGCGCGAGGAGTCCGCCTCGGCGGGCGAAGACGGTGCCGCGCACTGAATGCGCCGGCCCCTCCGAAGATGTGCGGGTCAAGTCGTCTGAGCTGCGATCGATCATGGTTGTGCTGTTAACGGTTGGTTGGTTGAGCCGAGTCGGCCGGCCGATCGGACGGCGTCCCGGGACCCGGTGCCTCGCCTGTCGGCGACTCGGGCGGTGTCGTGTTTGAAGGTGAACCTGGAGGAGGTGGTTCGGAGCCGGCGTCGCGAATCAGTCCGCCGCTTCGCAAGTCGTCGGGACTCCCTAAAAACAGCCGTTTATGGCCCCCCGCTTTGGGATCCACGATTGTGACTGCTCTCCCCGAGAGAGAATCGGTGACGGCCTGCCAATAGAGGTGCCGGCTCGTCAGCTCGGGCTGTGACCGATAGGCACCGAGCAGCTCTTTGAATCGGTCGGCCTGGCCGCCGGCCGCTTGCGTCGTTTGGGTGGCGGCCTCGCGCGCCGCCAAGAGCACGCTGGCTGCTTCACCGGAAAGGACGAGGCCGGAAGGGGACGTCTCGCGGTTGAGCTTCGACCAGAGAGCTTCGGTCAAGGTCCACCCCGACACGCCCCCCGGCGTCGTCTTGTCGAATCGCTGTTTTGAATCGGCCGCCGCTTCGTTGAGAATCGAAACCGCGCGTTCGCCCGCGGCTCTCAGCAGCCGGCTGGCATAATAGGCTTCGGCCTCGTTCACGCGCTGCTCCTTTTCCTCGAGTGCGTCGGCCACGTCGCGGTAAGCCGAAACCGCCGGCCTGGGCGGATGGACGTCGAGCAGGGTGAGTTCTGTGACCTCGATTCCCAATTGCAGGGGTTTGATGCGGTCGCGCAGCCGCGCGAGGCAGTCCTCTTCGATCGCCTGTCGTCGCTCGGTGAGAATTCCATCGAGCGTTTGGCGGGCCGCCATTTCTCGCAGCGTGGTTTCTGCCACCGTTCGCAGGGTTTCGGCCGGGCGAATCGATCCGAAGGCATATTGTCGCACGTCCGCGATCCGCCACTGCACCTCGGCCGTCATCTCAACGAGCACTTCGTCGCCGGTCAGCACGAGCGATTCGTCCGGGCGCGACTCGAAGCCGGCTTCGCTGTGGTCACTGGTCCATTCGATCGGCGCGCGGCCGGCTTTCGATTGCGCGACCGATCCTTCGTTAGTCGCACGAAATCCAATCTGCGCCGTCCGCAATTTATACGCCGGTTCGCGGTACACGTGCTCGAACGGGGCCGGAAGTCGCCAATGAATTCCGGCAAGCAAATCCGTGTCGGCCCGACCAAAACGGGTGACGAAGGCCCGCTCGTTGTCGCGGATGCAAACGATGCCCGATAAGAGCCAAACGAAGACCGCTGCGGGGACCAAGAGTCCGACCACGACCGACCGGTTCTCGATCAGTCGAAACACCCAACGACTGGGTGAAAGGGCCTGGGTAAGCCATTCTGCGGCGCGCGTGAACTGTTCCCAGCCTTGCGCGGCGAACGAGTTGGGGCGCTCGAAGGCCAAGAGTCGTGTCGCGTTCAACATCACAGCCAGCGACGCCAGCTCGTGGAAAACAGCGGCGAGCACCGGACTCAACACCCCGACCGACGACAGCAAGATGCCCACGGCGTTCATTCCGACGGCGAAGATCAGAATGCTCTGGCGGATATTGCGGGCGAGTGCTTGGGACAATCGGAAAAGTCCGGGCAACGGCCGCAAGGGATCGCCCATCAGGACAAGGGATCCCGCCTCCGCGGCGATATCGCTTCCCACACCGCCCAGCGCGATCCCGACGTCGGCGGCCGCCAGCGCAGGCGCGTCGTTGATGCCATCGCCGACCATGGCGATGCGATGTCCCTGACGTTTTTGCGCCTCGATCAAGCGAGCCTTGTCTGCGGGGAGGAAGCCGGCGCCGACCTCGTCGAAGACGCCGAGCGAATTTGCGACCGACCGGGCCGCTTGCAGGCGATCGCCGGTGAGCAGCAGGAACGACTTTACCCCGGCCAGCTTCAATTCGGCGATCACCTCGCGGGTTTCGTCCCGCAGCGCATCGCGAACGCCGATTGCGCCGAGCAGCCGGCCATCGACCGCGACGAGGAGCGTGGTCGCGCCGGCTTCTTCAATCCGCGACAGTCGGTCGTCAATTGCTGAACTGATCGCAATCTGTCGCGACTCGAGCAGCCCGCGGTTGCCGACGACGACCGTGCAGAGCGTCGCCGGTTGATCGTCGCCCTGAATCGTGGCGACCTGGGGTCCCAACAGCGTCGCGCGAACTCGAGCCACGACGCCGGCACCCGGGTGCGAAGTAAAATCGTCGATTCCAGGAATCACGAGGTTTCGCGACTCGGCCTCGCGGACGATCAGCCGCGCCAGCAGATGCTCGCTTCGACGCTCAGCAATCGCCGCGACCCGAAGCAGTTCCGTTTCCGTGCACGGGGGCA
>DASZIA010000449.1:0-15931 GCA_035949535.1 Planctomycetaceae bacterium | reverse complement strand
CGAGCAGCTTCGGGCGTCGTATGTTGGGCTGTTGAGCTGGGCCCTGGGCCACCGCGCGGTGACGATCGGCGCATTGCTCGGCTTCGCTTTGTGCTCGCTCGCTCTGGCGCCCCGCCTTGGAGAGGACTTCTTTCCGTCCGTCGACGCCGGGCAATTCCGGTTGCACGTGCGCGCCCCCTCGGGCACGCGGATCGAGCAAACCGAGCGGATCTTCGGCCAGGTTGAAAACGTGATTCGCGAAATCGTCCCGGCGAACGAACGGGCCCTGATTCTCGACAACATGGGAATGACACCTTCGTTCACGACCCGCGCGTACGTCGACAACGGAACGGTCACCGACGGCGACGGCGAGATTCTCGTGTCGCTGAATCCCAACCACCACCCGACCGCGGGCTACGTCGCCCGGTTGCGTGAAGAGCTTCCGCGGAGATTTCCCGGCAGCACGTTCTACTTTCAGCCGGCCGATATCACCGGCCAAATCCTGGATTTTGGTCTGCCGGCCCCGATCAACGTGCAGGTGGTCGGCGTGAACGTGGCGGGCAATCTTGGCGTCGCCGAAAAGCTTCGTCACGAGATGGCGGCAATCCCCGGCATTGCCGACGTGCACATGCACCAGATCGTTGATCAACCGACTTTGAAGGTGAATGTCGACCGTGTCATGGCCTCGCAACTTGGACTGACGCAGCAGAACGTGGCCGACAGCCTGCTCGTCTCGCTCAGTTCGACGACTCAGGTGACCCCCAACTACTGGGTGAACTGGGTCAACGGAGTGAACTACGTGCTGGCTGTGCAGACCCCGCCAGATCGGATCAGTTCGGTCGACTCAGTGATGGACACGCCTTTGATCAACGGAATTCCGACGGCCTCGACAACAGCCTCCAAAACCACCGTACCGACTGGCCCAAGCGCCCCGCCCCAGCTCTTGAGCAACGTCGCAGGGCTGAGTCGCGCCGAGTCTCAGTCGGTCGTGAGCCATTACAACGTGCAGCCGGTCTTCGAGATCAACGCCGACGTGCAGGGACGCGACCTGGGCGGCGTCTCGGCCGACGTGAGCCGCATCGTTAATTCGATGCAAAGCCAACTACCGCGGGGGAGCACGATCGCGATCCGCGGGCAGGTGGAAAGCATGAACAGCTCGTTTGCCGGGCTCGCCTTCGGGCTGCTCTTCGCGGTGCTGTTGGTCTATTTCCTAATGGTCGTCAATTTCCAGTCGTGGCTCGACCCGTTCATCATTTTGACCGCACTGCCTGGCGCGCTGGCCGGCATTGTGTGGATGCTTTACGTCACTCAAACCACAGTGAGCGTCCCGGCGCTGATGGGGGCCATCATGTGTATCGGGGTGGCCACTTCCAACAGCATTCTGATGGTCACCTTCGCGAACGATCAGCGTCGATCGGGTGCCGATGCCCAAAGCGCGGCGCTTGCCGCCGGACGAACGCGTTTGCGTCCTGTCTTGATGACGGCCTTGGCGATGATCATCGGCATGCTGCCGATGTCGCTGGGTCTGGGCGAGGGGGGAGAGCAGAACGCCCCGCTGGGTCGCGCAGTCATCGGGGGGCTGCTTGTGGCGACTGCTTTCACCCTCGTCTTCGTTCCCGTGATGTACAGCCTGCTTCGCCGCCAGGCACCGCGGCCCGACGTCAATGACGACATGAACGGCGACGACGAGATTCCTCCGTCGCCCGGCGCCAACCCACTGGAAGACAGAATCAGGACCGACTTCTCGGCCCTGACGGCTGCGACGACCGCCGGTGCACAACGCGCCGGCATTCGCTTCGGCGGCAACTCTGAAAGACCCATGCTATGACCAACTCACCAAACAACGGACACAGTGAGGGAGTAACTGCCCAACTGACCTCGGCCGCCTTGGTTGTACCCGCCGCAACTCCTGACGAGGCGAAGCAATCGCCAGACGCCGACTCCGAATCGAGGATCGCTGTCTACAACTTCAAGCCCTGGAAGACTCGCTGGGTCGCCGTGCTCGGACTGGTCTTTGCTCTTACGCTTGTCGGTGCATTCACGGCAGCAAGCTCGCCGCGCATTCAGCATGAGCGTGCGTTGGCAGCCGCCGCCGAGAAGGAAGCCAGCGCCCCACCGCGGCGGGCAGTCGCCACGATCCGCCGTGGCGCAGCCGATTCGCAGCGCGAGTTGCCCGGTAACGCCCAAGCCGATCTCACCGCTGCAATTTACGGGCGCACTAACGGCTACCTGAAGCGGTGGCTCGTCGACATCGGCGACCGAGTGCAGAACGGACAATTGATGGCAGAGATCGCGACTCCCGAGATTGACGCGCAGCTCGAGCAGGCCAAAGCGACACTGCTACAGTCGAAAGCCAATCTGCTCAAGCTGCAGGCCGACGAAGTCTACGCCCACGCAGAAGTGGGACGCTATCGCCCCCTCCTGTCGAGAGGGGCCGCCACCCAAGAAGCCTATGAGCAAAAACTGGCGATCTGGAAGGTCGACGTCGCCGAGATCGCCGCCATGGAAGCCACGATCAAAGTCAACGAAGCCGATATTCAGCGGCTGAGCGCGCTGCAATCGTTCGAGAAGGTGACCGCTCCATTTTCCGGAGTCGTGACGGCCCGCAACGTCGATCCAGGCGATCTGATCACAGCCGACAACCCGGCCACCGAGCGCCAACTCTTTCACCTGGCCAAAATCGATCCGCTGCGAGTCTTCGTCGATGTGCCCCAGGTTTTCTCGACCGATGTGAAGCCCGGTCAGAAGGCCATGCTTTACCGCCGCGAAGATCCGAGCAAGCAATACGAAGGCACCGTGACCCGCACCGCCAACGCTCTCGATCCGAACACGCGGACGCTAAGGACGCAGGTCAACGTCCCCAACCCCAAGGGTGCGCTGCTGCCGGGAATGTATTTGCAGGTGAAATTTGCCTTCGACCGCGAAGTCGTGCCGGTCATCGTCCCAAGCGCGGCCGTGATTGTCCGCACGGGCAGTCCGCGGGTCGCCATCGTGGACGAACATCAACAAGTGCGTTACCGCGAAGTGAAACTCGGACGCGATCTCGGCGAAGAGGTTGAAGTTCTGGGTGGTCTTAAGCCCGGCCAGCGCGTCATCGTTTATCCCGGCGACGACTTGCCGGAAGGAACAACGATCGAACCAACAACTGCAGCAAGAAAATAGCCGACGCCCAGATCCCTAGGACATGGCCGCTGAGAACTCCGAGGTATTGTTGGTGGGGTCGGTCGCTGTCGCCGTGATGAAGTCGGCGCCCGCCGGCGGAAGCGGGTGATTGAACGTGAACGCGGCAAGGCCCGCGACGTTTGTCTTCACCTTGAGCAGACCGAGGAAAATGCGGCCCGACGGCCCGGTCGTGTCGCTGGCGAAGAACTCAATCGTAAACGCCGTCTTCGGCTTACTCGTGAGTGTGCCGGAAACCTGAATCGCGAGAGGACCCGTCGTGACGGAACTCAGCACCGGGGCCGCTTGATTCAGGTTGGCCCCCGCTCCCAGGTCGATGCCCAGCCCGCCGTTGCCGTAGATCGAGTTCTTGCGGATGCCGTTGCCGATTCCTGATTGGATGAACACGCCGTCGAGGGCATTGAACGCGATGACGTTCCCTGGTCCCCGCGGACCATTCGGGGAGGCGACGCCCCCAATCGTGTTATGGGAGCCATTGCTCACGCGGATGCCGTCACCCAGGTTGCCCAACGGAAGCGTGCCGTTATCATCCGTGCCGATCAGGGTGCCGACCACCGTGTTGCTATTTGTGCCCTGCAGGTCCACGCCGTCGCTCTGGTTGGCGCTGATGACGGTCAGCAAGCTCGCAAGCGGTGAGCCAATCACGTTCCCACTGGTGCCTGGGCCGACATAGACGCCCGCACCGCCGTTTCCACGCGTTTGTCCACCGGTGATGTCGGTGCCGATAAAGCTGTTGTTCACGGTGATGCCGTGTGCATGGCCGTCGATGGCGACGCCGTTGCCTCCGTTTGAGGAGATCGCATTTTGGGGAATGACGTTAAAGGTGGGCTGCGGTCCGCCGATGACGTCGCCATGCGCCGTGCCGTCGACTTCCACGCCGTTGGCGACGTTCCCCATCGCCGAAAAGCCTGAGGTGTTGAGCCCAACGATGTTACCCACCACGCGGACGCCCTGGGCCGCGCCGGAAAGCTCGATGCCGTCGTGGCCGTTTTCGGTGACCACATTCGTGCGGATGAGAATGTTGCCCCCCGTCGAGGTGATCAGCATGCCATCGGCGCCGTTGCCGAAGTTCGGATTCGTGCTGAAGGCCGCCAGGCCGCAGAATGTGTTGTACGACGTGAAGTAACTGGCCGTGTTGCTGACGACGATCCCGTTCTGGCGATTGGCCGCGTCGACGTTGCCCAGCGGAATGGGGCCGCCCATCGTTGTGTGGGAGGACGTTCCCTCGACAACTACGCCGTTGAGGGCGTTGCCGACGGCCGTGTTGTTGTTGGCACCCATTCCGAAGAAATTGGCCTGAATCGTCGTGCCGTTGGCATTGTTGACGAGCAGGCCGTTGGCTCCGTTGCCGCTGACGACGTTATAGAACACGAACGGATTCGTATGGATCGTGCAGCCGAGCAGCGAGTTGTTGTTCGCCTGGACGATCGCCACGCCGTTCACGTGGTTGCCGAGCGGCGCATTGCCCGAGGCATCTGTTCCGATGAAGTTGCCGCTCAACTGGTTGTTGGTGGCTCTGTTGTTGATCAGCACACCGTTGGCGCTATTTCCCGAAATCAGGTTTCCGTCGGGCGGCCGGACGAAGACATCCTGTGTCGGATCGTTGCCGCCGGTCGCCTCTCCGCCAATCAGATTTCCTTCAGAGAAGCTCGTCACCAGGATGCCATTAGCCGCGTTGCCGAGGGCAACCGTGCCGGTGGCGTCGGTGCCGATGTCGTTGTTCGTGATTGTGTTGTTCGACGAAAGGCTAAGAAGAATGCCTTGCTGGCCGTTGGCGGAAATGACGTTGCGATCTTCGGCCGCTGCGCCGCCGATGGTGTTGTTGGACGAACCGATCAACTCGATTCCATCGCCGCGATTACCGGCGGCCGTCGTGCCGTCGGTGTCGAGGCCGATGTAGTTGCCGACGATCTGCATGTTTTCGACGTGCTCGAGCGTGACGGCGTTGCCCGAGGCGCCCACCAGTGATAGCGAACGCAGGGCGGAGCCATCGTCGAAGGCAAGAATCTGCAGCCCACCGAAGTTGTGGAAGTTGACTTCCGCCACAGGCGTTCCGGCGAAGCCTGGGGCGGTCGTGCCATCGATGTTGACCTGGCCGATGATCGTCGGAAAAGCGCTCGCCAGCGTGATCGTGCCGGCCACGTTGAAGTTAATGACGTCGGCCCCGGGGTTGCTGTTCGCGTTCAGGATGGCCTGGCGCAACGAGCCGGCGCCATGGTCGTTCAGGTTCAAGACAGTGAACGCGCTCAGCAGCGTTCGCTCTTCAAGCGTTTCGACAGCAGCCGCTGGCGTGACACGTCTCCTCAGTGACTTCCGGGCGCTGAAGCGGCTGCCAGAAAAAGAAAGCATGTTCGGTCTTTCCAACTGGGCCGGTTATCTGCACGGGTCTTTCGAGGTGAGCGCTGTCAAGTTCCTGTACGCGCACTGTGCAGATGTCTTCGTCACAGCATGCATTGCGTCGACGGTATGGGGTCAGTTGTCGACCAAAATTCGCACGCACAACATACGGAGTTCCGCAGGTCGCCCAGTTGACGGCGGCTTTCGCGCCTAAAGAGGAGGCGCGTGCGGATCGGGAAGGCGACACGCGGGCCGGTTGATCTCGATCAGCGCTTGAGCAGCTTTCGCAGTCGTGCCAGCGGCGCCGCATTCAAAACGTCTCCCGGTTCGAGCCACCCGCGCCGGGCTTGATCGACGCCGCCGGCCATAAAGTCCAGTTCGGCAATGCTGTGTGCATCGGTATTGATCGCGATCTTGACTCCCTTGTCCTTCGCCAGCCTCGCATGGAGGTCGGACAAGTCGAGCCGATTGGGATTGGAATTGATCTCAAAGAAACAGCCCACTTGCTTCGCGTGATCCACCAGACGCTCGATGTCGAGATCGTAGCCCGGCCGCCTGAGTAACAGCCGTCCGGTTGCGTGGCCCAGAATGTTGAAATAACGGTTGTCCATGGCTCGCAGGATTCGCTCGGTCTGCCGCTGGCGATCGAGGGCAAAGCGCGAGTGAATCGAACAAATGGTGAGATCGAGCTCTTTGAGCACGCTCGGCGGGTAATCGAGCGACCCGTTTTCGAGGATGTCGACTTCGGAGGATTTGAGAATCACGATTCCGTCGAGCCGCGCGTTGAGCTTGTCGATTTCTCGAATCTGCGCCAGCAGCCGCTTTTCGCTTAAGCCGTTCGTGAGTTTGAGCGATTGTGAGTGGTCGGTGATGGCAATGTATCGGTAGCCGAGGTCGCGCGCCGCCTCGGCCATCTCGAGCATGGTGTTTCCGCCGTCGCTCGCCGTCGTATGCATGTGCAGATCACCCTTGAGATCGGCCAGGCGGACGAGAGAGGGAAGACAGCCTTGTGCCGCGGCGCGAATCTCGCCGCGACCTTCCCGAAGCTCCGGCTCGATGACTGGAAGGCCAACAGCCTGATAGACGCTCGATTCGCTCGACGCGTCGACCTGCATTGAGGCGAGCCGTTTGACAGACAAACTGATCCGCTTTTGGCGGGCCCGGGTTTCGAGCTCTTTGAGATGTGCCGGCGCGCCCGTCGCCGTGACCAATTCGAGTCCCCAGGTCTTTTTCGCCGCCCACTGCAGCGTGACGACCTGCCCGGTGGCCAGGCGGAAGGAGCGGCGATTTCGTTCGCCGATTCCGGGTTCGAGTTTTGCAAATTGGCTGAACCGCTCAAAAACATCACGGGGCCGGCTGCCCGAGATCAAAAAGCTCAAGTCGCCGACGGTCTCTTGGCGTCGCCGCAGGCTGCCGGTTCGCTCGACCGTCGCGACGCCCGGAATCGATTTGAGGAACGCCTCGATCGGCCCCGCCAGTTGATCGGCTTTTCGCAACAGCATTCGGGGGCGCGAATCGAGGCCCTGGCGAATGTGAAGCTCCATTCGATCTCCGAACGACTCACGAATCGCGCCCAACTCGAGTCGCTCGGCCAATTCCTTCAACGTGTGGATGCCGAGCTTCTTGTAGATGCTCTGGACGCGCTTCGGATCGAGCAGCGGTCGCGAAATGAGTTCCACCATTCCAGGCGGCATCGGCGCCAGCGTTTCATCCAGCCGCTGAAATTTTCCGGTGCGGACAATCTCCTCGATCACGGAGCTGATGGCTTTGCCGATGCCGGGCAGGTTCTGCAGGTCATTTCCCTGGGCGACAAGTCCCGCAACGTCGCCGGGCATCCGCTCGATCGTTTCGGCCGCCCGGCGATAGGCTTTGATCTTGAATCCGTCCTCTCCACCCGCATGGAGCACGGCAGCGTAGCGGTGCAGGATCGCGGCGACTCCCGCGTTGGTGATCGTCCGACTTTCAGAGTTTTGCCTGGTCGGCTTTGCGGCCATCGATCACGCTCTCACTCGAGATTTCGTATGCGGGTTCTTGCCTTCGCAAGCGGCAACCAGTCTCGAAAATCCGGAACAATCGGCATAACAGGTTGCCGTTCAGCGGTGGAGTTGATCGTGGTAAACCGGTTTTGCAGGCTCGGCCGCTCACACCGATGCCGTACTGAAGCGCCAGCCGATGAATTCAGCGCGTCGGAAATCCTCGTACCTTCCGGCGGGCCGTGCTCAATCGTGCTAGGAGGGCGCATCGATGCGATCCTTAGTTCGTGCTTCTGGGATCGTTCTGGTTTTTTCAGCCATGGCCGCATCCGGGCGGTGCGACGATCTGCGTCTCGAGATCCTCGACCCACCGCCGCCCGCCGCGCCGCCTGCCGGCAGCGCGCAAGCGGCCGCGCCGTCCACCTCGTCTCTCACCGCTCAAGGGCAAGCTTGCGAAGGCCTCGGTCAAGCGCCAACGTGCACGCCGTCGCCCTTTGACGGAGATTGCTGCACCCGGCCCTATCTGCTGGGCAGTCTGTGCGGCGTCCGAGACCAGCTGGCCGCCCATGGAATCACATTCAGCGTCCAGAATTACAACTTCTACCAGGGAGTGGCGACCGGCGGCATCCACGACGTCGGCGACTACTCCGGCCGCGACGACTATTTCGTCAATATCGACGGCGAAAAACTGGGGCTCTGGAAGGGCTTCTTCGTCACGCTGCACGGCGAAACCCGTTATGGCGACACGGTCAACGGCGATACGGGCGCGCTCATTCCCGTCAACATGCCTGAGCTGAGTCCCAAAGCAAAGGGGTCGGAGACGGCGCTCACCGCCGTGAAATTCACGCAGGCCCTGTCGGAAAACTTTGTCACGTTTGCCGGCAAGCTCAACATGTTCGACGAATTCACGATGCCCTTTACCGGAGCCCGCCTGTTCGACGGTTTCTGGAACCTGGGCATGTCGTTTCCGCTCGTTGTCGCCCGAACGGTCCCCTACTCGACGCTCGGAGCCGGCGCCGCGGTCCTTCAAGACGGCGTGCCGGTCTTTACCGTGATGGTTCTCGACACGAACAACACGCCGACAACGAGCGGGTTCGACACATTGTTCAGCAACGGGGCGACGATCTTCGCGAACCTGACAGTGCCGACTAAATTCTTCGGCCTCGGCGGGAGTCAAGGGGTCTCAGGCACGTTCGGTACTGGAAATTACAACAGTTTGTCGCCCACCGCTTACTTCGATCCCGAACAAGGACTCGTAATCGTCCCGGAATTTGTGCGTGACTCGTGGTGCGTCTTCTACACCGGAACTCAAGAGCTGTGGGCCGACCCGAAGAACGCGAAGCATGCTTACGGTGTCTACACCAACATCGGGGTTGCCGATGACGGGCCAAGCCCGATCCGCTTCACCGCGAACGCGGCGCTTTACGGCAGCAGCCCGATCAGCAATCGGCCGCTCGATACGTTCGGCGTCGGCTACGCGATCACACGCTACTCGTCACCGGTCCGGGATTTCGCGCCGGTCCTGTTGCCGCTCGATAACGACCAGGCCATCGAATTGTTCTACACGGTGGCGGTCACCCCCTATTGCCACGTGACTCCCGACCTGCAAGTCGTTTTCCCCGCCCGCGACCGCACTTTCCCGCCGAATGCGCAGAATATCGACACGGCTTTGGTGCTGGGCATCAATGCGAAGATCGACTTCTAGCCAGGGGCGAGCCCCTGGACCGGGTGCGGCCAGCCCGTGCTTAAGGAGGGCGCTGCCGCCCGCAGGGTCGTCGGTCGGCGAGTCTGCTCACGGTCTTAAGCTCGTGCAAAGATTGGTTCGGGAGCAGTTCATTCCGCCAGCGTGAGGACCACGCGACCAGTGATGCGCCCCTGGCGCATCGTGTCCAGGATCGCGTTGATGTTCTCGAGCTTGTCCGTGGTGTGGTGGACGCTGACCTTGCCGTCGCTGGCGAATTGCAACGCCTCGGCCAGATCGGCTCGCGTGCCGACGCTCGAGCCGCGAATCGTTTTGCATGAGCCGACCATGTCCAGAATGTCGACCTCGAAAGTCCCGCCGGGCAACCCGATGAGCACCATCGTGCCGAGTCGGCCAACCATCGCGCTGGCTTGGGCGTAGGCGGCCCGAGAGGCCGCCGTGACCAGCACGCCATCGGCCCCGCCGCACAGCTTCTGGACTTGGGCCACCGGGTCGCTCGATTGCGCGTTGATGGTGTGGTCCGCGCCGCAGCGCCGCGCGAGTTCGAGTTTCTCCTCCCCGACGTCGATCGCAATCACCGTTAGGCTCATCGCCTTGGCGTATTGCACGGCCAGGTGACCCAGACCGCCGACTCCCGAAATGACCACAGTTTGGCCAGGTCGCGCCTCGGTTTGCTTGAGACCTTTGTAAACTGTGACGCCGGCGCAGAGAAGAGGCGCAGCAGCGGCGAAACCGAGAGCCGACGGCAGCCGTCCGCAGTACTCCGGATCGGCGAGCACGTAGTCGGCGAAGCAGCCGTTGACCGTATAGCCGGTGCATTGCTGCGATCGGCACAGAGTCTCCCAGCCCGTCAAACAATATTTGCAGTGGCCGCAGGCCGTGTAGAGCCAGGGCACGCCGACGCGATCACCCTCTTTGACGGAGCGCACGCCGGTGCCGACGGCAGCCACGTGCCCGACGCCTTCATGCCCGGGAATGAAGGGGGGACTCGGCTTGAATGCCCAATCGCCGTCGACGGCGTGCAGATCGGTGTGACACACGCCGCAGGCGGAAAGCTTGACGAGCACTCGCCCGGGGACCACCTCGGGCACGGGCACTTCCTCGATCACAAGCGGTTGCTTGAAACCGTGGACGAAAGCAGCACGCATTCGTTTGGAAACCATTGCCACTCTCCTGGTGCTATTACGAATCGCACAAGGCCATTGGCTGCGGTGCATCCGGGTCCGAAAACTAGGGTCACAAGTCGCGGACTATCGCCGGCGTTGTGGTTTGGTGGTGCGGGGCAAGTCGCCGCCTGTCGTCACGCCTCCTTCGTCCGCCGCTCGTATGACACGGAATACGCGGCCGAGCGGGCAGCGGGAATCGGGTCGTCGGAAAGCTCGATTCCCTCAGTGAGTTTGATCGGATCGAAGATCAGACGTCGCTCGTCGGCGGCGCTGGTGGGGGAAATGGACTCAACCTGCAGTCGGCCCAGTTCGACGATCCGACGCTCCGCCGGCCAAAGGGCTGTGGCGTCGTTCGTCGCGTCGCCTGGTTCGGCGATTTGCAGGTTGAGACGAAACGCGGCCGGACCCTTTGCCAAGCGAGCCTTTAATTCGGCCGAGAGAAAATTGGGGTCGCGCTTGGCGGCTTCTTCCGGGTTGAGATAGGCCTCTCCCGCTTCCGGGATCCAGTGATAGCGGCCGAAGCGGCTGCTGCCGTCGGACGCGGTGAAGCGGAAGGCGTGGACCGCATGGTACGCGGCCTGCGCGAAACTGACCGGGACCGGTTTCTGCATCAAGCGTCCCACAAATGCGGCAACCGCGGGATGGCTTTGGATGAAACGCGGAATGGCCTGAGGATCCGGCTTGCCGGTGGCGGGATCCGGAAGGTTCGCCGTCAGAAAGGCGAGGAGGTCTTCGGCCGTGCGGGCGAGGAAGGCCTCGTTTGTGATCGCCAGCAGGTCGGTCTTCTTTCCGTCGGGCAGCAAAAATTTCACGGCCAGGGCGCGGACGTCGGGCACGCCGTCGTGAACCGTCGGGTCGCCGCCGCCGTTAGAGAAACGGAGAGTCAAAGGAACGGATTGTCCCTGAAAATGTGCGGCCTTGCTGATTCGCCTGGCTTCGGGTCCGGCCACGAATGTTCCCGCGCCGACGATGCCTTTCGCATGGAACCTCCGAAAACCGGGATGCGTGCCGACGAGCACCTGCTGCACGTCGACGATCTGTTCCGTCACGCTTTTGACCGACGAGGAAGTCGCCATGGATCGCTCCTTTGACAAATTCGCGAGTGACAAAGTCAGCGGTGATTCGACTTGCTGCCATCGTACGCGCGCGGAGACAACTCGGCTAGACGTCGAGAGCCGTGCGATAGGTCCTGCTCGGTACGTTCACGCCATTCCTGGACTTGTCAGGGAGCGAATCGTGTGCCTAAAACGAGTGGCCTGCGAACCTGTGTGCAATACCGGTGAGTGATGACCAGCCCTCCCGTCAAACGGACAATGCGCCAAAGCGCGTTGTGGTTTTACGTCGTCACCGCCGCGGTCATCGCCGGCGCACTGGTCGCGACGACTGTCTACTTGGGGCCGTTCCCACCGCGCGTGGTGGTGATGAGCACCGGATTACCCGGCGGAGCCTACGACGAACTGGGCCGACGCTATCAGGAAATCCTCGCGCGATCGCATGTCGAACTGCGACTGAAGCAGTCGGAGGGAGCCGTCGAGAACCTCAAACGCCTGAAAGATCCGCGGTCGGACGTGAGCGTCGGGTTCGTCCAGAACGGCCTCACCTCGGAATCCGACTCCCCCGAGCTCGTGTCGCTGGGCACAGTGTCGTACGAGCCGATGTGGCTCTTCTACCAAGGCGCGGCGCCGGGCCTGCATTTGGAGGGACTTCGCGGCCGCAAGGTGTCGATCGGTCCGGAAGGCAGCGGCTCTCGCGCGATTGCTCTGGAACTACTGTCGCGGAACGGGATCGGACTGGGAGAGGCCGAGTTGTTGCCGCTCTCGCTGGAGGAGTCGGGCGGGCAACTCCTGGCAGGCAAGATCGGTGCAGCCATCATGGTTGCTTCGTGGGACGCGCCGATCGTCCGGCGGCTGCTCGCCGACCCGCACGTCGAGCTGGCGAGTTTTTCACGTGCCAAGGCGTACGTCGCTCTCGATCCGTTTTTGAACACGCTAACGCTGCCCGCCGGAGTCGGAAGCCTGGCTGCGGATCGCCCGCCCAACGACGTCACGCTGCTCGCGCCGAAGTCGAGCCTCGTCGTGCGGGGCGATCTGCATCCGGCAATTCAGTATCTGCTGCTCGATGCGGCCTCCGAGGTCCACTCGGGCGCCGGGATCTTTCACAAGTCCGGAGAGTTTCCGGCGGCGGAACAATTTGACGTCCCGCTTTCGTCCGAGGCACGGCAGTTCTACAAAGCGGGCCGGCCGTTCCTGCAGCGGTATTTACCCTTCTGGTTGGCGGTGTTTGCGGGACGACTGCTGGTCCTTTCGATCCCGGTTGTTGGCATTGCCTATCCGCTTCTGAGGCTTGTGCCCGCTTTGTACCAGTGGAGCATGCGTCGACGAATTTTCAGGCTCGATGGCGAGCTGAGGTCTATCGAACTGGAGTTGGCGTCCAAGGGAGCGAAAAGTCCCGCTGACTTGCTCGACCGGCTAAGACGCCTGGAAGAGCGTGCCAACCATCTTCGCCTGCCCACCGGCTACGCCGACCTGCACTACACGCTGCGCCAGCACATTGACCACGTCAAAGCCCACCTGGATCTGCCCGGCGATTAGCCGCGTCAATTGCTCGTTGACAACTCAACGGTTCTTATGGCAACTGCGAAGCGCGGGCGATATGATCCCCCCCGCAACTTGAACAATTCCAGACAATGCGATCGGTAGGACTGAAATGTCGGCTGAACAGTGGGAATCGCTGAAGCAGGAACTGCGACAGGACGCTGACCGCGAGATGGCAGCGACGAAGGACCAAGCCCGCAAGGACTCGATTCGAGCGGACCTCACGCGCTTTGTCCGTCTTCCGGCTCCGACCAGCGACTACGAAGTCGACCAGCGTCGCGCGCTGGTAACCGAATATCGTGCGGCCTGGGCGAATGCCGGTAAGGACGGCCGAATGCGCGATGCTCTTTTCGGGCGGATCAATAAGCCCGATTAGTAGCGCGCTGAATTCATCGCTCGGAAACGCCGATCGTGAATGATTAATCCGCGGTCTGCCGAAGCCCATTCCTCCCGTCAGCGAACGCTGCAGACGGTCTCGACGTGCATCCGGTGCCAACGCGACGCTGTGAGGCTCGTGCTTCCGCGGCGCCCTCCAATCGGCTCGGGCGCGATGCTTCGCTTCCCAAGTGAATGACAACCGACTGCCGGCGCCTTTAAACAATCAAGCAAATTCCGCCAGATGACCGATGATTGAAGTGACAGACTCGGAATAATCCGCAAACCTTCGCCAGATTCAAGCCGACTTTCCGCCGCGCAAGGATCGTGGCTTTGGTCTCGTCGGTCGCCAGCGGACGTCCTGCCTTGCTTTACGTCGAACGGCGGGACGTGAAATGCCAATGAGTCATCCCGATCGTGTTGCACTCGCCGCACAGGTCCACAGGCCCTTCCGCTCGCGTTTTGCCCCGGTTCTTGCGTTGTCGTTGATTGCCGGCTTATCCGGGGAGGCGACTTACGGGCAACCTCCCCCTTCGAGTGTCGGGCCGCCGAGCCAGAGTGAGTCGATCATTGCGAGCTTCGCTCCGGCGACGGGCGGGGACGATGTCGTTGCGTCGCTCGCTGACCGGGGCAGCATCCAAGAGCCGACGTCGATGTCGACTATGGCAGCTCCGCTCCAGGCCGGGTCAGTCAGCGCGCCGGTTGAGAGCCAGTCCGTCGCTCCGGCCTCACCTGAAGACGTTCGCCATTTTCCACTCGAAGCCAGCTGGGCGAACGGCTTTCAGGTCGAGTCTCCCGATAAGCAATTTCGTTTTCATTTCGGGGGAACCGGCCAGATCGATTCGGTGTGGTACATCGGGCCGGCAAACGCGTTTAACAATGCCGGAGGTTCGAGCAGCACCGTCCAAAACTCCGCGGCTACCTTGCTGCGCCGTGCGATCTTCCAAGCCGACGGCGAGATCTTCGGTCAGTTCGATTTTTCAATTCAGTTCGATTTTGCGAATGCCTCGAACGACAGCGACGGAGAACAAGCACCGACCTTCGGCAGTCTGACGACCAGCCCGGCCCCGATGAATATCTGGTTGCAGATCCGCGACGTGCCGTACTTCGGATACGTTCGATTTGGCCAGCAGGACAAGCCGCTCGGGATGGAGAACAATACCGGCGCGGCTGATCTCCCCTTTATGGAGCGCTCGGACAATCAGGACGCATTCTACGGACCGTTCGATAACGGGTTTGCAATCGGCCTGACGGCTTGGAATTGGACCGAATCAGAGCGCGCCACCTGGCGCTATGGAATCTTCCGACCGGCCACCAACGTCTTCGGGGTGGCGTTGAACAAGTTTTACGTCGGTGGGCGCGTCACAGCGCTTCCCTGGTACGAAGACGACGGCCGGCAGTTGATTCATCTGGGTCTCGGGTCCACCGGGGGCGAGCTCGTGCAGGACGAGCTCAGAGATCGCGCGCGGGTCCTGCTCCGCAATGCGCCCGGCTTCACCGTGCCAATCCTGGTCGACACTATGGAAGTTGGCGGGAGCCGGCAGTATACGATCGGACCCGAATTCGCGCTCGTTTGGAATTCCCTCACCGTTCAGGCGGAATGGGCAGGACAGTTCTTCACGGACGCGACCCCCAATGGGCAAAACATCGGAACTGTCTTTTACAACGGAGGCTACGTCGAGGCACTGTACTTCCTCACGGGCGAATACCAGCCCTACGACCGCCGCTCCGGCGTCTTTGGTACGGTGATTCCCCAGCACAACTACAACCCGAAAAACTGCTGTTGTGCTTGCGGCGCTTGGCAAGTAGGCCTGCGATTTGGTTACCTCGATCTGAACGATAAGACAATCAACGGCGGCACGGTCTATGACTGGACGCTGGGCTTGAGCTGGTTTCTCAATGCGAACATGAAAGTCCAGGTCAACGCGATCGCCGAACATCACAACGCGCCTGGCATCACGCCAGGTTTTATCGAAGGTGTCGGCGTGCGGGCGTCCTACAGCTTCTGAGCTGACCGACGTGAACTGTTTCGCGTCTTGAATCGGTCAACAGCCCACGGTCAATTCCATTTTCTTGGCACCTTGAATCGCTCGGCAGCGCTCGGTATGCTTGCCAGCGCCTTTTCGGTAGCCATCACTTCTCACCGAACCGCGCGGGCAACGTCCGGCGAATGACTCCCGGACGACAACATCGGATGGACTTCTGTCGTTCCTCGTTCGCATGAATCTTCACGCCATCGATTCAACGATGGCTGTTAGATCGCTCTGACGCGGACGAAACCCTTTCTTCGCAAATCGAAGCCGTCGGCAGTCAGTCGCCGAGCGGTTCCCTGTCCACTGTCGGTTTTGCCACACGTGTACTGGTGCTTTTCGCAGCGGCTGGCGGCCGCCCGAAGCAGTACCGATCGTACCGCGTGATTGTCACTCGTCACGACGCTCCCGCGTGCTCGTCGCGGCCCGCGCAGGCTCGGCTACGGGCATCGACCACGTCTCGCCAGAGGCGCGCTCGAGACTCTTCAAATGATTTCGATGGAACGGTGTCAGAAGTGCGCGTGTAGGTAAATTGGCTAAGGAGCTGTACGAAAAGTTCGTATCAGCGGTCGGCGTTAAACGCGCAGTCCCGCAC
>DASZIA010000448.1:0-13117 GCA_035949535.1 Planctomycetaceae bacterium | reverse complement strand
GCTCTTGTTGATGCTCGTGTTCCTGATGGCGATGGTCGGATACGTCGAGCTGGGGACCGACAGCTGGATCACGAACATCATGAACAACGTCATCAAGGGCAAAGCGTTCTTGCTGTTCGTGTACACGTCGACCTTGATGTTTGTGCTGCGGTTTTTTGCCGGCCCGATCGTCGAAAGGATCAACCCGGTCGGCCTGCTCTTCGTCGGATCCTGTCTTGCAGCCATCGGCCTCTCGGCGTTGAGCTATGCCGGGACGGCACTCTTGGTGTTTCTCGCGGGGACGACCTACGCGCTCGGTAAGACATTTTTCTGGCCGACGATGCTGGGCGTAGTCGGCGAGCGGTTTCCCAAGGGGGGCGCGCTGACGATGGGAACGATGGGCGGCATCGGCATGCTCTCGGCCGGACTCTTGGGGGGACCCGGCATCGGTTACCAGCAGGATTATTTCGCGTCCGAGAAGCTGCGTGAGATCTCACCCTCAACCTACGAGCGCTACGTCGCGTCGGAAAAGAGCCGCTTCCTGTTCTTCGCGCCGATCTCGGGGCTCGACGGCAAGAAGGTGGGCGAATTGATCGACAAGGTCGACGCCAACGACGCCAACAAGCCGCTCGATTCCGTGGAACAACTCGACGCCGGGCCGGTGGAAGACGCGCGCCTCTATGGCGG
The DNA here is from genome assembly GCA_035949535.1 of Planctomycetaceae bacterium. Classification (GTDB taxonomy): domain Bacteria; phylum Planctomycetota; class Planctomycetia; order Planctomycetales; family Planctomycetaceae; genus DASPSM01. The sequence goes on along the minus strand of DASZIA010000448.1, from coordinate 12,451 downwards.
ACGCATGGCCCTGCGATGGACGGCCATCATTCCGGTGATCATGGCCTGCGGCTATCTGCTCCTGATCGTCTACTTCCGTGCGAAGGGCGGATACAAGGTCGAAATTCTGCACGGCAAGCCGATGGACGGCGAGGAGTTCACCGGCGGCGTCGAAGCGCCGTTGGAAATGTGACGCCGCCGCTTTGTCGAGTGGCCAACCCACGACACCCTCGCCCCATTCTTATGGGGAGGTGGTAGGATGACGGGTCTTTGAAGTCGTGCGTGGTCGAACGCGCCAGATATCGACAGGAAAAAAGCCGCCCTCACCCCGGCCCTCTCCCATCGGAATGGGAGAGGGTGTAAAGCTCTCACTCGCGCTTGCCAGAAAGAGCGAAGGCTCGGCTCCCACGAGGGGAACCGAGCCTTCTGTTTGTTTCTCGTAGGATTTTTTTGGAGGTGATCCTTACGAGACGGTGGCTGCCCGAGTCGACAGCCCGTCGACTGCCATCAGGCGTTTCCACCTATTTGGCTACTACTGTCAGAACTCACAAGACCACCTCCTCTCTATTAAGGGCCCTCCGCTTCGATCGGCTCGCCAAGTCCGACCCCGTCGCGGCTGATTGTCCATCGTGCTACGTTTGCACGATCCAATACACGTATCCTTGACGATTCTTTAGCGTCTGACAAGAGGAAATTCGCCCGGATTTCCCATTTTTCTGAGAGGGCGGGCACGTCTCTTGGCAACCGGCGGGGAGGCAGTTTCAGGCCGCCCGGTCGTCCCATTCCTCTTCGTAGCGCATGCGGTCGCTGGCCTGCGCATTCAAGGCCGAGTTGAACGCGTCCTTGCCCTCGATGATCGAGTTGGCGTCGAACCGCTGCCCGAAGTACAGATTGCGAGCGGTCACATCGTTGAGCACGGTTTCGGCGTCGCCGCTCACGACGACTTTCCCCGCGCAAATGATGTAGTTGCGATGCGTGATCGTGAGCGTTTCGCGCTCGCGGTGGTCGGTCAGCAAAATCGAAATTCCGCTATCGCACAATTCGGCGATGATGTCCTGAATACTCGAGATCGTGACCGGGTCGATGCCGGTGAACGGCTCGTCCAAGAGAATCAGCGACGGCTTGCTCGCCAGGCAGCGGGCGATCTCCAGCCGGCGTCGCTCGCCGCCCGAGAGAGTCGAAGCGATTTGCTTGCGCTTGTTCTGCAGGCCGAACTGATTCAACAACCGGTCGATCATCAGAGTCCGCTCTTTGCGGCTGACGTCGAGGTATTCGAGGATCGCGGAGACGTTCTGCTCGACCGACAGCTTGCGGAAGATGCTGTTGTCCTGTGGCAGAAAGCCCATCCCGGCTCGAGCCCGCTTGAACATGGGCCAGCGCGTGACGTCCTTGCCCCCCAGCCGCACGATCCCTTTGGTGGGAGCGATGAGGCCGCAGGCCATGCGGAACGACGTCGTCTTGCCGGCGCCATTGGGGCCCAACAGGCCGACGATCTCACCTCGCTCGACATAGAAATCGACGTCGTCGACCGCCCGCTTGCCGGGGTAATCCTTCACCAGGCCGAGGCATTCCAAGAGCGCCATGCGAGTCCTCCTTGACTCAACTTTCCCCCTCTCCCATCGGAATGGGAGAGGGTTTCTTCGTATCGGCTCCTCGCCGTGTCTAGCGGATGCGGTGCATCCGCGCGATGTCGGGGTAAAACGGGATCCGTCGCTTGGGATAGTCGTAATCGATCATCGGGTTGCCGTTGGTGTCGCGGGTGTAGTTGTAGAAGAACGGGCCGGTGTATTCGTTCGCCAGGATCGAGTCGCGTCCGTCGGGGTAACCCCGACCATCGTTGAGAAACGGGATGCCGTGCGGCCAGTAAATGAAAAAGGCCTTGCCCACCAGCGCGTCGCGCGGCACCGCATAATTGTGGGCGGCGTGCCGCGTGTTGCCCCACAAGCGGCTGTCTTTGCTGCGCGGGCTGTTGTCGCCCATCATGAAGAACTCGTCGGGCCCCATGGTGAACTCGAACAAAATACCTTCGTAGCGCTGCCCTGGGCCGTTCTGCCGCGACGCCAGGTGGCTTTCGTATTCATGGAACCATTCCGCGGGGCGACTCTGATTGCGAACGAGATCTTCCTTGACGCCGTCATACTCTTCGATGTTCTCGGGCGACGAATCGTCAGTGAATGGGCCGCTGCGCAGATGCACGAAATCATTGCGATAGTAAACGTCGCGTTGAAGGATGAGATGCGAGACCGTCGCCTCGGCGCCCCGCACGGCGATGCCCGCGGGAATCAGGTCCTCGTCCCACGGGCGCTGGATGTCTGAGCCTCCATAGGGGCTATAGCAGGCGTCCGGACCGAAATCGATGAGACGGTTATCGACCCACAGGCAAAGCCGATCGTCGACGTTCGCAAACGACACGTCGTGCTGCCCTGTTCCGACAAACCGCGTCTCGGCGTCCGCCAGCTTATGCTCTTGGCCGGGATCCTTCTTGTCGCGGGGCTCGGCGTAGACCAGTGTCGCTCGGCCACTGGCGAGGTCGATGCGGCAGCGATAGACGCGCGGCCCTTCGTTCAGCTCGAGTACGACCTGGCCGTTCGGCTCGGTGTTCTGAATGTCGATGCGGCAATTGACCGTCAGATCTCCGACCCAATAAAAGCCGAGGTCATCCGCGACGATCCGCCCATTCGAGCTCGAGAAGGCGTTATACCCGCAGAAGTCGGTAATCAGTCTGGCCTGAGGATCGAGCGGCAATTTCTGGGCGGCCCGTCGCCACGTCTCCTCGTTGGGAACGTAGTGCCGATAGCGAAACCATTGGAAATCTTTGGAGGCGCGATCGAGCGGCAAGTGGAACGAGCGGGCCTGTCCGTCGGGGACCCAGCCCTGAGTGTCGGTCGACCAACCAGCGATGGCATTCGGACCGTCGGCTTTCTTGACGGCGGCCCAACGCTCGGGCCAGCCCGCATCCAACAACGGTCGCTCGGGGTGGTCGTTGTCGTAGACATTCATTTGCAGCACGCGCTGCTTGTTGGGATCGTCCTTGCGGAGAATTCTCCACTCCCCCTGCTCGTTCCGGCCGTACACATTCCCTTGGCGAATGCAGATGGTCTCGTCGGGCAGGCCGACGCAGCGCTTGATGTAATTGGTTTTCGGTTCCTCAGGATATTTGAAGACCACCACCTGCCAGCGCTGGGGATCGCGGATCTCGAAGGAAAACTTGTTGACCAGGATACCGTCCCCCTTGAAAACGGGGACGTCGTAGATGTCTTTGTTGTCGAGGCGGTAGCGGCAATTGGGGCAGATGGCCGAGTCGATTCGCGCACCGGGGATCACGTAGTCGGTTTCGGTTTCGACTTCGTCGCTGGCTCCAATCGTGAAGTCGGTGCCGCACATGGGGCAATGGGCCGACTTGTTGCGCCCGTAAAGCGTCGGCGCCATCGAGCCGGTCGGAATGACAAACGCCTCGGCCTCAAACGTCTTGAACATAAAGGCCAGGATGAACGCGACGACGACCGATTCGATCGTTTCGCGCATGGCCGACGGGCGGGCTGACTCGGGCTGGCGTGCGCTTTTTGTCGCTGCGCTGCCTTTAGTCTTGGGCTCGGAGGGCTTCGAGGGTTCCGGCGACGGCCCTTTGGTTTTTGTCGTCGAGGCCATGAAAGAACTGGCTGCTCCGTTTCTTATCTTAGTCTTCAGCGAGTAGGGCAGGCTGTGCCTGCCGCAAGTTGGTGCGATCGGAAGTGCCGGCAGGCACAGCCTGCCCTACGGAAGTCGTCGCAACCCGAGGCATCTAACCTGTTACCGAATATATCGAATGCGGCTGAAATCGGGAACGCGGATGTAACGGGTGAACCCGCCGAAACTGATTCGGCCGGGCCGCGACGGCAAGTGGACTGCGAACGGTTTGCCGATCAGTTGCGATCGCTTGATCGCGCCCTGAGGCCAACTGCGTCCGTCGTTGGAGACGGGGCTGTTGTCTCCGAGCACAAAGAACTCGTCCGCGCCGAGTTGGATCGGTTGGTCGACTCCGTTACGCCCCTGCCCCCGAGTGTAGTAGATGTCGCGGTAGACTCGCAGCCGCGAGACGTCGACGGCTCCCCCCCGCACTCCGAACCGCACCGGAACGCGAGACGGCTCGGCCCGGTCGGTCGGGCACTCCCAGGCGGGGAATAGCAACACGCCGTTGACGGCCGCAATCACCTGACGGTCGAAGGTCGAGAATTCGAATTGAAACGGCTTGGCGAGTTGTTCCGCGGCAAGGGCGGCTGAGCGCAGCGGCTCGCGCTGCCCGACAAGCTCCAACCGGGCTTCGTTTTTTCCGCGATCGAAAACGACCTGAAAAGTCAGTCGGCCGTCGCTGACCTCGAACGTGACTGCACCACTCCCGGGGCCCAGCGCGACCTCGCATTCCAGAAACGTATCCCGCACCGCGAGCGGAATGAGCCCCGCGTTCGCGCGGTTGTAACCGTAGTCATCGGTGATTGGGGCGACGTGCGACTGTTCAAACAACTCTTCGATCGCCGCTCGCGTCGCCGGCTCTGAGTTCATGGCCAAAAGACGATCGCGCAGCGTGCGATCGACGGCGCCCCTAGCTTCCAATCTTCGCGCCGCCTGGTCGTATTTCACTTGCGCGAAGGCACTCCCCGGGGTATGAACGATCGGTTTGAGATCGGAGATCGGCACCGACGTTTGGTGACTGCCGCCATGTCGCACCAAGCGGCGAAACGCGATCCACGCCGTGTTTTCCTTCGCCGCAGACTCTGACTGGCCCGAGGGGGGCGTATAGACAAACCCATTTCCCCTGGCAGACCAGCCGCTCTTCGAATCGTCGATCGACCAGCAGCCCTGCCCCTCCGGAGGATCATCGGGCAGATCGTCGTTGTCGTTGACGAGGATTCGCGCGGCTCGCTGTTGGGCGAGGTCCTTCCTGCAGATCTCGCCGTCGGCGTAGATATCTCCATCCTTGATTTGGACTGACTCATTGGGCAGTCCGACCACGCGTTTGACGAAAGGCGTCGGACGGGAGGAGCTTTTCAGCACGACAACTTCCCAGCGGCGCGGCGGGCGAAACTCGAACACATTTTTTTGAACGAGCAACTGATCGCCGTGATTGGGGGGCGCTGACCGGATATCGATCCTGTCTTCGCCGCAATTCGGACACCGCACCTGGCCGGGGCCTTCGCGCGCGAGGTCGTCGGTGGTATCGGCGGCCGTGCCGGTTTCGTCGACGGGAATTCCATGCGTGAACTGGTAGCCACAAGCCGGGCAAACCACTCGCTTGTGAAAGCCCAAGAGGTGCGGAGCCATCGATCCGGTCGAGATGATGTAGCCTTCGATCTCGAAGGTCCGGAAGAGAATGACCGCGACGTAGAGGCAAATGCCCGCATCGATCAGCGCACGCACGCTGCCGCGTTGCTTTTTTCGTCCCTGCACGGCCAGCGGCGGGTCTGCGGGTTTCAATGGGGGCGCGACAGCAGGCCGCGCTGCTGCCTCCGGGTGCGTCACGGTATCAGACTGGGGCAGCGGGGACATCGCGAACAGATCCCGAGAAGCATCATTCGTCGCCGCCGACTTCGAGCACCGACAAGAAGGCCTTTTGCGGAATTTCGACCTCGCCAAACTGCTTCATCCGCTTTTTTCCCTCGCGTTGCTTTTGCAGCAGCTTGCGCTTGCGGGTGATGTCTCCACCGTAGCACTTGGCGGTGACGTTCTTCCGGAAGGCGGAAATTGTTTCCCGCGCGATGACCCGCGAACCAATGGCAGCCTGCAGCGGAATCTCGAATTGGTGCTTGGAGATTTCGCCTTTGAGCCGCTTGACCAGGCCGCGGCCCCGCTTGTCCGCGTTCGAGCGGTGAACGATCGTGGACAGCGCGTCGACCCGGTTGCCTTTCACCAGGATGTCGAGCTTGATCAGGTCGGCCGGGCGGAAGCCGATCACTTCGTAATCCATGGTTCCGTAGCCGCGGGTCGCGCTCTTGAGCTTGTCGTACATGTCGAAAATGATCTCGCCCAAGGGCAGCTCGTAGATCAGCTGCGCCCGCTTGGGCCCCATATATTCGGTGCTCTTGTAAATCCCGCGCCGGTCCTCGCACAGCGTCATGATCGTGCCGATGCAATCGGACGGCAGGATGAAGTTCACCTTGGCGATCGGCTCGCGAAACTCTTCGATCTGGCCAGAATCCGGCACCATTTGCGGATTGTCGATCGTCAGAATTTCACCGTCGTGGTTCAGGATCTGATACGTGACGTTGGGCGCGGTCTGGATCAGATCGATGTCCTGCTCGATCTCCAACCGCTGCTGGATGATCTCCATGTGCAACAGACCGAGAAACCCGCAGCGGAAGCCAAACCCAAGCGCGTCGCTGGTCTCAGGGACGTAAGAAAAGCTCGCGTCGTTGAGGCTCAGCTTTTGCAGTTCCTCACGCAGTTTCTCGAAATCGGTGGCGTCGATCGGATACATCCCACAAAAGACCATTTGCTGCGGCTGCTGATAACCGGGCAGCGCCTCGGCAGGCGGATTGTGCGGATCGCACACCGTGTCTCCGACGTGCACCGTCCCGAGTTGCTTGAGACCCGTGATCAGGTAGCCGACCTGTCCCGTCCCGAGCGTCTCGCAGGGCACCATATCCGGGCGGAACTGGCCCAGCTCGAGGATTTCGTGCGTGGTGCCGGTCCGCATGAAACGCATCTTCTTGCCGGGCGTGAGCGTCCCGTCCACGACCCTGACGTAGGTTACTACGCCCCGGTAGGTGTCGTACTTGCTGTCGAAGACCAGGGCCCGTAACGGAGCGGTCGGGTGCCCTTGGGGATGGGGGACTTTGCGAATGATCTCCCGAAAGACATCCTCGATGCCGATCCCCTGCTTGGCACTCACCTGGAGGGCCTCCGTCGCATCCAAGCCGACAACCGTCTCGATCTCCTCAAGCACTTCGTCGATTCGCGTAACCGGCAGATCGATTTTGTTGATGACCGGAATCACGACCAGGTTGCCGTTGATGGCGGCCAACGCGTTGGCGACGGTCTGCGCCTGCACGCCCTGAAACGCATCGACCAGGAGCAAGGCCCCCTCACACGCGGCCAGGCTGCGGGAGACTTCGTAATGGAAGTCGACGTGCCCCGGAGTGTCGATCAGGTTGAGCTCGTATTCCTGTCCATCGAGCGTGTAATGGATGGCCACGGCGCGGGCCTTGACCGTGATGCCGCGGTCCCGCTCGATTTGCAGATCGTCGAGGACTTGCTCGCGGAATTCCCGCAGCGAGATGGCCCCGCTTTTGAGCAGCAATTGGTCGGCGAGGGTGCTTTTCCCGTGGTCGATGTGGGCCACGATGGAAAAGTTGCGAATGAAGCGCGGATCCATGTTCGGTCTGTCGATCGTTGAGTCGCCGTACGTAGGGTGTGACAAGGGCCGCTTCGGGCCGCAGGCACACCGTTGTGCGGGACCGGATACCCGGTGCGGCGCCCGCTCGTCAAACTTGGATCAGGTTCCTGGCGCACACCGGGGCGACGCAGCGTGCCGGGGATCGAACGGCTGGGGAATAATATCGCGTAACAGCCGGCCGGTCGAGTCGGAAACGGCGGGGCCCAACCGCGACAATCTCGCTTAAGCAATTGTAGCGGATGTGGTTGCGTTGAGGAGGGCCGAGCCGTAGGTTGGGGCAGGTCAGCCGCAGGTCCGCCGTCGGCGCACGTGCCTACTATGTGAGTTCGATCGATCCGAGTTCAGGAGTTGAGTCATGGGCGGAACGAAGAATCTGTCGACTTACATCGTCAATCAGTGTCAAAGAAACCCTCGCCTTGCCTTTTTACTAATTCCGCTCGGTGCCGGGTTGGTCTACTGGGGTGTGACCGACGCGAAGTTTTACCAATCGTTGAGTTCAAAACCGACGCGGCAAATGAAAGTCGATCGCGTTTACGATGCACCGAATAGCCGCGGTTTTTCGGCGCCGCATGTGGCAGGTCAAACTCCTCAAGGAGAAGTCATTTTCCCGATTTCGGCGAGAGCCGCCCGCGAGATTCAAGTCGGAGAAGACCTCGCGTTTGTTGAAGCGAATGATTCGACCACACCTTATGTCACGCGTAAAACGTTGGATGGACAACTGTCGGGAATTCGGTTTTCTGTCGCCGGTTCTCCGATTAACGACATCGCTCTTCTCGGTTCTGCGATCTGCTTGGGAGCGATTGGATGGGGATTGTTCGGGAAACCAAAGCGGACGGAAGATGAGGTTTCTTCTTCCAACAAAACTGAGTCAGGGCCTGGAAAATCTCACTAGGGTTTCGTCATTGGCTTTTGTCGGTGTGCCGGCGGCCCGCGGCGGCCCTTGTCACGCCCGACGTTGCAACCGTGAGGCTTCACCATGCCGTTTATTGATATCGCCAAAATCCAGCCGATCGAAGCGGTCCCTGGCTGCCGCATGCGGACACCCTACGGAACGCACCTCATGCTTTCCTACCTTGAAATGGACGAAGGAGCCGTTGTGCCCTTGCACAACCATCCCCACGAGCAAGGGGGCATGCTGCTCAAGGGAAAGCTCGAGCTGACCATCGGCGGTGAGACGCGCGTCTGCGAAGCCGGCTCGATGTTCCTGATTCCGCCCAACACGCCGCACAAAGCGGTCGCGGTCGGCGGACCGGCCGTCGTTCTTGACGTCTTCAGTCCCGTACGCGAGGACTATGCGGCCATGTACAACAAGTACATCCCGCAGAGCGAGTGACGCTCAACAACCGGGCCCGGCGTTTTCCCGTGCTTGGCCCGGCTCCGGTCGAGCTGACCTCTCGCTCAGCTCCTGCGCCTCTTCCCCGGCGTCGCTAGCCGCCAACCGGCCTCGCATCCGCCTTCTGTTGGCCTGGCTCCCCGCGAGCAACGGCGGTCCCGGTCGGCCCTTAGCCGGCCGAGCGGTGAGGCGTTTCACAAATCGCGGAAGATTTTCCGCATCTTTGCGGAAATCGCCGCCGAAATCGGGGAAATCCTGATTGCTAAAATTTTAGCGGTCGGTCATAGTTGCTAAAAAGCTGCCAGGAGCGGACTGGCTCCCCGGCGAAGACGTCGCCCCTGCCGGTCAGTTTTTTTGCAGCAACGGTGAGCCTTCTCACAAAACCAGGAAGATGTTTGGAAATCTTGTCTGAAATCCGCCGGAAATAGGGAAAACCCTGATTGCCGCTTCTTCAGCTCAAATTCATATTAGGTAAAAATCTGCCAACGTTTCTGCCACCGCCGCAGACGAAGAACGGCGGCGGCGCAGACCGTGGAGATTGCATCTTGGCTTTAGACGCAATGCGTGAAAGGGCCGTGAATGGCCTTGTGATTTGATCCCATCTCTCTTCAGACCCCATTCGGGCGGGGTCGCTGTGAAAGGGAACGTATGAGTCGCTCTCGTCGACGGGCCTTTACGTTGATCGAATTGTTGGTGGTGATTGCCATCATCGCCGTGCTGATCGCCCTCTTGCTGCCGGCGGTGCAGGCCGCCCGCGAGGCGGCTCGTCGCACGCAGTGCCGTAACAACCTCAAGCAGGTCGGCCTGGCGATGCACAATTACCACGAGGTCAACAAAAACTTTCCCTCCGCGTTCGTCATCGGGCTGGGGCCGACCTGGCAAGCGATCTACGGGATCAAGAACAACAACGCGATCCAAAAAGAGTGTCACGACGACAACAATACGCATCTTTGGGCCGAGAAGCTCTTGCCGTATCTCGAGGCAGTGAACGTGTACAACAAAATGTGCTTCAATGCGCCGTCGTTCTCGCCACTCACGACATGCCCTGCTTTCAAGTCGGTTGCGTATTGCGCGCCGAACTCGGGCAATCCCTGCATCGATCCGTGCGCCGCCAACCGCGCAGTCGCCGCTGTCATTCCGTCGTACGTTTGTCCTTCGGCGCCGCGCAGTGCGAACCCGTTCCTCGAGCACGACGACACGAACTGCCTGTTGCACGCCGTCGGACTCCAACAGTGGATCCCCTGCCGTTTGGCGGGAGCCAGCGACTACACGGCGATTAACCGCTATTGCAGCGGCGTGCGGCACTTCTATGAGAATGCCAACGGCGGCTGCGGCCAGCTCGACACCAAGGGCATCATGAACAACGACGACATCAATATCAGCATCGATCAAGTGACCGACGGCACGTCGACCACGATCCTCGCCGGAGAGCTGGCGGGTCGTCCCGACCTTTGGTTCCGCGGCGGCAAACAGGTTGCCAAGCGGCTCCAGTGCGGCGGACATCTGGCCCAGCTGACCGTTGTGCCGCTTCAGAAAACCGCCACCAATGACGGGGGCTGTTGGGCCTGCTCGCACAATGGCTTCAACTACATCGATGGCACGACGTTTGACGGAACGGCCGCGGCCCCGACAACCGGTGTGCCCGTGTGCTTCATGAATTGTTCGAACCAGGCCTTCGGCGGGCTATTCAGCTTCCATCCCGGTTCAGTCGGACTGTTGATGGCGGACGGCTCAGCGCACATGGTCAGCGAAAATCTCAGCGTGATCGTGTTCTGTCGTCTGATCACCTACCGCGGGCACAGCCCGGTCTCCGACAATTTCTAACCCTCCGGTGACCGGTCTTATCCGTTCTCAGTGTGATTTTGGTCTCCAATCCCGGCGGGCCGCTGCGCGCGGCTCGCCGGGCTCTTCGCCATTCGGGGCGCGGCGGACGAACAGCTGCGCAAAGTGAATAGTATGAGAATTCAAACATGTCGAACGCGGCTTCATTGGTCCCTTTTGGAAGGGAGTTTCGTCCTGTTGGCACTGACCTTCGCCGGCTGCACTCGAACTCAGTCGGCCGATCAGGCGCTCGCCAAGGCCTATGAGGCGACAGGAGGTCAGAGGGAAGAAGTCGCGAAAGTGGCCGGCACCGTCACGATCGACGGCCAACCCCCCGGCGACACGGGGCCGATGCGAACCATCGTTATCCTGTACGACCCGCAGAAGCCCGACGCTTCGCGCAAGGCGCCGCTGTATGCGGTCTGCGATGAGGACGGGCATTTTGAATTCACCACTTACGGGAGAGGAGACGGCGTGCCCCCGGGTTCGTACGTCGCGCTCTTTGCACAGTTGAGAATGAGCAGCTGGGGAGAAATGGGATACAACCCCCCCGACGCATTCAAAAACGAATACAACGATCCCGACAAAAACGAAAAGATGCCGGAGTTCAAGGTCGACGTCGCACTGCCGGGAAGGACCGATTATCAGTTCGACCTGAAAATCGCCGGCAAAGATGCCGCGTCGCCCGGTCCGCACGCGGTCACCAAGCTCAAATGAGACCGTCCGGGAATTGCATTGAATTTTGGAGCCGCGACCGTGAGGGAGCGGGGGATAACGCTCGCTTCTATCCGTAATAGCCCGCTTCCTCACGGGCGCGGCTCAAAGACTCGATTGAATTTCCCGACGCCCTCACCAAGCTCAAATAGGATCGCGCCTCGCCGGGATGGATCGCTGCCTTTTTGCGCGCAAAAAACGGGGTCCCCATTTCCGCCTTCGAGATGGGCAAGACGGAATGAGGACCCCAACCCACTTTCGCAGGGCCACCCTTAATTTCGCACTACGCTCGAGAAGTCTCGATCGCCCGACCGTGCCAGCCCTGACTGACGCGTCGGGTTGGTGCATTCTTCGCTAGAGGCATTTCAAGAACGCCACCAGATCGGCTTTTTCGTCTTTGCTCAGTTTGGTGCCGACCACGAGGTTGAAGAACTCGACCGTGTCGTCGAGCGTCAATAGCCGTCCGTCGTGTAAGTAAGGCGGCGACTCTTTGATTCCCCGCAAGGGGAACGTCTTGATCGGCCCGTCCGCCGATGCGTACTCGCCGTTGATGTCGTGCGGCTTGTAGAAGCGCTCGACCTTCAGGTTGTGCATCAGATTGTCGGTGTAATAGGGCGGGACGTGGCAGATCGCACACTTCCCCTTGCCGAAAAAGACTTCTTGCCCGTGAAGCTCAGCGGGCGAAGCTTTTGCCGGATCGAGCTTTCCGAAAATATCGAGCTTCGGCGCCGGCGGGAAGTCGAGAATCTCCTCGAATTCCGCCATCGCGTGCACCTGGCTGCCACGATCGAGGATGTTGACCCCCTTCTTCTGTGCGATCACGGGATCGCCGTCGAAATAGGCGGCCCGCTGCTCGAACTCGGTGAAGTCCTCGACCGACTTGAGAGCCCGCTGTGAGCCGAACAGCCGCTCGATGCAGACTCCGCGCAGGCTGGGCGTCTCGATACGGTGCCTAAACTGCTGCGGACGGATATCGCCGACGAGGTGCGAGGCCCCGTTCGTATGCCCGTTCGCATGGCAGTCGAAACAGGTGACGCCCCGGCTCGGCTTCTCCGAGCGCCGGTCCTCCGTGAGGTTGAATTGCTGCTGAGCGAAGGGAGTCAGCAGCATCCGCAGGCCGTCGAGCTGCTTGGGATTCAAAATGCCGTTAAACAGTTGGTAATAGTTTTCGATCGTCACCTACTTGCCCGGAGACACATCTCCGAGGTCCGGCCGCGTGGTGAGGTAAATCGCGG
>DASZIA010000447.1:0-33452 GCA_035949535.1 Planctomycetaceae bacterium | reverse complement strand
CTTGGTCGACAAGTCGATCTTGAGATTCGCGAGATAAACCGTCGACGGGTCGTCAGCCTTGGTGGCGCGGACGTAATACACGTCGCCTTGTCCGCCCTGTCCGGGGTTCGTGCTCTCTTTCTTCTTGCCGATCACATATTCTGCCAGAACGGTGCCGTCATTCTTGGAGATCGTGATCTTCTGGCCGCGGCCCGTCAGGACGGCTTCGTCCGGATCTTCGGGATCGACGACGTCGAACTTGACCTGATCGGGTTTTGAACGCGACACAAAAGCCGTGCGGCTGGTGCCGATCACCGAGGCGGCCGTCCGCGCGAGTCGGTCTTTGCCGTCGGCGGGGTAATTGTGGTGGGAGGGGATCCGCCACTTGCCGTCCTTGTAGTCAACTTTGAACTCCTTGACCGACGCGGTGTCTTTGTCGTACGCGACGACTCGCAGCACCTGCGCATCGGTGGGGAATTTGAATTCTGGATAAAACTCCGTCCCGATGCGGGAAGATTCGGCGTCCTTGCGGGGCCGCGACCCGTAATACGTGGCCGTGGCGGTTCCCACCGACACCAGGGCCACCGCGAGATAGATCAGCGTTCGCTTTGTCTCATTCATCGTGCTTCGTCCCTACCGGATGCTTCACCATCCGAACTGTCAGTCGTGCGGGCCGCTTCGGATCGCCGGCCCTAGCGGTCCTTGGCTCGCCGCTCGGGCGAGATCGCGCGCCGCTCGCGGCCGAGCCGCAGCAAAAACACCACCACCCCCAGCACGATGGCCGGAATCGGCGGGATCAGAACCGCTTGGATCATGATCTTATGTTCGGTCTCGCGAATCCGCCGTTCGGCCGCATTTTTCGCGTTGTCGATTTCGAGCTGCTTGTCGCGATCGATATTGGCTTTCGCCACGTCCAGGCGGCGCTCTTCCCCCTCCTTCAACCGGCGGATCATCTCTTCTTTCTCGGGGGCCGACAGTTGGGCATTGTTGTTGATCTCTGCCCGCTTCTCATCGAAGCGCCCCTGGGCGTCCTTCAATTTCTTCTTGGCTTCCTCGTCGGCCTTCTTGGTCATCTCGATCCGCTCTTCGACAAACTTGGCGGTTTGCGACTCGACGCCCGTGAGCGTTCGCAGCTCGGTCCGCCGCTTTCGCAAATCGAGAAACGTCCGGTCGCCCGCCAGCACGTCGACCGCGTTGAGCACGAACGGCACGTTGTCGAAGTTGAGGTTCAACTCGCCCAAAGTCCGCGTGACAAAGAACCAGTCCGAAATCAAATCGACGTCGGCCACGTAGACCACGTTCAACTTGTACGGATTGTCCTTTTCAGAAGTCAGGTGGGCGGCCAGCACGTGACCTCCCTGGTCGACGAAGTGCGGGCGTCCCTCCTTGACCCGAACGGTCGGCGTGAAGCCGTGCGAAAAGTCGAAACTCTGCTCGGTGAATTCATCCCACTCCATCACGCCCGAGCGGCGGCTCGTCCGCAGCAGCGGCTCGAACTTCACGCCGGGTTCTTTGAGCGGCTGAATCTCACCCGCGAAAGCTGCCAACATTTCTTGCAGACCGCTGGTGATCTCGCTGCTGGCGCTGAACGCGCTGCCGATCCCATTTTTTGGCGAGACGAAGATGAATTCCTCGGGGAGCGAAACGAATTCCGGGTGCGGATTAAATGAATCCCAAACCACCCGTCCGTTGTCCCAGTAGATGTGCAGAACCTTGAGCAGGCTGGTCGCCTTGCCTTCGTCAGCCTTCGGTGGAGCCGGTTGACGACCCATGCCTCCCATCATGCCGAACTGCGAGCCCGGCGCTGGCTTGGCCAGGCGCGGCGCTTGCGACACGCCAAAGGCCGAGTTGAAGACCCAGGGGAACGGGTCGTCAAACATCAGGGTCGGATGCCCCTTCTTGACGTAATCGATCAGATTTTTCATCTGCGGCTCAGTCAGCGACGACGGCATGACGACCACCAGCACGTCGTACTTGCCGTCCTCGATCGGAGCGTCGGGCGACACGTCCTTGACGTTGTACTGCTGTTTGAGTTCGGTGACGATCTGCCAGTCGTGCGAACCGCCGATGATGTCGGCGTCGGTGCGCATCACGCCGACCGTCAGCCGCTTTTCGTTGGCCACCGTGCGGATCGAGCGGGTCAGCTCGTATTCCAGGGGCGAGCCGGCGCCAAAGAACGGAATGACCACCTGGTCGTAGCTGCTGCTAATGACCGCGCCCAGATAAACCGTGTCCTCGTAGTGCCGGCCTTCGCGCTCGGAGCGGACGCGCTGGGGAGTGATTCCCAGGGTCTTTGCCTCGTCGGCCTCTTTGCTGAAAGGCTCGACGTCGATGTATTGCACGTCCATTCCCGAGCCGGCCAGTTGCGCGTACTGCCGCAGCAAGCCCATCAGCCGCGTGCGAACGGGCGCATAGTCGCGCGGGACGTCGGTCGAAACAAAGGCCTGGATTCGTACGGGATGCTCGGGGTTGATCTTGGCCAACACGTCGCGCGTCGTCGGCGAAAGGCTGTAGACCTTCTCGGCTGTCAAATCGGCCCGGGCGCTTCCGTGCGACGCAACATAGGCGATGCTGATGAGCGCGACCGACAAGCAGAGAGCCCGTGCCACGTACTGTGCCCCCATCGACGTCTGTTGCCCGGTGCTCCAGTGCCGGCGGCGAATCATCACCAGGTTGAGGTAGAGCATGAACACGGTAAACGAGACGAAGTACAGCACTCCGCTCAGCGGGATAATCCCCAGCTCAAAATCGTGAAGCTGCTCGCGAATACTCAGGCTGCGAAGCAGATCGCTCCCAGGGACAATCGAACCGATGAAGACGGGCACCGCGCAAATCACCACGCCCAGCACGAAGGCGACCGTCGTGCTGTTGGTGAGCACCGAGCCCAGCATTCCCGCGCTCAACAGGGCAGCGCCGGCGAACCAGTAGCCCAGATAAGTTGTGAACGCGACGCCCAGGTCCGGACGTCCGATCGACCGCAGCACCAACAGGTGCGTCAGCGAGAAGGCCAAGGCGATGCTGTAAACTGCCAGAACGGATAGGTATTTTCCCAGCAAGATCTCGAGATCGGTCGCAGGAAGCGTGAACAGCAACTCGTCGGTGCCGAGCTTCTTCTCGTCCGCCCACGCGCTCATCGTAATCGCGGGGATCAGGAACAAGAGCAGCATCGGAAAGCCTTCGCTCAGCTGATCGAGGCTGGCGATATTGTTCGTGAAGAACTGGGGCCGAAACGCCAAGAGCCCCCCGGCTACCACGAACGCGATGATGAACAAGTAGCCCAGCACGCCGGAAAAATAGCTGGCGACGTTGCGCCGAAAGACGGCGGAAACCACATGCCATCGCGACACTGTCATGCTCCTGAATCAGGCAATATTTCTGGGCCGGTTCTCGAAGGCGGAACCCAACCGGCGAAAACTTCTTCTGGATGTGAGACGAACGACGGCCGCGTCAAAGCAGGCGCGTTCGCCTGTTAATGACGGGACTTGCCCGCCCCCGTCAGCTCGCGGAACCGCTTGTCCATCTCTGGCGCCGAGTCGGCCATCTCCTGAACCGTTCCGTCAAAGACAATCCGCCCCTCGTGAATCAAAATCACGCGGCTGCAGACGGCGGCCACTTCCTGCAAAATGTGCGTCGACAGCAAAATGGTTTTCGTGGCTCCCAGCGAGCGGATCAACTGCCGGACCTCGTGCACCTGGTTCGGATCGAGCCCGCTGGTCGGCTCGTCGAGAATCAAGACGTCCGGGTCGTGTAACAACGCCTGGGCCATTCCCACGCGCTGACGGAAACCGCGCGACAGTTTGCCGATCGGCTTGTGCCAGACTTCGTCGAGCGCACACTTCTCGCGCACGAAGTCGAGCCGCTTCTTGAGCTGATCGGCCCCCATGCCGCGCGCCTGCCCGATGTAGATCAACAAGCTGACCGGAGTCATCTCGTTATAAAGGGGACCGTTTTCCGGCAGGTAACCCATGACCTTGCTGGCTTCGATCCGATCGGTCGCCATGTTGAGGCCCGCAATGCGGGCGACTCCGGAAGTCGGCGCGAGATACCCGGTCAGCAGCTTCATCGTCGTCGACTTGCCGGCTCCGTTGGGACCCAGAAAGGCGACGACCGCTCCGCGTGGCACCGTAAACGTAACGTCTTTGGTAGCCACGAATTGACCGAAGTACTTGCTCAAGCCCTGCGCTTCGATCATCGGGCGCCGGGCATCACTGGTCGCCGCGCCATGTCCATTGCTCACAGGTAGGACCTGTTTGTGCGGGCTAGCCGCGTGTTAGGTGTTCAGCTCTCATGCGGCTAGCCCGCAAGAGGCGCGTGATCTCGTCCGTGCGGGCTAGCCGCGTGCTTGGTGTTATACCTTTCATGCGGCTAGCCCGCACAAAGAGCCCGCGGCTCCCCGCTCTACTTGTTTTACGTCATTCTTTACAATCCGTGCTGGGCGATGTCTAGTAATCGGTCGGTCCAAAGTCCAAGGTCCGGGGTCCAAAGTCGAATACGGCCAAGCCTTTGGATTCCTGACCTTGGACTTTGGACCTTGGACTTTGGACTTGAACGACGACATCGAGCTGATCGCGACGACGAGTTTCGGGCTGGAGGCGGTCGTCTCCCGAGAACTGAAGGCCCTCGGCTACGAGGACCAGACGGTTGCCGATGGAAAGGTGATGTTTCGAGCCGGCCCAGAGGCCATCTGCCGGGCCAATCTGTGGCTGCGCAGCGCCGACCGGGTCGTCGTCAAAATGGGGGAGTTCGACGCGGCCGACTTTGGCACCCTGTTCGACCGCTGTGCCGCCCTCGACTGGGCCCGCTGGATTCCCGAGCACGGACAGTTCCCCGTCAGCGGGAAGTCCGTTCGTTCCCAACTCCACAGTGTTCGAGACTGCCAGGCCTTGGTCAAGAAAGCAATCGTCGAGAAGCTCAAACAGACACATCGCGTCTCATGGTTCGCGGAGAACGGGCCGCTGTTTGCAGTTCAGGTCTCCCTACTCAAGGACGTGGCGACGCTCACGCTCGATACCACGGGCCCCGGGCTTCACAAGCGCGGTTACCGCACTTTAACGGGGCCGGCGCCGCTCAAGGAAACGCTGGCGGCCGCTCTGATCCAGCTGAGCTATTGGACGGCCGAGCGCCCGCTCCTCGACCCATTTTGTGGGACGGGGACGATCCCCATCGAGGCGGCCCTTTTGGCCCGCAATCGAGCGCCCGGACTGGGCCGCCAGTTTGCCGCCGACGATTGGCCGACCCTCGATCGGCGGTTCTGGCATGAGGCTC
The DNA here is from genome assembly GCA_035949535.1 of Planctomycetaceae bacterium. Taxonomy (GTDB): domain Bacteria; phylum Planctomycetota; class Planctomycetia; order Planctomycetales; family Planctomycetaceae; genus DASPSM01. The sequence goes on along the minus strand of DASZIA010000447.1, from coordinate 28,208 downwards.
GGGAGGAGGCCAACGATCGGGCCATGCGCGACGGCAGGCTGGCGATCGTGGGCAGCGACATCGACGAGCAGAGCCTCGCCATGTCCCGCAAGCACGCGCGCCAGGCGGGAGTCGAAGCCGACATCCGCTTCGAGCGACGGGACTTTGCCGACGCGATTCCGCAGGGCGAGTACGGCTGCCTGATCGCCAATCCGCCGTATGGCGAACGCTCGGGCGACGTCGACGCGGCCGAGGATCTCGTCCGCGCGGCCGCCATAGTCTTCAAGCGGTTCGACACCTGGTCGATTTACATCTTGAGCGCGCTGGGAAACTACGAGCAACTGTGCGCTCGGCATGCGGACCGCCGCCGCAAGCTTTACAATGGACGAATCGCCTGCACGTATTACCAGTTTCACGGCCCGCGCCCGCCCAAGCCGACGGTCGCGACCGATGCAGCGGGAACGACTCAATGAGAGAGTGGCCTCACGGACTCAGGGCGTTCCTAATGCTCATCGTCGCGATTTTCGCCTTGCGTGCGTTCCGACAGAATCGCACGCGCCGCTTCGTGATCCTTGCGATCCTCTGGTGCGGTCTCTTTGCGGACGCGAGATGGATCGCCCTATTTCCCCATCTAACACAGTTGACAAGAAGATAGCCGGAGCCTGAATCCAATCCATGTCCGTTGCCCACGAAGAGGATTATCGCCGCCGCGTCGCCGAGGTCGGGCCCACGCGGTGTCTGCCCGGAACTTCGGTCGAGATCGTTCGCGAGGTCAAGCTCGACGCGGCTCCGCGCTTCGCGGTGTTTGATTTCGACGGCACGTTGAGCCTGGTCCGCGAAGGCTGGCCCGACGTCATGATCCCCATGATGGTCGAAGAGCTGGCATCCACCGGCACCAAGGAATCGCCGGCCGAGTTGGCGGCGCTAGTCCGCATCTTCGTGATGGAGCTGAACGGCAAGCAGACCATCTATCAAATGATCCGGCTCGCGGAGGAGATTCAGTCTCGCGGCGGCACGCCCCGCGATCCGTTGGCCTATAAACAGCAGTATCACGATCGACTGATGGAGCGGATCGCCAGCCGCCGGCACTCCCTCGAAGACGGCACCATTCGCCCCGAAGACTTGCTCGTTCCCGGCGCGTATGCCGCTTTGCGACTTTTGCAGGAACGCGGGCTCGAACTGTATCTCGCCAGCGGGACGGACGAGAACTATGTCCGCGAAGAGGCGGAGCTTCTCGGCCTGACGCCGTTTTTCGGACGGCACATCTATGGGGCGATCGCCGACCATCGAAAGTTCTCGAAGCAGATAGTGATCGAACGCATCCTTCGCGAAAACCGGGTCGAAGGCGCTCGGCTGATCGGTTTGGGGGACGGCTACGTCGAGATCGACAATATCAAGGGAGCCGGCGGCACGGCGATTGCCGTCGCCAGCGACGAAGCGGGCCGCAGCGGCAAGCCCGATCCCTGGAAGCGCGACCGCCTGATCGGCGTTGGCGCCGACCTGGTGATCCCCGACTTCCGCGAGTTTCAGGCCGTGTGCGATTATCTCTGGCGCGATTTCCGCTGACGGAGTTTTGGACAAGGTTACGAGCATCGCGAACCACTCTCCGCCTTGTGTGCCACTGCTGAGCCGAAGCGTCTCAGCAGTGGCACACAAACCATGAAGTTCGCGATCGCCTGGGAGTATTGGATGCCGTTTCCGCAATTCGATCGCAGCCGGCTGCAGATTCTGCCGCTGGCCGAGCGAACGCACGACTTGGCGCTCGAGAAAATCGTCAACGTGCCCAAAGGGCCGCGCGTGCCTTTCGCTCACAAGGCCATTCCCATCCTGGCCGAGCGGATCGTGCAGGCGGCCGCCGAAAAGCGGGCCGTGCTCTTTGCCTGCGGGGCGCATGTGCTGAGGCAAGGGAACGCGCCGTTGCTCATCGACTTGATGCAGCGGGGCCTGCTGTCGCACTTGGCGCTCAACGGAGCCGGAGCGATCCACGACTTTGAGTTGGCGATGATCGGCCACACCTGCGAAAGCGTTGCCCGCTATGTTCGCGAAGGACAATTCGGCTTGTGGCACGAGTCGTCGCGGCTCAACGATGCCGTCAACGCCGGCCACCGCGACGGGCTCGGGTTCGGCGAAGCGGTCGGTAAATATATCGAAGACCAGAAATTTCCCCACCGCGCGACGAGCGTGTTGGCCGCGGGAGATCGACTCAAAGTTCCCGTGACAGTGCACGTGGCGATCGGTCAGGACATCGTGCACGAACATCCCAATTTCGACGGAGCGGCCGCCGGTGCCACGTCGTTGACCGATTTCTTGATCTTCACTGAGACAGTGACGCGGTTGGAAGGCGGCGTGTTCCTCAATATCGGCTCGGCCGTGATGGGACCGGAGGTCTACCTCAAAGCCCTGGCAATGGCCCGCAACGTGGCCCACCAGCGCGACGAGAGGATTGCCCACTTCACGACCGGTGTCTTCGACCTTCCCGAGCTGGGCGACGATCTCGCGCACGAGGCCCCTAAGAACGACCCGCGCTACTATTTCCGGCCCTATAAGACGATCCTCGTCCGCACGGTCGCCGACGGCGGCCAGAGCTATTACGTGCAGGGAGACCACAAGGCCACCGTTCCCGCCCTGTACGACGCAATTTTGGAGCGCGTCCAGTCGTGAAACGCGACCGCCTCGAAGAACTGCTCGCCAAATTTCCGACGCGGCGCGTGGCGGTGATCGGCGATTTCTTTCTCGACAAATACCTGGAGGTCGACCCAAGGCTGGCCGAAACGAGCGTCGAGACGGGGAAGGTGGCCAACCAGGTGGTCGAGATTCGCACGAGTCCCGGTGCAGCCGGCACGGTGGTCAACAATCTCCGCGCTCTCGATGCGGGTGAGCTTCACGCTTTCGGGGCGACCGGTGACGATGGGGAGGCCTACGACCTGCGTCGAGGATTGCTGGGCAAGTGTTGCTCGATAGACGGGCTGATCCCCATTCCCCACCTTCTTACGCCGACCTATCTCAAACCCCGCAATGTCGACGATCCGAGCTTGGCGGGCGAGCATGAACGCTACGACACAAAGAATCGTAGCCCAATGTTATCGGGAGTCGGCGAACGCGTATTGAACGAACTCGATCGAGTGCTGCCGCAGATCGACGCCCTGATCATCGCCGACCAGGTTGAGCAGACCGACTGCGGTGTCATCACCGCGAAAGTACGCTCCGCAATTGCCGAACGCGCACGGCGGCATCCGAAGGTGCACTTCTGGGCCGACAGCCGCACGCACATTTGTGAATTCCGAAGTGTCATCATCAAGCCCAACCAGTTCGAAGCGGTCGGCCACCTAAATCCGCGTCCGGGCGATATTGTCCCGATTCACAAGTTGCGCGATGCCATTCCGCATTTGCGAGCCGCGATCGGTGCTCCTGTTTGCTGCACGCGAGGGGCCGACGGCATGATCGTCAGCGATCCTGAGGTCACCGTCATTTCGGGAGTCCGACTCTCCGGCCCGATCGACCCGACCGGGGCAGGTGATAGCGCGACGGCCGGCGCCGTTCTAGCTCTCGCGTCCGGCGCGACTCTGCCGGAAGCCGCCTTGATCGGCTGCCTCGTCGCCTCGATCACGGTTCAACAACTGGCAACCACCGGCACTGCGACGCCCGGCCAAGTCGTCGATCGTCTGGAAATGTGGCGGGACCAAAACGCCTGAGGAAAGCAAAGCTTATGTCCGACGAACGCTTCGCGGTGAATTACGTGAGCGACCTTGCCGCGCTCTTGACCAAGCTCGACACTAAGCGGATCGGCGAGGCGATTGCCGCCGTCCGCAAAGTTCGCGACGACAATAAAACGATCTACATCTGCGGCAACGGCGGCAGCGCGTCGATCGCCTCGCAGATGGTCGTCGACATGGTGAAGGGAGCGTCGTTCAAGAAGAAGGCCCGCTTCAAGATGATCGGGCTCACCGACAATCTGCCGACAGTGAGCGCCTACGCGAACGACGAGAGCTACGAAGTCGTGTTCGTCGAGCCGCTCAAAAACTTCGCGACAGCCGGCGACCTGTTGATCGCGATCAGCGGCAGCGGCAACAGCCCCAACGTGCTGCGGGCCGTCGAGTATGCCAACTCCATCGGATGTACGACGATGGGCCTGACAACCGGAGAAGGAGGCAAACTTCGCGAACTGGTCAAGCTGCCGTTGTTGGTCCCGTCGCGGCACATGGGGCGGCTGGAAGACTCGTTCTTCATTCTGACGCATATCATTTGCTATGCGTTCATGGAAGCAGACTGACGCCGTGCCGAGGGCCTACATAAGAAAGGCTTGTGCTCTCTCGTCGACGAAGCAGCCGGTCGAGGGTGGCACTGGCGGCTTGTCCGACAGTGTCCGGGAATTCGGCGAACGAATTGCCGGTAATCAGTGCCTCGCAAGCCCCCGTAAGGGGGCGCCAGATAATAGCCCAGGGCGTAAGCCCTGGGTCTCGGGCGGCGATTTGCGGTATTTAAGTCCTGGAGGGACGACAGAGTTACTAAGAGTCAGTCGTTCTGTCGCCCCCTGTCGGGGGCTTAAGAAGGTGTGGGGGACCATTGATTTTGCAGGGCTTGCGCCCTGGGCTATTATCGGCGGCCCCTCCGGGGCCAAGAAAAGATGTGCCTCCGAATTCCCGGAACTTCCGGGCTTCTTCGCCGGTGGTTTGCGCGCCTGCGCTAAGAACGTGAAGGACAACAGAAAGACGGCCCTCACCCCGGCCCTCTCCCATCGGGATGGGAGGGGGTGGAAGAGCGGCTCGTTTGTGCGGCTCCGCCGGCTGGGCATGCCCTTCGTCGCGTTTGCCGCCCTTTCGCTTTCTGCCACTGGGCTGTCGGCCCAAGACAGTCGACCCGATTACCGGAAGCCCGATCAGCGTCCGCACCATGACGACGCGCGGCTGCGTTCGCTGGGGATCGTCGCGACGCAATCGAAGCGACTCAAGCTCTACACCGATGGTCCGATCGATCGCGTGCAGTCGGTCGGCCCGGCGGCCGATGCGCTTTACGACGCGTTAATCGAGTATTTCGGCCCACTCCTGCCGGCCCGCGACGGGTCCCTATTTTCGGTCACGGGATATTTGATGGCAGACAAGCAGAAATTTCGGGACGCGGGCTTATTGCCGGAAAGTTTGCCCCCCTTTTTGAATGGGCGCCATCGCGACCTGGAATTCTGGGTGAACGAGCAAGAGACCGATTACTACCGCCGTCATTTGATCCTGCACGAATTCACGCACTGCTTCATGTACGCGCCGGACGACGTGCATATCCCCACCTGGTACCGCGAGGGAATGGCGGAACTTTTCGGAACACACGAGGTCGACGCAGCCGGGCACTACCGATTCCGAGTGATGCCCGATGTGGCCGAGCACTTCGCTGGGCACGGCCGCATCCCCCTCATCCGCAGCGAGACCGCCGCGGGTCGCTGGAAATCGCTCGCGGAAGTCGAATGGCTCGCGCCAAACAAATTTCTGGAGACACCGGCCTACGCCTGGGCTTGGGCGGCCTGCGCGTTCCTCGATGGCCATCCTCGATACTCTCGCAAGTTCCGCGAGTTGGGCCGTCACACGACGGGCGTCCGATTCGACCCGGCGGTGCGCGAGCTATTTGACACCGGCGGTGATGAATTGCGAACGGAATGGTCGCTCTTCACGCACGAGCTGCGGTACGGGTTCGATCTGCCGCGCGCGGCCATCCAATTCCAGCCGGGCAAGCCGCTCGCAGGCGGTGAACCGAGCCGTTCGATCGACGTGGCGGCCGGCCGCGGCTGGCAATCCAGCGGCGTCCTTGTCCGCGCGGGGACCGAATACGAAGTGTCGGCTACGGGCGAGGTCAGTCTGGCCAACGTTCCCAAGCCTTGGATCAGCCAGCCGCAAGGAATCAGCATTGTCTACTCAGAAGGGCGGCCGATCGGCCAGTTGCTGGCGGCAATCCATCGAGAACCCGCCGACCCGAAGGCGGAAGAATCGATGCTCAACCAGATCGTGGTCGGCCGCGACACGCGCTTCGTCGCAACCACGACGGGCACGCTCTATTTTCGGATTAACGATCACTGGAATTCGCTGGCGGATAACGACGGACATTACCGCGTGACAGTCCGCGAGCTTGCGGCCCACAAGTGATGTACGGTGGGACAAGCCCGCGCAGCGGGCGCCGGCCCACCATCTGAAATTGGCGAGGGGCTAAACTGGGCTGCCGAGCATTTCACGATCATCCGCTCTGGTGACCCTCAGCATGTCGTTTCCGCCGCGCTGAAATTCGTACGGCACGCGAACCAGCTCGGCCGCGTGGCCCGCCTCGTAGTCGGCGAGAAAGAGCTGCATGACATCGAGCCGCCGCCGACCCAGGTCTTCCGGCGAACGAAAATCCGTCCAAAGAAACGCGTCCGCTTTGCGTCGGACCCCTCGACCACTTCGTCTGCGATCTCGCGAACTCGGGCGGCGATCTCGGTTGCCGAAAAACGATAGAGCGGATCGACCCAGACGATGTGGTTCCCTCGCCGGGTCATCTCGGCATTGAAGGCCGCAGGCCCGTCGCCACAACCGACAATTGAGAGGCCGAGATCGCGCTCAGAAAGTGCGAACATCCGCACGTATTCATCGAATGACCGGCCCCACGGGACCGTTTCGCGCAGCTCCACGGTAGACCTCAACGTAGGGTGGGCCGAGGCCCGTCGCGGGCCGCTGGCCCACCATGCCGACCAAACACAGCCGCGCTGCAGATGGTGGGCCTTCGGCCGAAGCGGCCTCGGCCCACCCTACGCCTACTGCCTCAGCAACCAGGCGACCGCCAGAACTGCCATGACGATCACGAAAATAAGATTCAGCCCGCCTAGACTGCCGAGTCTATCGAGAAAGGTCGTCTCCTTCGAAGGAAGGTCGAACTTCCTGAGCTTGAGACCTTCCTGGTCAGCGAGTGCCGACATGTCCCACTTTCTGGCCAGCCAAGGATCGTCAGTCGTGACCGCGATAAAGTGCGCGCCCAAGTTCGTGCTATGAAACGTCAGCCCGTCTCTCTTGAGTTCGGCAAGTAAGTCTGCGCTGAGGTCTGAGGATCGAATCAATTTGACCCACATCGGTTGTCACTCCGCGTGGTCTCGATACGTCACGTCCCCGTCAACGAATGAAGGGCGGCGACCAGCAGCTTACGGAATGCCGGCTCGGAAAAATCATCCGGGTGCCCCAGCGAGGTGTAGAACGACTTGCCGCCGTCGACTCGTTGATTGATCCATGCAATCGGCTCGGCTGGCTTGCCGGGAATCGATCCGACAAGGAGTGGAATCGCCGATCCGGCCAGTGGACTGACCCGATACAGAGAGCCGTGGCCCACGAGTGGTTCGCCGCCGCTCGGATCGGCCGCTTTGGCGGACTTGAAGATTGCATTGTCGCCCGCACGGGAAGCGCGCTCAATCTTGACGTTGGGACCGTTGCCGTGATGACCGATATAGTGGCCACCGAAAACGTCTGCGTCCCACGATTCCCAAGTCTCCAGCCCGGCCGGCGGATTCGTGCCGTGCAGCGAAAAAGCGTGGCTGGCGGTGCGAATCCCCAGCACGGGTTTCCCACGGCCAACAAAATCGCGAAGCATCTTCATCTGCGCGGGTCTGAGCGGCCGTCGCCGCACGCTGACCAAGAGCGCGTCGGCATCGCGAAGCACTTCGAGCCCCGGCAGGTCCGCACGATCGTCCTGGCTGCCGAAGATCAAACTCACGCGGAAATCTTTGCCGAGTTCCTCGGCAGCAAACTTCGGCAGCGTGCGGTCCGTCGCGTATTCGGGTTCGGCCATGAGAATTACGACCCGCGGGCGGCGATCTTCCGCGAATCGAAACTCGTGGCCTCCAAAAAAATTGACGCCGAGGAAATCGACGCTGGTGATCGTTGGGCACCAGTGTTTTTCAATGTGCTCGACGACCAGGTCCGTTCCCGTGAAGTGGCTGACGAACGGCGGCCGCCGCGAACTGTACATCGTGTCGGTCATGTCGCGCATCAGCACGACATGAAATCCTTGATCAACCAGTTGCCGGATGGCGAACGGTCGGCCGAGCACGCACATATTCGTGTGCACCCCCATCACGACGACATTTTCGATGCCCCGCTCTTTCATCAGGTAAACGGCCTCGCCACTATCGGTGATCGCGTCAGGCGGCTCGATCTTGAGAGTCTCGATTTCGCGCGTCCAGGGGCTGCTTTGCTTGCACGGCGGATCGCAATCGCAGCCGCCGTCGGAATCGTCGATCGGCAGGCGGCCCTCGCGTTTGACGTCGAGATTGCAACTCTTGCGAAGCGGAACTTTCGTCGCGACCGGAGTCGCGCGGCGCGCCCGTTCGCGCTGCTCGGTCCCCTCGTAGAACTTGAGCGTGTTGCTCGGGCAGTGAATGATGAGCACGCCGCGATTGCGGGCGGCGACCAAGACTTCGTTCATTCGTGGGGCCATCTCCGCGACGCGCCGCGTCGCGCCCTGGCACCAGTGCACGTTCCACATGTCGCAAACGACGATTGCCGTCCGGGAGGCGTCCCAAGCCAGCGGACGCGTCACCGCATTGAAGCGGCCGCTGCCCGGCTTCGTCTCGACGCGCGTTCGGGCATGGAGGGCGAGCAGGGTTGGCGATGGTGTCGCGCCGTCGGACCCCTCCGCGCCCGCGCAACTGCGATCGCCCCTGCGTGGGAGCACCGCAAAAACGAAAATCACCGCGAGGAGAACTTTAAGGCGCCAATGGTGCATCGTGGGGAAGCTCCTGAAGCGCGGCAGTCGCGGCCCGTGCGTGTCGTTGTCAGGCATCGACTGGCTTCAGTAGAATCAAAGTTCGTTTATCCGTCGAGCGAGGTCAAATGACGCGGTCCGGACTACGTGGTCGATCGGTATGCGGGGTCGCCGCCCTGGGACTTGTCGGCTTGCTGGCTCAGCTCCCCGCGCCGGCAGCCGATCCAACCGCTAAAGCCCCGCCGACTGCCTCGGTTTCGGCCGACCATGCTCGTCAGATGACCGAAGGTCTGGCGATTTTTACGCGTCATGTCCGGCCCGTTTTGATTGCTCGCTGCTTGAAGTGCCACGGGGGCGAGGCGGAAGTCCAGTCGGCTTTCAATCTCGCGACGCGGGACGGGCTGCTCGCCGGCGGGACCAACGGCAAGGCCATCGTTCCCGGCAGCTCGCGCAAGAGCCGTCTGTATCGGCTCATCACACGCGCCGAAGAGCCGCACATGCCCCAGGACGCGGCAAAACTCTCTGACGTTCAGATTGACCAGATTGCTGCATGGATCGATCACGGAGCCCCGTACGACGAGGGGCTCATTCCATCGGCAAAGCCCGCGCCCTCCTGGACCGAACGGAGCGTCGATCCGAAGGCCCGCAACTTCTGGTCGTTCCAGCCGCTCGTGATTGCGAAACCTCCCGCGGTCGCCGGCAGCGCGTGGCCGCGTAATCCGATCGACGCGTTCATCAAGCAATCCCTTGACCGCCAGAAGCTGGCCCCCAACGCGCAGACCAGCCCGCGGGCCCTTGTGCGACGGGTCACGTTCGATCTGATCGGATTGCCGCCGAGGGCCGCGGAGCTTGAAGCGTTCGAGGCCGATCCGTCGCCCGCTGCCTATTCGGCGCTCGTCGACCGGCTGCTGGCAAGCCCGCACTACGGCAACCGCTGGGCCCGGCACTGGCTCGATCTGGCGCGCTTCGCCGAGAGCCACGGCTTCGAGCACGATTACGATCGGCCGACGGCGTATCACTTTCGCGACTTCGTGATCCGCGCGTTCAACGATGACCTCCCCTACGACACGTTTATTCGCTGGCAGCTGGCCGGCGACGAACTGGCGCCTCGCGACAACCTGGCCCTCATGGCGACCGGCTTTCTGGCGGCGGGCGTTCACAGCACGCAGATCACCAAGAACGAAGTCGAGAAGCAGCGCTACGACGAACTCGACGACATGCTCGCCACGACGGGCAATGCCATGCTGGGGCTGTCGGTCGGATGCGCCCGTTGTCACGACCACAAGTTCGACCCGATTCCGCAGGCCGACTACTACCGCCTGCTGTCGGCTTTCACCACGACCGTGCGCACGGAGGTCGACGTCCGACTGGGACCGCCCGGCTCGAAGCCGCTGAAAGCCCTGATCGCCAGCGAGGGGTTGCCGCCGGTCCGTTTGCACACGCAGGGGGACGACTTTTTCAAAGAGACATTTTTCCTGCGTCGTGGCGACGTTAGTCAAAAGCAGGGGGCCGCTCCGCTCGGGTACCTTCAGGTGCTGATGCGTTCACCCGACCGCGACAAGCACTGGCGGGCCGAGCCACCCAAAGGCTCGCGCACGTCGTTTCGCCGCACGGCTCTGGCCGACTGGCTCACGGACACGCAATCGGGGGCCGGTCAGCTGGTGGCGCGCGTGATCGTAAATCGGCTCTGGCAGCACCACTTCGGGCACGGCATCGTCGCCACGCCGAACGATTTCGGCGCGCGGGGCGAGCACCCGTCGCATCCCGAGCTGCTCGATTGGCTGGCCGGAGAGTTGATCCGTCACGGCTGGCAGCTCAAGCCGATCCAACGGCTGATCCTCACCAGCGCGGCTTACTGCGAGAGCAGTGAGGCCGACCGCGCGAAAGAAGCCGCCGATCCGGGCAACCGCTTTTTCTGGCGGCACGAGAAGCGGCGATTGGAGGGCGAGGTTGTTCGTGATGCGCTCCTGGCCTGCGGCAACCGCCTCGACGAGCGGATGTTTGGCCCAGGCTCCCTCGACGAAGCGCAGCGGCGCCGAAGCATCTATTTCACGGTCAAACGCAGCGAACTCGTGCCGATGATGCAGGTCTTCGACGCCCCCGAGGCGCTCTCGAGCATGGGCGATCGCCCGTCGACGACCATCGCTCCGCAAGCCCTCTTGCTGCTCAACAATGCCAACGTGCGTGCGGATGCGCGGGCCTTCGCCGCCCGGCTCTTGCCTGCCCTCGATCGCTCGACGGCCGAGGCCGTTCGCAGCGGTTACCGAATGGCCCTGTGCCGCGATCCGCAGCCGGGCGAGTTGGACGATTCACTGGCCTTCATCGAACAACAGCGCGCCTTGCACGAGCCGGACGCACGGACGGCCGCGGATAAATCGGACGCTCGGGCGTCGGCGTTGCTCGACTTCTGTCAGGTGCTGATGTGCCTCAACGAATTCGTTTACGTGGATTGAATGACGGGAGTGCGAAGCTCCTGCTGAACCGGATTTCTCATATTGGAAAAAGAAAGCTCGGCGGGAGCCTCGCCCTCCCGGTACTCGGACAGACGGATTGATCATGCAAAGCCTGCCTCGCATCTTCGCCTGGTGCCACTGCTGAGACGTCCTCGGCTCAGCAGTGCGTTTTGAAGACACTGCTGAGGCGAGCTCAGCAGTGGCACACAAACGAGGACTGGGCCCGCGTCCCTTTAGTCTCGATCACCAACATGCAAAACGTACCTCGCCTCTTCGCTCCTCCGAGTCCAGCCTTCCCTTCGCGTCGCGAGTTCTTGAGCCGGGCCGGCAACGGCTTCGGCATGCTGGCCCTGGCTGGACTGCTGCAGGAGCAAGGCCTGCTCGCGCCGAACGCCGCTGCCTCGACGGTCGATCCGCGCAATCCGTTGGCTCCCCACGACGGGCATTTTCCGGCGAAGGCACGGGCCGTGATTTGGCTGTTCTTGAACGGCGGCCCGAGCCAGGTCGATACCTGGGACTACAAGCCCGAGTTGGCTCGGCGCGACGGACAGGCCTTACCCGGTTTCGACAAGGACACGGGATTTTTCACCGACCAGGTCGGACCGGTGATGAAGTCGCCCTTTCGGTTCCGGCAGCACGGCGACTGCGGCAAGTGGGGCTCGGAGATCTTTCCGAACATCGCCCGGCACGTCGACAAGATGGCCTTCATCCATTCGTGCTGGACGACCTCCAATAACCACTCGCCGGCGCTGTTCATGATCAACACGGGCATGTCGCGAATGGGCTTTCCGTGCGTCGGCTCGTGGGTGACGTACGGCTTGGGCAGCGAGAACCGCAGCCTGCCCGGCTTCGTCACCATGTACGACACGATGGGCCGCGGCCTGCCCAAGGGAAACGCGTCGAACTGGGGCTCGGGCTTTTTGCCAAGCATCTATCAGGGAACCGTGCTCAAGCCGAAGGGCGCGCCGATCGACAACTTGTATCCGCCCAAGGGCGTCACCGATCGCGAACAGCGTTCTCAGCTCGACCTGCTCAAGAAGCTCAACCAGCGGCACCTCGCGCAAACGCCGGACGATTCGGAGCTGGCCGCGCGGATCGAGAGTTTCGAGTTGGCCTACCGCATGCAGATGGCGGCCCCCGAATGCCTGGACCTCGAGCGAGAATCGCGAGCGACCCAGGCGCTCTACGGCCTCGACAATCCAAAATGCGCTCACATCGCCCGTCAGTGCCTGATCGCCCGCCGGCTGGTGGAGCGCGGCGTGCGCTTCGTGCAGATCTACAGTGGCGGAATGGAAAACGAGCGGAGCTGGGACGGCCACGCGGACATCGTCAAGAACCACGCGGGCTTTGCCCATGAGGTCGACACCCCGATCGCCGGCTTGTTAACCGACCTGGCCGGCCGCGGCCTGTTGGACTCGACGCTCGTCCTCTGCTGCGGCGAATTCGGCCGGCTGCCGATCGTGCAAAAGGGTGGCACAGGGCGCGACCACAATCCGCACGCATTCACAACGTGGATGGCCGGCGGCGGCGTGAAAGGGGGCGTGTCGTACGGCCAGACCGACGACATCGGTTTCAAAGCCGTCGTCAACAAAGTCGGCGTGCACGACCTGCACGCCACCGTATTGGCGCTCATGGGAATCGAGCACACGCGGCTCACCTACCGCTACAGCGGCCGCGACTTTCGGCTGACCGATGTCGAAGGGACCGTCGTCCGCGACGTGCTGGCATAAGAAAAACGCAAGCTGAGGCGCTACCCGATTTCGATCGAATTTGGGCCCGCGACCGTACCGCAGCGACGGAGTCACAAGTCGGCGGTCTGTGAGCGGGTCCCGACAATTGCTGTGAGATCGTTAGGCTATCGGTGATTGAGAATGCGATCCGCAACTATCTGTTGCAAAACCTGCGACTCGAATTCCCAGCCGCCAAACAAGCGAAAGAGCGGCTTCACCACACTCTCAACTTGGAGTCCGATTGCATCCGGCGCGCTTGCTATAGGGATCGTCACGTGTGTCACAAGTTCGTCTTGTACGGCAGCATCGCGCGTGACAAACGAGCGGCCTGGATTAGCCCACGACGACAAGCGTCGTCCTTTCAGACCCCGCCATCGAAATCCGAAGCACAGCTCATTTGTGCTCTCAGGACCGCAGAAATCCTTCGCGAAGAATAAACACGTAGCCATAGTCTCAGCGACACGAGCGGTTTCGATCACGAATTCGAGATACTGCTTCGGGGGGACATGTTGGGTGAGGTCGTCGCGAAATCCCTCAAGCGCGTAGAATTTGCCCGAAGAGTCGATCCGACTGAAGTCAACTGAAGGGAACATTACCGTCACGTACTCGAACGATTCCCATCCCGAATCGACGTAATCGACCCTCCCCAGCGACGACTCAACGTTGAGAAGGCCGACCCAGGGAGACCATCCGGAAAGCCGTGGAGCGCGGCCAAGCCTCATCAGCATATATTCACGGCTGAGTTCCGGCGGTGTGAACTGTCCCACGATCATCGCCGCGGTTTCCCGAACTCCGACGTCGGGGATCGGGATAGGCGATTTCTCGCGTCTCTCGCTGTAACGTCCAAAACAGCGGTTCATATATTCGTCGACTGCCTCCACGGGCGTCGGCCCCTTGGCCGCACTCAGTAGGCCCTGAAGTCCATCGAGCAGTGAGGCGGCATCGAGCCCAGCGAGTTGGCGCCGGATAAATGCGCCGATATTCGCCTCGCGGTTGTTGAAGCAGAGTTCCATCAGCTGAGGCCAGTCTGCGGCGGTTGCACATGCTGAGCTGAAGCGACCATTCGTCCTCAACGTTCTCACGTACAAATGGTTCCGCGCCAGGAGGGCTGCTTTTTCATGTGTCGGCGTGTTAGACCGAGGCAAGTCGTTGTGGCAGAGCACCGGCGTTTTCACACCTGGATCGACTTCGATCATCACGCGAAGATGACCATCACGTTCGAGAAAGTGAGCTCCTACTTCGAAAGGGTCCGACGAAAACTTGGTGATGATTTCGTGAATCACGTCGACGTGGTAGGTCGCGCGAACGTCTGAGGGCACCTTGTCGTTGAGGCACCTGCCGTCGTCTTTGAAGCCGATCAAAAGAAAGCCGCCGTTATTATTCCGCAGCGCCAAGCAGGTCTTAGCGATGACCGCCGCGCCCACATCAGTCTTGGGATCGACTCACGGCTTCAGCTCTGTATCTAATGTCTCCTGTGCTCGTTCAACACGTCGCCGCAGGTCGTCATTGCTTGCAGCCATCGGAGCCTCTCGCAGCTAAATTAATTTCGCTTTTGTCCAGCCAGCGCGCTCATTAAGTGGCCTTTTGTACAATATAGATCTTGATGAATGTTGCGCCAAGTCCACTATATGTGGTGTTCGTATGCTACCGAACGGAAAAAATGGACAGGAGGCGGGAAGGCAATCACCGGGTGACGCGCCTACGACAGTTACACGGCGAGTGCCCGCGGTAGCTGCTCATCGCTCCGTTTATTTTACGGGCGCGACGTTCGTCCCGGGCGCTGCCAAGTTTCGCCCCGCTTGTAGCGATTGGCCCGGTCGACGACGACGGGATCCTTGCTCGTGGCGATCACCTTGTCGAGCGCTTTGTCGATCTCGGCCTTGTTTGGGTCGCGAACTTCGCGGTGGTGGGCGATTTCGACGATTGATTCGCAGGCGATCTGGGCAAAGTCCGGCTGATCGACGTAGGGAAGCACGAACCGCACCGATTCGACGTCGTACGCCGTGCGGACCCGATTGATGACAAGCGTCACATCCTCGGGAGACTTCGCGACCTTCATGGCCTGCTTCAGGCGCTCGAGCCGCTCTTTGTCGGTTCGGCCGTCGCGCGCGGCGGAGACCTTCACATAACCCCGGAACGCCTGGCTGCGCTCGGCGAGGTCGCTGGCCTGGGTGGCGATCGCGAGCAACGTGTCGGCCACGCTGGCGTCGGGCCATTTGCTGAGCGCGTCGATGCCAAGTTGCCGACGCGCACTGTCGTTGCCCCTGGCAATCGCCGCGACGAAGTCGATCAGTTTCTTGCCCCCGACACGCCCCAGCAATGACAACAGCTGATCGCGCTGAGACTGATCCACCGAATTTAGGGCCTCGATCAAGAGGGTGCCACGCTGGTCCGGATTGTCGACGCGCTCGCAGACCAGCGCGACATTCTTTTCGGCCGCGTCCCGCTCATACCCCTTGCGGGCCTTGAGCACGCCGGCCAACATCGGAGCGATTTGCTCGGGACGGCCGATCTGGCCCAGAGCGGCCATCGCCGCTCGACGCACTCGAGCGTTGTCGTCGACGATCGCCGCCAAGAATGCGGGTGATTGATCGCTGGCCCGCCGCGTCGCCAACACCTCGACCAAAGCGCCTTTTGCGCTCGGCGATTCCGAGAGCAGATCGGCCGCGAGCGCCTGACTGACATTCCCGCCGGGGAACTCAATCAGGCTCCGCCGGGCCGCGATTTGTTCGACGGTCGAGCCGGCAGAGAGCGACTTGATGAGCAGCGGGAGGTCGTCCGGCGTTCCCAGCCGGCCGAGCGCATGGATCGCTGCCGCGCGCACGGTTTGATCGTGGCTGGAGCTGAGCAAATCGAGGACGGACGAACGCGCGGTGCGATCGCCGCGATCAGCTAAGGCATCCAAAAGGGCGGCCTGCCCACCGGCGTCCAGCTTTGGCAGCTGTGAGGCGAAGAGTTGCGTGAAAGCCTGACCACGAGCGGCCGTCCGCACCTGCTCGAGTCCCGCCGCGCGGAACTCTTTGTCGTGGTCGCCAATCAGCTTGACGATCAACTGGGCGAATTCGTCGGGCGACGCGTCGGCAGCCTGCAACGGCACCGCCGACACCATCAAGAGGGATCCGAAGAGCAAACACTTGCACAAAACTCGCAGTAACATTCCGCCGTCTCCCGATTGAATCGCCAGTAATCGCGTGAAGTGGCTAAGACTGCTTTCGGGCGCAGGCCAACAAGCCGCGTGTGGCGGCCAGACGGACGAGTCGTGGCTGTTGTTCGGCAGACAACGACTTGTAAATGGCAGTCGCCTCAACTTGTTTGTCGCTTGCCAGCAGCATTTCCGCGCAGGAAAGAAGGGCGTCGATCACGTATTGCCGGTCGTCGTTTGCGCCGGGAAGAAAACTTTGCAGTGCCGACGCGGCTTCGGCCGTTCCGATTGCTCCCATTGCCAAAGCCGCGGAGCGAGCGACAGCCGGATCGTCGGTCGGCAGTAACTTACTCAGTGGCGTGATGGCGGCCGAATCGCGACGTGACCCGAGCGAGCCAATGACGCCGAGCTTTTGAGTTCCATTCGCCGTGCCCAGCGCATCGCGTAGGGCGGCTCCCGCCTCGGGAGCGTTGATTCGCTCGAGCGCATAGCGTGCCATGTGCGAGTGATCTTTGTCCCCAAGTTGTCCAGCAAGCGTCGGCACGGCGACCGCGGTGCCGACAATCGCCAACTTGCGGCAGACGTAGCCGTGGGCGCCGCGCGACAGGTTACCCTTGAGCGCGGCAATCAGGCGGTTCTCCAGATCCTGGCTGACACCCGAGTCGCCGTGGGCGGCGATCACGGCGTCCTCGATCGGGGCCAGAACGCTCAGATCGGTTCCCCAATCGAATTTTTTGAGCGTTTCAAAAGCGTCGGCCAGCATATTTTTGTCCTCGGTACGGAGGTTGGTCTGATTGGAAGCCGTGCTTCGGGATCGATCGAGGCGGCGCGTCACGCCCGAATTACACCTGCCACGGCTCGCGGCGTGCCCGGTCGACCAGGCGATTGGCCTCGGCGTCGCCGGGGAATTCCTGCCTGGCGGCGTCCCATTTCAACGAGCGCTTCAAGAGGTAGGCGATATTGCCGAGGTGCGAGACGACGGCCGTGTTCACGGCCAGCTCGATGTCGCGGAACGGCTTTTCGCGCGTCTTCACGCAGTGAATGAAGTCGGCACCGATGTTGTCGCCTCCCTGATACGTCGGCACGGGCTTGGGCGTCAGCTTTTCACCCGGCGTTCCTTCGACCTGCATGTTTTGCGAGTGCGGCCGGTTGTGGTAGAGGACGAGGCTGTTCGGATAGCGATAGGCGAGGTATTTGCCGTCTTTGTCGTCGTGATAGATCACTTCCTCGGGCTGCAATTCGCGCACGTCGCAGACGAACGTCGCGCCGCCGAAGTGGTGGGCGCCCCAGTCGGTCATTCCGCCGCCCGAATAGTCACTGAACGACCGCCAACTCGCCCCGTTGATCGAATAGCTGCCGCTGCAACGCTTCGAGTTGTACGGCGCCCACGGGGCCGGACCGAGCCACATATCCCAATCCATCTTCTCGGCGGGTTCCTCGGGGGGAAGATTGCACAGCTTGGGAAGGGGCCCGACGTTGACGTTAATCGACTTGATCTTGCCGAATTCGCCGGCCCAGACCGGTTCGACGAGTTTTCGATAATCCTCGAGCACACGCTGACTGCCGCCCGAGACGACGCGACCGTACCGCCGTGCCGCGGCAATCATCAGCGGACCTTCCCGCAGCGTGAGCGTTTCGGGCTTCTGGCAGAAAACGTCCTTGCCGTTGCGGCACGCTTCGATGGTGATGATCGCGTGCCAATGGTCCGGCGTGGCAATGTGAACGGCGTCGATGTCCGGGCGCGCCAAGAGTTCGCGAAAGTCGTTGTAAGTCTTGCAGTCGTGGTTGCCGTAGTGCCCGTCGATCGTGGCCTGCGACCGCTGACGCACTTCTTCGCGCACGTCGCACATTGCCACGTACTGCACATCCTTGCGATTCAAGTACCCCCATTGATCGCCGCGCCCCATATTGCCGATGCCGATCCCGCCCATCACGATGCGATCGCTGGCGGCCGGCCGTTCGCTGTTGCCCAGGGCGCCAGAGGTGATGATGAAGGGGACGCCGAATGCTGCCCCAGCGCCGGCTCCCGCCGTCTTGAGAAATTCGCGGCGTGTGGATCGCTTTCTGTGGGTCATGGGGTTATCCCTTGTCGAGGAGGGCGGGTTCGCGGGGTGGGCACGAAGTCGTTGGGAGGACTGGCGACAGTTTACCAGGAGTGCGGTTCCCTTTCAGCCGCCCGCCCAAACAAGGTTTGACCGAGAACAAAATTTCTCCGACAATCGCCTTCCGCATCGCCAAGAAGGCGCACATGCCGTCGCAGTGGTGGCCGGATCGTGATCCGAACGCCCCGCCGCGGCGAGCCGGGCGAACAAGGAGTTCGTGAGATGGCGTTCAAGCAGCGCGAAGAGGGATCCAAGGCGCCCAGTCCTGCCGCCAAGCCCGCATCACCGCCCTCGGAAAAGCCGCTCAAAAGCACCCCGAAAACGCTGCCCGAGCGTCTGATGTCCTTGGACGCTTTTCGCGGCTTCACGATGCTGCTGATGGTCTCCGGCGGCTGGGGCATTACCAGCCTCGTCAAGCGCAACCCCGAGATGCTGACCCAGTTCGACGGCAGGTGGTACGGCAAACCGTGGAAGATGTTTTGGAACACGGCCGCCTGGCAATTGGACCACGTGGCGTGGACCGGATGCGTCGCTTGGGACCTGATTCAGCCGGCGTTCATGTTCATGGTCGGCGTGGCCATGCCTTTTTCGTTCGCCAAGCGCGAGGCGCGGGGCGATTCGTGGGGCGTGCAGTTCGGCCATGCCCTGGTGCGATCGCTGATTCTCATCGGGCTCGGAATTTTTCTGCGTTCGACCCACTCGTCGATGACCTACTTCACCTTTGAGGACGTGCTCACACAGATCGGGCTGGGCTACATCTTCGTGTTCATCCTGCTGCGAGCGCCGTTTGTCGCGCAGTGCGTCGCGGTGCTTGTGATCCTCGGAGGCTACTGGTTCGCGTTCGATCGGTATCCTCTCCCCCCGGCTGACGGAAATCAGGTCACGAAGTATCTCACCGAGCGCGGGGGCAAGCCGGAAGACTGGAACCAGTTTACCGGCGCCGGACTGCGACCGGCCCGGCTGGCGGAGCACTGGAACAAGCACACCAACGCGGCCGCGGCCGCCGATCGAGTCTTTCTCAATCTCTTTCCGCGACCGGGCGAACCTTGGGAAGGCAAAAAGTTTTGGGTCAACGGCGGCGGCTACCAGACGCTCAATTTCATTCCTTCAATTGTCACGATGTTAATCGGCGTAATGGCCGGGCAGCTCTTGCGGGGGCCTTGGACGCAAGGAAAGAAGCTCGCAACGCTGATGGCGGCGGGACTCGGCTGCATCGTGATCTCAATGGCGGTCGACACCACGATTTGGCCTTTCCATTTTGACCGTCTCAACTATTCGCTCTGTCCGATCGTGAAGCGGATCTGGACGCCCTCTTGGGCCGTATTCAGTGCCGGATGGTGCTTCTGGTTCCTCGGGCTGTTTTATTGGGTCGTCGACATGCGCGGGCACCGCCGGCTGGCGTTTCCGTTGGCGATCGTCGGGATGAATTCGATTCTCGTCTACTGCGTGGCTCACCTTTCCGACAGCTGGCTTTCATCGATGCTTCGGATTCATCTCCGAACGTTCGACCAGGGCCTGCACGGATTGATTGTGAAGCTGGGAAATCGCCTTCCGTCAGTCGGCAACCTGTCATTCGTCCGCTGGCTCGGGCACGCTTCCGTCACCGACTTCTTCTATGGCCACGACAGCATTTACACTCCGATCTGGCACGAGTTCGCGATTCTGTTTCTGATCTGGCTGATTTGTCTGTGGCTCTATCGCCGGCGAATCTTCGTCCGCGTTTGAGACAGCGCGAACATCGCGCGGTCAGACAATGGTCTGCGTCCCTGCTGCGTCCCCTTCTGTTCCCGAACAGAGATGAAACGCGAAAAAAGAGTCCCGATGAGCAGCCAGATTCAGACGCGCTCGGCGAAACGTTTTTCGGCTCTGCTGGTTGTTTGCTTCCTGTCCGGATGTTACGAGCGGATCACGAAGGGGGATCAGTCGATCTATCATTTCGCCAAGTGGGTGGGGCCATTGGTGATTCTTGGCGGAATCGTTGCGCTTCCGCTGGCCTGGTTTATCTACCAAGGGAGCAAACGATTTGACCACGTCTCTATCCGCCAATGGGGCGCACGCTTTGCCCTCGTCCTGGCCGTGGTCGGTCCTGTTGCCTTGGCCCTCGTCGCGCCGGGGATGTACATGGACCGTGTTGTGGTCGATGCGGACCACTTCGAGGCCTCTTACGGAATGTGGTTCAAGCCCAGCGTCCACACCGTTCGTTTCGACGATTTGAGCGAGATTCGTTTTGCCACCGTCCCCGGCCCTCGCGGGCGCAAGGTACGCCAGCTGCACTGCAAGGAGAAGACCGGGACGACGCACGTCGTTGCGGTGGGCGATCTGCTCATTAACGCGGTTCGCGAGATCCTGGAGAAGGCGCGGGCCAAGGGAGTTAGCGTTTTCCAGGATGCTCCTTAAAGCGAAGATCGCGCGCAGGTTTTGCCCCTGATCAACCCTCCCTTCACGAAGACTCGGATTTACCGGTTCTTTCGATTCGCACGTCTGTAGCAGTAAAGCCGCACGCGCTTAAACAGCCAGTGGTCGCTGGTGCAAAGGCGCTCCCCTTGGGGGCCGCCGCGTGACCTACACTTGGCTGGTCACTTTGCTGGAGATTAGGCCGTGCGGAAAGATCGTGAACGAGTCACGCGCGCGTTGGATTCTCTGTCGACCGGTTTGGCGCCCTACGTCGAACGGTCGCTGGTCGACGTTTATCGCGACGACTGGCGGAATGTCGCTCAACAGAGCTTTCGCGATGACCGCGGAACCGGAAAATCCGGCTCCGACATGCGCTGGGATGCTCACGCATTGTTGACCGTGATGTGGGACCAGTGGAATCGTGTGTTTCGAGGCAAGCTGGACCACGCAGAACGCAGCCTGGTCAGCGAGTTGCGCGAGTATCGCAACCGATGGGCCCACCAGACCGATTTCGATTTCGACGACACGTACCGCATCCTCGACAGCGCCGAACGCTTACTGAAAGCCATCGATGCCGAGGAGCGGGCCTCCGTCTCCCGCGAAAAGTCTGAACTCCTGCGGTCGCATTTCAACCATGAAGCCCGATCGGCCTTTCGCAAGGCCCAAATTCGGCGCCGGAGATGGCACGATCTGACCGTTTATTTGGTCTGCGGCGTCTCCCTGGTGTTTGTGATGTCGCAACTGCTGGGCTGGCACTACTGGTTCTTTTCGGCCTTTATCGTGCTCATTTTCTGCTATCTTGCCTACAGTCGCGCGTCCTCCCCGGCCCCCTTCTTCTTTGGGCCCCATGAGTGCATGGAGTGCGGGAAGGTGATTTACGGGGAAAAATGCCCGTATTGCGACCAAAACGAATAGGGTCCGGCATTCTCTTCGGCCATTTCCCTTACGGTTTGGTTCGGAAAATGCGTGGTATGGGCAAAATCTCTCAAACTTGCGCGCCGTCAAACAAAACGTAGACCACCGACTCCACTCAGATTTGCTATTATTACATGGAAGGGTCCAATGACCTGCGCTCGCGGCCGGCGGAATCGGCGTTGACGGCCACGAACATTCGGAATAAGTAGCCCTGCCTGGAAAGCAGGGCCGGATGGCGTCAGACCAGCCCTCGTTGATTGAGTGGAAACCACAGGAAGCGGGTTGATGCAGATCTTTCCGCGCCCCGCCGAGGCGGGCGACGCCAACGAGCCTCTTCCAGTCACCGAAGGTCGGCTCCTCGACTTCGCCGAAGACCCGATGGCCTGCATGCTGAGCTTGCGGACTCGGCACGGCAACCTGGCCGTGCTCGAGGAGAACACGCAAAAGATCGTGTTCGTCTTCGGTCCGGAATGGAATCAGCGGATTCTGTCAGACTGCGAAACGTTTCACTCGCGTTTCTTCGCCATTCGCGGACCGCGAAACTCCGCCCAGCGCCGGCTGACGTCCGGAATCATGAGTATGAACGGTGAGGCTCACAAGGAGCATCGCCGCGTCGTCAAGGGCCCGTTCGAGCGCAAGGCGCTGCCGTTTCACCACGGGCCGATTTGTGATTTGACGCGGGGGCTATTGGACTCGTGGAAGGTGGGCGAAGACCGCGACATGCACGTCGAGATGACGCGCATCATGCTTCACATCACGAGTGCTCTTTTGTTCGGAGTCGAGCAGCCTGAGTTCGCCTGGAGAGTCGGGGACATGATCGACCGTTGGGTCGAGATGAATCACGAAACGGGTATGGGGGCCTTCGTCTCCGATCCGCAAATCAACGATCGCTATAACGGATTGCTCGATTTTGCGAATGGACTCGAGGCCGAGATTCGCGAGATGATCCGCCTGCGACGCGCGTCGCGCAAGGCGGGCGATGACGTGCTCTCACTCTTGATTCGTGCGAACGAGCTCGACCACAAAGTGTCGGACGAGGAGATAATCGGGCACGTCGCGTTGCTCTACGGCGCCGCCCACCTGACCACGGCCAATACCCTGACCTGGACCCTGTTCCTCTTGGCACAACATCCGACGATCATGCGGCAACTGCATCGCGAGATCACCGACGTGATGCAGGGGGATTGCCCCACCTACGATGAGATGGGCCGCATGCCGCTGACAGAACGCGTGTTGCGGGAAAGCATGCGGATCCTGCCGGCTTCGTCGTACTCACAGCGGATCTGTGCGGTCCCGACCATGCTGCGAAATGTTCCGCTCAATCGCGGGACGCCCGTCGTCTTCAGCCAGTATGTCACGCACCACATGCCCGAGCTTTATCCCGATCCGGAAGTGTTCAGGCCCGACCGCTGGCTCGAGGGGCCGGTGTCGCCGTACGCCTATTTGCCGTTCGGCGCCGGCGCCAAGATGTGCATTGGGGCTCCGCTGGCGATGAACACCCTGCGGACAATGCTCCCGTCAATTTTGAAGCGCTATCGTCTGACCGTGGTTCCAGGAGCGGAAATCCACGGAAAGATCGTGTCGACTATGCTGGGACCGACCACACCGGTCCCGATGCGGATTGCCCGGCAGGATGGCCGGTTTGAAAGCAGTCCGGTGTTCGGAAACATCCATTCTATGGTGTTTCTTCAAGACGCTACCCCCACGCGCCTCAGGCGGGCTGCCTAATCTTTCGTCGAAAGATTCAGAGAGCGGCTTCACCAGCCCCGAACCGGCGCGTCCGACGCGGGTTACCGCTAAGTAGCGGGACTTATCGGCGGGCGTCTGGCTTGCCGGAATGTTGCCGAAACGCAACGCGCAATCGGTGAATTTTTCTCGAAGGGGCTGCGGCACCAGGTTGCTTTTGGGCTACAGTTTGTTTGCCTGCTTTTAATGCTCTCGGAGCCCCGCGAGCCGTGACCAGAATCGTCGAACATGCGGGCCGAGGCTGCGATCGGGAACTCGAGGAATGGGTTATTTTGTCCTGACCACGGTCTGCACGCTGACGTACCTCGGGTACGTCCCCATTCCAAAGAACGTGTTGATCGCGGCGTGCGTCGTTTACGTGCTTTACGACGCCTTTAAGCGCTGATCCCTTCGGGCTGCCAACGAGTTCGGCTATACGGCGGTCGCGCCGGGCGCTTTCAGGACCATTTCGGCCAATTGAGAGGCCGTCTCCGCCCCGGTCATCTCGACCGGTCGGCATTCTTCCAAGTGGCGAAACCAGGTGTGCTGCCGCTTGGCGAACTGGCGGGTTCGCGTCTGAATCAGTGCGAGGGTCTCGGTGAGCGGCACGCCCTGCTCCAAGTGCGCGAGCACTTCCTTGTAGCCCAGCGCCTGCCGAGCCGTGTGGCTCAGGCCCAGCGGCGCGGCAAGCAATCGGCAGACTTCGTCGACTAACCCCTCCGCGAACATTCGCTCGACGCGGCGGTCGATGCGCTCGTAAAGCCAGCGACGCGGCGGAGAGAGCCAATACACATTTTGCGGCCGATCTCGAGGCGGCAAGACATTCTGCCGCTGTTGCTCCGAGAGGGGCCGTCCTGTCGTGAGGAAGACCTCGAGGGCGCGCACGATCCGCCTGCCGTCGCGAGCGTGAATTCTTCGAGCGGCCCGTGGATCCACAAGGGCGAGCCGCTCGTGAAGTTGCTGAGTCGAAGAGGACTCGACGTCGGCTTCCAATTCTTTTCGCAACTCGGGCGGAATTTGAGGGCCGTCGAACACTCCGCGCAGCAAAGCGCGCAGATAAAGTCCGGTCCCCCCCACAAATAACGGCACACGGTCGCGAGAAACAACGCCTCGCGCGACAGCATCGGCCGCTGCGAGATATTGCGCGACGCTGAACGCCTCGTGCGGTTCGCACAAATCGAGCAGGTGATGCGGAATCATTGCGCGCTGCGCAACTGACGGTTTGGCGGTGCCGAGATCCATGCCGCGATAGAGCGACATGGAATCCATCGACAAGATCTCGGCGTCGAGTCGTTCCGCGAGAACGATCGCCGCCTCGGATTTTCCGCAGGCTGTCGGACCCGCCAGAAACCAGCACTGTTTGAGGATGTCGTTGGGGATCTGCATCGGGAAATGCCGCGCGCTCAATTCGGGAGGGCGAAGCTCCCGCTGAGCCGGATTTCGTCTTCGACAACCAAGAAGCTCGGCAGGAGCCTCGCCCTCCCGTTGGAGCAGACTCTGATTTCTCGAATCATCTTAGCTCGCGCGCATTCCGAAGTCGGTGTTCAAAGGCGTTCTGTAAGCTTTACAAGCCGGCTGAAAAATCTCCAAAATCGGCTTGACGCTTTTGCCGGAATCGTGAGAATGCCCCTCTCTTGATTGCGGTTTCAATGCCGCGATCGAATGTCAACTCTACAACAGCAACTCCTCAACGTTCTGTTGTTCTTCCTCCTCAACTAACGATTTTCAAGAAAGCCGGCCGAAGGGTTCTTCGTGCCCAGGCAGTAACGCGCGTGCATCCCGTTTTCGGCACGCGCGACCAGACTGCGGGCTCGACTGCGCCCTCGGCGGAGAGCCGTATGACCCAGCGGTTCCTGCCCGTGCGGGTGCCCGTCAGCCTCCGCACTCTGTTGCCCTCGGCGAGCTTCGTCGGGTGCGCGGATATCCGCGTGACCGAAGCCACCGAGCAGAGCAGCCAGTGCCGCCCTCACACGCTCTTCGCAGCAATTCCCGGCACACACGTCGACGGCGCCGATTTCGTCGACGAGGCCATCAAGCGGGGGGCCAACAGCCTCCTCGTACAGCGCCCGCTGCCCAATGTTCAGATTCCCCAGTGCGTCGTCCCTCATGCCCGCAAGGCCTTTGCCGAATTGTGCTCAGCCCTCGCCGGTTACCCGTCGCGACACCTCCACCTGGCGGCCGTCACCGGCACCAACGGCAAGACCACGGTGAGCTGGCTGATTCGATCAATCCTCGAAACGTCCGGACGCCGCACGGGATTGCTCGGAACGATCGAATACCACGACGGCGTTCATTCGTCGCCGTCCAAGATGACGACGCCCGACTCTCAGTCGCTGTCCCACTGGCTGTCGGCGATGGTCGAGGCCGATTCGACTCACGCCGTACTCGAAGTTTCGAGTCACGCCCTCGAGCAAGAACGGACGGCTGGGACCGAGTTCGACGTCGCCGTCGTCACGAACATCACTCACGACCACTTCGATTACCACCACGACGCCGATTCTTACCGGGCGGCCAAGGCCCGTCTGCTGACACATCTCAAGGCGCAGGCGCTTGTCGTCCTGAATGCCGATGATCCGCACAGCTCGGCTCTCGTCGGACGAGTGGCCGGAGATGCTCGGGTGGTGACCTATGGCCTCGAGCGACCGGCCCGCGTCTGGGCCACGATTCTCGAGGAATCGCTGCGGGGTTCGCGATTCCTGCTCCGCCGCGCGACCGACTCGATCGAAGTCACGACGACGCTCGTCGGACGGCACAACGTCTCCAACTGCCTGGCGGCTGCCGCGGCAACCGAGCGGTTCGGCCTGTCTCTCGCTGAGGTCAAGGCCGGAATCGAAGGCCTGCGCATCGTGCCCGGTCGGATGGAACGGGTCGACTGTGGACAGCCGTTCGACGTCTTTGTCGATTACGCGCACACGGAAGACGCGCTCCGCCGCTCGATCAGCTTCTTGAAGCGCCTGTCGCACGGCCGCGTCCTTTGCGTGGCCGGCGCCGGCGGGGACCGCGACCGCACAAAACGCCCGTTGATTGGCCGCGCCCTGACCGAGGCCGATCTGGCGATCGTCACCAGCGACAACCCCCGTTCGGAAGACCCAGAACAAATCATTCGCGAAGTCGTCAGCGGCTGTTCGCGGGCGGCCCAGGAGCCGGTCATTGAGCCCGACCGCGCCGAGGCCATCCGCCGAGCAATTGGATTCGCCGAGCCGGGCGACTGCGTCCTTGTGGCCGGTAAAGGTCACGAGCGGGAACAAATCATCGGCAACCGGAGAGTGCCTTTCGTCGACCGCGACGTCGTGCGGGAAGTTTTGGTGCGGCGCAGATCGGCCGCCGGGGTTACCGCATCCGTCGGTTGAGCAACCGCCAGACAAACCGTTTGAGATTGCGACTCATGTTGCCGGAACTGATCACCATCGTGTCTCGCTTGTTCGTGCTGCTGGCTCTCGGGCCGGCTGCAGGGCCGACCGGTATGGAACGCGTCACGCTCGCCGAGTTACAGACCGCGACGGGAGGGCGAGCAATCGCCGCTAACCCCGCCGAGGTCGTGTTCGATCGCGTGACGATCGACTCGCGGACGGCCCAAGCGGGTGACCTGTTTTGCGCCCTCAAGGGCGAACAGCACGACGGACATGACTTCGTTGCGGATGCGATCGGCCGTGGGGCCGTCGCCTGCGTCGTTGAAGAAAACAAGGCGAGCGCCGGCCACGTGCCGGCACTCGTCGTCCCCGATGTCCTGAAAGGATTGCAGGACTTTGCCCGATCGTACCGCCAGCGCATGGACGCGCTGGTGATCGGGGTCACGGGGAGCGTCGGCAAGACGACGACGCGTGAGATGCTGTATTCCGCGCTGAGCTCGGCCTTTGAAGGCTACCGCAGCCGGAAGAATTTCAACAATCAGATCGGCTTGCCGCTGAGCGTTCTCGACGTCGAACAACACCACGAGTTTGCCGTGCTCGAGCTTGCTGCGTCGCATCGCGGAGAGATTCGTGAGTTAGTCGAAATCGCCCGGCCCGAGGTCGGCGTTCTGACGAACGTCGGCGTCGCGCATCTGTCAGGATTCGGCAGCATCGAAAGCATTGCCGCAACGAAGGCGGAACTGCTCGAGTCACTTCCATCGGGTGGCTTTGCCGTGATCAACGGAGACGATCCGCGCTGTCAGGCGGCCGGCGCGCGGGCCCGCTGCCGCGTGATCACAGTCGGCGAATCGGCCGAGAATCACCTCCGCGCTACTGGCGTTGAAGCAGACCAACATACGATCCGATTTCGCATCGACGGGACAACATACGGGATTCCGGTCGTCGGACGGCATCATCTTTCCGCCGGCCTCGCCGCGATCGCCGTGGCTCGGGAAGTCGGAATGAAGCCGAGCGAAATCGTCGAAGGCCTATCGCAATTCGTGTCGGTCGCCGGACGCTGCCAGGTGCGGCAGCGCCGTCCGTGGACGCTGATCGACGATACCTACAACGCCAATCCCAGTTCGACTGAAGCCGCCTGCCGGCTGCTTTCCGATTGGAAATGCGACGGCTGCCGGATCCTGGTCTTGGGCGACATGCTCGAGCTTGGGACTGAGTCGGCGACCTGGCACACCCGCGTCGGACAGTCGGTGGCGCGGCTGAGAATCGATGGCTTGATCGCCGTCGGGCGATACGCGGCCGATTTGGTGGCCGGCGGTCGCGCCGAGGGAATGCGTTCCGAACAACTTGCCCAATGCGATGACCAGGAAGTCGTCGCGGCAGTCCTCGACTGCTGGATTGAACCCGGCGACGTCGTGCTGGTGAAAGGCTCGCGATCGATGCGGATGGAGCGCGTCGTCGAACAACTTATCTCTCATACGAACATTCACGAGAACATCGCCCCGTGCGCAAGCACGCGGGCCTGCGCATAGTTTTGAGGTTCTGTTGTGTACGGAAGGGTTTGCGGGGATCCGACGTACTGTTCGGCTTCGGCCGGGCGGAAGCAATCAGGCAATTGGAACAAGTGATTTCTGGGTCAATCACTCCAATCGTCGCTTCACAGCAGAACCTACAGACCGGGCGCCGAGGGTGTACCTCGGCGCCCGGGGATACATTGT
>DASZIA010000446.1:0-52950 GCA_035949535.1 Planctomycetaceae bacterium | reverse complement strand
CGGGCTCGAAACTACCCACGCAAGAAGCGGGAAAAACCTCCCGGACCACCGAATATCAAACCGGCGACTGCCCAGGAACAGAAGCGAGCGAAACGACTTCAATCAAAAACAACCGCCGTCATGTGAACGGCGTAGCATGCCACCCGGCGATGGGATTTTTGCAGCGAGTCGAGTTCGCTGACGGACCGCAAGGAGGCGGTCGGCATGAGGAGCAAGTTTTCGCAGACGCAAACGTATCGCGTCGCCGTGCTTTGCGGCGGCGACTCGGATGAGCGGGCCATCAGCCGAGAAAGCGGTCGTTGCGTGGCCGACGCGCTGCGGGAGCGCGGCCACGAGGTCACTCTGATCGACCCCGCCGTGACGCCCCCCGAAGCCGCCTTGTTTCGCGACGTCGACGTCGCCTTTCTCGCTCTGCATGGCCGCAACGGGGAGGATGGGACGATCCAGGGCGTCCTCGATCGCATGGGCGTAGTCTTCACGGGCAGCGGAGCCGAAGCATCTCGGTTGGCGTTCAGCAAGTCGGCCTCGAAGGAGCGCTTCTTCCAGTGCGGCGTGCCGACGCCCGTCTATGTGCTGGTGCACGACTCGGACAGCAATCAGCGGTGCCGCGAACTGGCCGATCGCATCGGATTTCCGCTGGTTGTCAAACCCGACTCGCAGGGCTCGAGCCTGGGGGTGAGCATCGTTCGCTCGGCTGACGTGCTCCCCGCGGCTCTCGAGCGTTGTTTCAGTTACGACTCGTTCGCGCTCTTTGAGGGGGCCGTCGCTGGCACGGAGTGGACTCTGCCGCTGTTTGATGACGAGCCTCTGCCGCTGATTCAGATTTCCACGCCACGCGAGTTCTTTGACTTCATCGCAAAATACGAAGACGCGGCGACGGAATACCGCTTCGAGTTTGCCGAGAGCCGCGCGGCGGTGGCGTCGCTGGTCGATGCCGGAAGTCGTGCCGCACTGGCGATCGGCACCAAGGGCCTCGCGCGAGTCGATTTGCGGTTGGATCAAGAGGGCCGGCCCTGGGTTCTCGAAGTCAACACGATTCCCGGACTGACCGAGCACAGTCTGCTGCCGAAGGCCGCCGCCCACGCCGGAATCTGTTTGGGCGAACTGTGTGAACGCTCTATCGAACGCTCGCTGATTGCGGCCCATGGCCGCAGATCGATCCTCCAGGGACCCCATCGGTTACGGGCATGGCACGCCGAAAGAGCCTGAAGGATTCCGACTCCGACGTCGTCTACGCGGAGGAAGAAGAGACCAGCCTGCTCGCGCGCTGGATCCTCGGGCCGGCCATCGTACTTCTGGTCATCGCTGGCATCGCCGCGTACTTTCTGGCTCCCAAAGCGCTCGAGTGGCTGCCCGACCTGACCCACCGGCCGGAATACGTGGTGAAGGCGGAAGACATCCACGTGACCGATGCGCCGCCCTGGGTGCCGCGGACGTTCCTGCGCCAGGTGGTTCGCGAAGGCGGCCTGCCCAAGGAGCTTTCGGCGTTGGAACCCCGGCTGGTCGACGACATCGCCGC
Organism: Planctomycetaceae bacterium; assembly: GCA_035949535.1. GTDB lineage: Bacteria > Planctomycetota > Planctomycetia > Planctomycetales > Planctomycetaceae > DASPSM01. The sequence goes on along the minus strand of DASZIA010000446.1, from coordinate 51,431 downwards.
CGCGTTCCAGAAACATCCGTGGGTCGACCACGTGGTCAGCGTTCGCAAGGAGTTTCCACACCGCGTGATGGTGGTTCTCGAATACCGCAAACCCGCGGCCTTCGTCGTCACCGCGACCGAGCGGTTTACCGTCGACAAGCACGCCGTCCTACTGCCGCCCCCCGATCTGCCGCCGGCCGACGACGAATTCCCCGTCATCTCAAATGCCCGCTCGGCTCCTCCGACCGAAGCAGGCAACACCTGGCACGATCGCACCATTGAGGACGCCGCCAAGATTGCCGACGTTCTCGGCCCGTCGTGGAAGAAACTGCAACTCCGGGCGATCGAAATTCCCAACGTCCCCCCCGACAACACCAACACGAACGCCAACCCCAACGATATGGTCTATGCCCTGCGGACCACGGGTGGCTCGCGAATCGTCTGGGGCCGCGCGCCCGGCAGCGATCATCCGGGCGAATTGACGCCGGAACAAAAAGTCGGCCGCCTGGAAGAATATCTCGCGCGCAAGGGCGGTTTCAGCGACGCCCAAGGCCCGCTCGAAATCGACATCCGACACTGGAAAGAAATCACGGCCCGGCCCCTCTCGGAAGACGGCAGGCAGTGAAGCCAGGGACCGCAGCCCGAGAAAGTGTCCGGACCGATTCGCCGCAGGTGGGTCAACTACTTTGCTGGGTCAACTACCTGGTGAAACAAAGTGTCCCGACCCACCGGACAGAGCTTCACCAGCCGCCCGGCATTTCGCGCGACGAAAAATTGGGTCAACTCTTCCCCCTATACCCGGTGCGAGTGTACCGACCCAATTTTGGTCGGACTTGCTGCTTTGCTCTCCATAGAAACGGTGTCCTGTCCCGCTCCTTTCACCCTCTCCCATTCCGATGGGAGAGGGCTCAGGGGTGAGGGTCTCTTGAGTTAGTGCCAATCTGTCCCGTCCCGTTTTTCCCCCCCAGTCCGCTGGGAGGGGGCCGGGGTGAGGGCTGTATTTTCGTTCCGCCGCTTCGGGTCCGATCTCCTGTTGGGTGCGAAACGTTTCCGGACCGGATTTGGACCGTCGGCAGTCGGCTCGCCGGGGCTGCCGGGGATCTTTTCTCCCTATAGTGAAAAAGGATCCCCATCACCGGCGGGGATCCTTTTTCGTTCCCGCCGGGGATCCTTTCCCGGCGCGCCGCTGAGAAAGTCTGGACCTGACTTCGCGGGCGTCGACTTCCTCGTGCCGGTCGGGGGTCGGGTCACCAATTTGGTGGGTCACCGACCTATCAGAAATTCGTGACCCGACCCAACCCCCCGTGAAACTACCTAGGTGCTTTCGGCAACGCCTGGCCCGGACAACTCGGCGGGTGAGGGGCCACTCGTCGTCCGACCGACCCCGCTTGCCGCCAACCGCGCGCACCAAACCGCGCGCACAAAAACCGCTACTTCCATTCAGCCACAAAAACTGAATTCTGCCAAGATCAGTTTTTTCAAACCCAGGCCCGTCGCGGATCTCATTGAATGCCGCGAGCAATGCGACAAACGAAAGACATGCCCACGCCGAGCCGTGGGCATGGCACGCGGCGTTTTCGCCCACGGCTGCGACCCCAACGGCTCGATCTCTGATGTGCCCGAATCCGCCGCTAGAATGACGGCATGAGCGAGACCGATTTTTCGGACAGGCCTGGGTGGAAGGCCGTTGAGCGCTGGCTGAAAGAGTCGGAGCGACCTGTCACCACTCCAATGCATGAGCCGATTGCAAAGTGGGGCACGCGGGGTCTCATCGTGGGTGGCGCCGTCACGTTCGCGTTCTTGACGAGTTGCTTTGCCATTGGAGGCGACCTATCCCTCGAGGCCCTGCTCGCCTACCCCATCCTGATGGGAGTGTTCGCGATACCCTGCTCGATCGCCGGAATGCTTGTCGGCTTCGCAGTCTGGGTTTGCCGGCGGAACCGTGGACGTTAAGGGGAACGATCGATGTTACTGGCTCAGATCGCCGATCAATCAGTGATCGTAACGCAGACGGGGATCGGGCTCGGCTCGGTCGTCGCCGTGGTTTGTTCGTGGGACCGCAATCGTTCAATCTTGTGGGCGATCCTTGCGGGAATCCTCTCGTGGTTCTACGTCATCTACTTTGCGTTGACGCGGACATCAAAGTAATAAGGGTGTCCGGTAATTCGAGGTGCGTTTCCGGCAGTGCCCTCGCTTACGCGTCGGGTTAATGCATGCGACACACCAACCCGAAGCGTGAGCGAGGGCTCCTTGTTCGCATCGAATTACTGGACAGTCTCATCAAAGTAATCGGCGCCGCAGCGTCGCCTTTGACTCGACGAAGGACACCATCCTCCAGAGGTAGTGCGTGCGAGTTGTGTGGATCAATCCTTGCTGCGGGCTCTTGCTGCCAGGCAGAGTGTGGCGAAGACGCCCGAGCCGAAGATCAGCACGAGGCCGATCGCCGTTGGTTTGAAGTGCTCGTTTGCGATGCCATAGACCGAAATTGCGATCCCGGCAAGCGCTAAGGCCGCGGCAACTGCAAATGACACGATCGACACGGCAACCCCCCGCACTTAAAGACTGTTGCCGCTTCGGATAATTCCCTCGTTGTGCCAAGATTTCGTCGAATTCAAAGCTGACCGCCTCTCTCGATGAACTCATTTTGTGCGATTTTGACCCGCCGCTAGAATGACGGCATGAGGACTTTAGGCGATCCGGAGCGTCCGTGGCTGTTCAACAACATGCCATTCGCGAATCGCCTGCTCCTGTTCTTGCTCATCGTCGCTTGGGTGGCCGTGTGCTTCGGCTCGGGATTAGCCGAGCGACTGCAAATGATGTTGGTGAGAAACCATTGCGACGGCTTCGTGATCTTGCTGGGACCGCTCATGGCTCTTCCCGCGATTTTTCGAGGGGGCAAGTGGCATTGGAACGTCGTCGAACAAGTCGGAGGCCCGGAAATTCCGTGGGGCAAGACCTGGAATGCTCTCGTTTGGTTCGGTTGGTTCACCGGATTGATCGTCGGCATCCTGCGGATCTGTGGTCTCTAAGATCGACCCACGACCCGCATCGTCTGCCGGATCCGTGCTGAACGACTGGACCCGAGATTGACGCCATGAGCGACGAACAGCTTGAACGCGACTTCGCATTGCGTTTGGCCGCCAGGAAGAAATGGTACGACCCGCAAGGGGGAGATTCCCCCGCTCGAGGCGCTCGCCATTATTTACTCGGTCCTGGTCGAGGTGCCGCTTCTCGATTCGATCATCAGCCCGCGGAGTGGCGCGCTCTTCCGATGGCTCTTCGGCTAGCTCACGTCTCAGTCGTCCACTAGCCGTGATTCAGTTGCCCGACGCAGTGGCCTTGACCGCGATGCGGGCGGCTTCGCGCGGGGCAGGCCCGCGCGATCGGCAGGCGACCCAGTGGGGCGTTTCGGTGGCCGGCTCGAGCGAGGCGCGGACTGCGGGCTCGAGTTCTTCCCAGGCGTTGCGGCGGAAGACGAACAGCTCGGGGGCCGGCTCTTGGAGCTTTTGCACGAGAAGGGTCAGGCCCTTGTGGCGTTGATGCTCGATCCGGCCGCCGAGGAAAGCTTCCTGATAAAATTCGGCCGAGTACTCTTCGGTCAGCGGAAAGAAGACCTCGCGATTGGCAGATTCGGGCAACGCGGCCGTCGAGGCGAGAATCGTCTTGGTCGAGAACGCTTCGTTGACGGCAGGCGCCACGGCAATCGTAAACATCGCCACGAGCAGCGGACTGCCGAACCCGACGGCCGTCAACAGTACACCGGAGTCGGAGCGGCGAAACCCGGCGAACAACAGTCCTGCGAAGAGGCCGACTGCGAGCAATGTTGCTGCCAAGAGCGGCGACAGCGGGCCGAGCACGATCTGGGCGATGAGCGCCACGGCGAGCAGCCCGCCCAGGCCGGCTGAAAAAATCCGCAGTCCGCGCAACAAGACCGCCGCCCGCTCAGACTCGGCCCAGCGCACCAACAACACGGCAGTGGCCAAGGCGAGACCCGGAAAGCCCGGCAGCATGTACGTGACAAGGATCTGCCGACAGAGCGTGAAAAAGATGGCCGGCGTCAGCCCCCAACACAATGCGAAGAGCAGCCACGCGTCGCGAGGCGTGCTCGCTGAATCGCACTGGCGGGCAAGCCGCCAGTGCCACCCGCCGCCGCGGCGACGCAAGCGATCGATGCCGCAACGCATCAGCCAGGGCGACCAGGGAAGAAACGTGACCGCCAGCATCACCCAACTGGCCCCGTAGATCTGCGTGCGTCCGTTGCCGTAGAGATCGCCGTAATCCGATCGGACGTAACGCAGAATGTGTTCGTTCACCAGGAAGTAGCGTAGGAATCCCGGCGTCGCGCGCTCGGCCAACAGGTACCACGGAACTGCGATGACGCTCACCAGCAGAACGCCCGTGAACCAGGGGAGCTTTCGGACGGCTCGCCACTCTTTGGTCATCACAATCCAGGCTGCCAGCGAGAGCCCGACCAGCACGACGGCCACCGGTCCCTTCGCCAGGCATCCGAAACCCAGAGCCACGAAGAAGGCGCGACCCCACCAACGCTGACTCGCCTCGCCCGTCGCGCCCGCCTTGATGAACAGAGCAAAGCACATCAGAGCCGCACTCACGCTCGCCGCGAGCGCCATGTCGAGTACGCACGAACCAGCCAAAACAAAGAAGAGGCCGGACGATGCCAGAATCAATCCGGCCAAAGCTCCGACGCGATTTCCCCAGAGGTTGCGGCCGAAAACGATCGTGCTGCCGACCATTAACGCCGCAAACAAAAAATTCGGAAAGCGGGCCGCCCATTCCGAGGCACCAAACGCGCCGAAGGACCAGGCGGTCGTCCAGAAAAAAAGCGGCGGCTTGGCCCAAAAGGGGACCAGCTCGCCGGACATGTACAGTCGGGGCGTCACCCAATCGCCCGAGCGGCACATCTGCCAACCGATTTCCGCATAGCGGGCTTCGGTATTGTCGGTGAGCGCGAGAGTCCCCAACGTCGCCAACCGAAACGCGGCAATCAGCACGAGGGCCGCGAGCATGGCACCGGCAGGACTCACCAGCCAGCGCACGAGGACGCGCGCGCCGGCGGCGAGACTTGTCAGACGACTTTCGTAGGTGACCTTCACCGTCTTGTTTCCATCTCGCTCGGTTCCGTCGCGGTTGCTTTCATCACGGCTGATTTCGCCACAGCAAGTTCAAGCGGCCTTCGCGGCGTGCTTGGTGTGCGAGTGGCTCAGGCGGCCCAGCGACAGGCCGAATTCCTGCACCAGCTCGACCAGCAAGGGGCTGGTCAGCATGCCGAGTTCCTGCGGACGCAGCGCGGCCAAGGGATCGTCCCAATCGTCGTCGCGTTGCGCGTCAGTCCAGTCGTGCGTTCCGCGTGCGGCCGCTCTCGCGCCGGCGTCCTGGCTTGAATCGGTTGCCGGGTGCACGCCGATCTCGATCAGCCCGCAACCTGCGGCTGAACGCAAATAATGGCGCATCACTTCGAAGTTGATTCGGCCGGCGTGACTGGTGCCGAAATAGGCGTGCGGCAAGGCGACTCCCCACCCGCGAGCATGCTCCTCGAGCCGGCCCGCGTAGAACCGCTTGACGTGTGCAACACACCAATTCGACGGGCGATAGTCGTACAAGAGGGTGCTGCGCAACAATCCGCGTTCTCGGGCCAACCGCAACACCGGAATCTGGTGCCGCACCAGCAGCTCTTGCAATGCCGATCGCAGTCCCGGAAGCAGCTCGACGTACTGATGCCCGTTGAGATGCGTGGGCCGCTGTCCGTGATCCCGGAGAAATTCCACTTGGGCCGAAAGCTCGGCGAGCAAGGCGCGCTCGTGCTGCGGCCGGCGACGATAGAGGAGGGCAAACAGACGGCCGATTCCGGCGAAGCGACCTCGCCTGTCGAGTAACTCGGTTGGATAACCTTCGGTAAGGGGCCGGCCCTGAGTCAGATTGAGATGGATGCCCAGCTCGAAAGGCGTTTCCGGCTCGTCAAGCTCGCGTCGAATGGCGGCCGACGGAAGGCGGCCCACCTCGCGCGCCTGCTGGAGCCGTTGCCATTCGCGAATCGCACGCGTGGCATCGGGAGCGTTGGCCAAGAGCGACGTGCCCGTGATCAGCCCGTGCTCGACGCCGCGCAAGATGCCGTCCGTCACCGCGCGGTTCATCCCGAAATCGTCTGCGTGAAAGACGATGCTGCCGCGGCGCGAGGCGCTGCTCTTCACAGCGGTTATCCAGCCGCGAGGCTGTTGCGCGGAACTCATCGGCTTCCTTGCCTGGAGTCGGTCGCGGACCTGAAACGGAGTGCTGGAGAAAAAGGGGCCGCGAGTATAGTTGAAATCGGGCGACTAGGGGATGCGAATCAGTTGGGAGAAATCGAGCGACGCTGAGCGAGATCGCCTGGTCGACAACTGGGCCACTTAAGGTTTTGGAATCTCTAGAGTTAGTAGTTTTGTGCGCCCTCTGACTACGAGGCGGGAGGCGGCGCCGGGGGCGGTGCTTCGGTTCGCGGTCCTGAGGTGACTCGGGCCGGGGGAAGCCCCGCGGTCAATGTCACGTCGGCCGCCGCCTGCCCCAGTTCGTTGAGCAGGTCCAGATAGGCTTTTTGTTCCTGCAGCAGGGCGGTCTGCGTGGCAAACACGTTCAAGATGTCGGCCTGACCGGCCTCGAACTGGCGTTTAATGCGACCCAAGTCTCCCGACAGCGACTGCACTAAATTGGAGTGTTCCTTTTCGGCCAGATTTCTGGCGCGCTGATAGCGCTCGAGGGCGGTCTGCACTTCGACGCGCGCTCTCATTCGCAGCGCGTTGAGTCCAATGACTTTCTGGGTGCATTCGGCTTCACGCTGGCGAGCCAGCGGTTTGCCGGAATCCCAAATCGGCAAGTTCATCTGCGCCGCGAACCCGAAGAACAGGGTCTCGAATTCGTCGCGTTCGTAATACGGACCGAACTGAATGTTTTGCACTGTGTTTGCCCGGGCAAGGTCGGCATTCGACTGGGCAACGGTGGTGCCAGCCTGCGCCGCTCGCACGTCGGGCCGCTCATCGGCAAGAGTCTGCGCAAGTTGGGCCGAGGATTGAACCTCGCCCGGCGCGGATCCCATTCCGTCAATCGGCAACCACTGGAAGTCTTCGAGCCGGCCCACCAACTCGAAAGGCCGCTCGCCCACAATGTTCAGTTGCCTTTCGAGGGCCAAGAGCGCGAGTTTGTAATTTGCCTCGGCGAGAGCCGCTTGCTTTTGGCTTTGCCGCAACGAAACGCGGGCGGTTGTGTCCTCCCCGGGTTTGGCGAGCCCCGACTTGAAGCGGTGCTCGACGTCGGCGGCCAACTCCTCGTTGAGTGTCGCCGCCCGCTGTGCGAGATCGCGGAGATCACGCTGATAAAGAGCCGTAAAGAAGAGTTTTTCGGTCGTGGCCAAGGTGGTCAGTTCGGCGGCTACGACGTTCCAGCGAACCTGGTTGAGCGCCGCCTGGGCGCTGGCCTCGCGATACCGCTGTTGGTGCGCCAGCTCGAGCGACTGCAAAATGTAAACCGTGTTTCTCACGGCCAACAAGTTGCCGAACGGGTCGCGGGCATAGGGGAGCACTTCGGCCTTGATGTACGGGTTGTAGGGATAGTGTTCGGCGACGTCCAACATCGCTCGGGCGACAGGTTCGCCTGCACGAAGGGTGACGAGAGTGTCGTTGCGGTCCAAGGACGTGGCGATCGCCGTGTCGAGCGTAAGTGGCACGGTGCCCGCATCAGCCGATGGCCCAGGTCCACCTGGGGCGGAGGGAGCGCTCGCGACCAGCGGCGTCTGTGGAACCGAGTCGCCGTCCGCGCCCGCACTTTGCCCAACCGGTGCCGCGGGTCTCGAGTCCGACGGGGCCGGCCCAGCGGGCACGGTTGTGGCGACGGTGAAGTCGGCTACCAAGTGCTTCGTGGGCGAGTCGTCCCCGGTCGCGGACGCTGGGGTCGATCGATCGCCGGCATCTAAAGTGAGTTCAACTCGGGGTGGCGTCCCGTCGGCGGCCTCAGCGGGCGGGGGGCCAGTATCGGTGCGAACGGCGCTGATCGCACCGGTGGACAAACGTGTGCCCATCGCGAGGCGCGAACTGTCCGGTGCGGTGCCGGCGGTTTGACATCCGCCGAGCGCCGCAGCCAGAATCGCAATGAAACGGAGGATCCGCTTCGGCGAGCGAGCACGCATCGGTTCACCTTCCCTGGAGACCGAATTCAGGACGAAACCTGACCCACGCACCAAATCTTAAGGGCTTCTTAATCGTCGCGTGCAGTCCTGAAGCCGCTTGGCAAGCGGCGCCTTGCGCGGCTCAGTCCTTCGAATTCGCGCGCAAAATCCGTCCTCGGCGATGCCGGGAGAGCATCGTTCGCCAATCATCGGCACGGGTCGGAACGTAAGCTTGGTATGAAAGAAAACTCACCGGTTTTTCGTGCTCCGCACGTCCGGATTGAGATATTCTGAATGTGTAAGGAAATCCTAATAAAGCGGCGAGACACACCGTGACGATATGCACCCGTTTCGGAATTCTGCGCGTCGGCTCTCTGCTGGCCGGCTCTCTGCTGGCACTGCTGACCGCGGGCTGCGGCCCTGCCTTTTTGGGTGAGGTGCCGCGGCCGAGCGAAGGGGCGAAGCCGACCGCCCACTCTGATGCCAAGGCGGCTGGGGATGCGTCAGCCAAGGGCGACAAAGAGGACATCGCACACGACAAGGACAAGACCGCCAAGAAAGAGGACGCCAAGGCCGAGGCTGGCGACGAAAAGAAAGACGAGAAGGAAGACAAGAAAGAAGAGAAGAAGGACGCAAAAGACGAGGAAAAAATCGCCGGACATGTCGACGTCCGTTGCGTGACGGCCCGCCGCCTTCCATTTGCGATCACCGTCGATGGCCTCGGACGCACGGAGCCGCTCCCGGAGTGCGTTGGTTCATTGACGGCCGCGGTGGAAGGGCACGTGCACGACCTGTTGGTGAAGATCGGCGATCCCGTCAAAGCCAGACAGGCGATTCTGCAGCTCGACCCGACAGTGGCCAAAGCCACTCTCGCGGAAAAAGAGGCGAACCGGGACAGTCTGGTGGCCGCCCTCAAGCTCTTGCAATCGCTGCCGCGTCCCGTAGAGACCAAAGCGGCTGAACTTGCCGTCGAGCAGGCCAAGATTGCCGTTGAGCATGATCAGTCGCAGATCGAAAGTCTGCGTCCGCTCCTGCCGCACAACGAAGTTTCGCCGAAGGTGTTCCACGACGCAGAAGTGGCCCTCAAGCAGGCCCAGGTGCTGCTGCAGACGGCCCAAGCGCAGTTGCTCCTCATGATGTCGGGGCCGCGCCCCGAGGCAGTTGCGGAAGGTCAAACCAAAATCGCGATGGCCGAACAGGCAGTCGCGAGTTCCCGGGAAACTCTCGCCCTGCACACGCTGCGTGCGCCGATTGCCGGCGTCGTCGAGTCGCTCAATTGCCATCCCGGCCAGACCCTGACGATCGGCACGTCAGTGGGCGAAGTGATCGACCTCCGGCGGCTCTTCGTGACGGTTTATTTTCCGGCCCGAGTCACCCGCTTGCTGCAGCCGGGAATGGTCGCGCGCGTCGACTTGTCCGACGGCGCGCATCCCGCGTCCGAGTCGGATGCCAAGGATGTGATTAGCGGAAAAGTGAGCTTCATCGGCAGCGCCGCCGATCCCCAAACGGGTAATTATGCCGTTCGGATCTTGATGGAAAACAATGGCATGCGTCTGCGCTCGGGCCAGGTGGTCAAGGCCATTGTCGTACTGAAGAATGAAGAGCCGCAAATCGCCGTCCCCGAAGCCGCGATTTTCGACCAGGGCGAAGGCCCGCTGTTGGCGGTCGTGCGCGAGGGCAAGATCAAGCTCTTGCATCCGGAGCTTGGCGCCACCGATGGAGGCAACGTGGCGGTCGCCAAGACCGATCTCAAGGAGGGCGAGCCGGTCGTGGTGGAAGGAGCCTACGGCGTGGCTGATGACACAGAGGCCAAAGTTTTGCCGGCCGAATCAAAGGACAAGGGCGAATCAAAGGACGCGGCCGAGTCAAAGGACAAGGGCGAACCCAAGGGAAAGGATGAGTCGAAGGACAAGGACGAATCCAAGGGCGCTCCAGAATCCAAGGACAAGGCTGAACCGAAGGGCGCTGCAAAGGCGGGAGGGCACGAGTGACCGCTCCTCCTCTGGAATCGGTCCGGCCGCACCGTTCGGAAGCCCATCCTTCTGCTGACGGTCATGCGGAAGCCAAATCGGGCCGCGGGCTCAACCTGGTTGCGGCTGCGCGGCCGTACTTCGGCCTGATCGTGCTGACGTCGGTCTTACTGAGCGTGCTGGGCGTGGTGGCCATGCTGCATATGCCCAGCGGCATCTACCCCGAGGTTGCCTTTCCGCGGGTCGTCGTCATCGCGCAGACGCCCGGGCTAGCGGTCAAGGACGTCGAAGTCACTGTGACGCGGCCAATCGAGGAACAGGTCAGCATTGTGCTCGGTGTCATCCGCGTACGGTCCAAGTCTGTGCGCGGCGCCAGCGAAATCAACGTCGATTTTTCACCCGGCACGAACATGATCCAGGCGCTCAACGACGTGCGCGCCCGCATGGCCGAGCTTGGCTCGCAACTGCCGCCCGGCACGAGCACCATCGTCGAGCGGCAGACTCCGTCCATTTTCCCGATCATTTCGTTCGTCGTGACGGGGGCCAAGGACCCCTCGGCGCTCTACGACTACGCCTATTACGATTTGCGCCCGCGTATCAGTCGCATTCCGCACGTCTCTTACGTGACCGTCCAGGGGGGCGACATCCGGGAGATCGTGGTCGAAGTCGACCCCAAGACGCTGGTCGCCGCAAATCTCTCTATCTCCGACGTCGCCGACCGGCTCGGCCGTGAGCACCGGCTCAAGGCCGTGGGCCGTCTCGACCAGGGAATCCTGCAGTATCAGGTGCTCGCCGACACGGTCGCCGACGCTCCGATCGACCTCGAAAACGTGGTGATCGTCGAGAAGAACGGCCAGCCGCTGCGCGTGCGGGACTTGGGCCGTGTGATCGTCTCCCACGAAGACCGCACCAAGGCGATCCGTTCCGATGGTAGAAACGCGGTTGCGCTGACGGTCTTTCGTCAATTGGGCGGGAACGCGCTCTCGATTTCCAATGATTTGAATACGGTGCTGGCCGACGCGCGCAAATCGACTCCCGCAGGGATCGAGATCACGCCGGTCTACGATCAGGGAAACCTGGTGCGTACGGCCGTCTACAACGTCCGCGACGCGATCCTGTATGGCGCGCTGATCAGCGTCGCGATCCTGCTTTTGTTCCTGAAGAGTATCCGGGCCACGCTGATTGCCTCGCTGGCCATTCCCTTGAGCCTGTTGATCACCTTCGTGTTTCTGTACCTCACGGGTGACACGCTCAACCTGATGTCGCTGGGTGGACTGGCCGTCGCGATCGGGCTGATTATCGACGACACGGTCGTGGTCATCGAAAACATCTCAAGGCACCTGGCGGCGGGCGAGACGGGAGACAGTGCGGTCGACCGCGCCAGCAAAGAGATCAGCGGCGCAGTCATCGGTTCGACCTTCACAACCATCCTTGTGTTCCTGCCGCTGGCATTCGTGCACGGGGTCATCGGCCAGTTCTTTCAATCGTTGAGCCTGGCCCTTTCGGTTTCGCTCCTGGTTTCGATGGTCGTCAGCCTGACCATCATCCCCGTGCTGGCCTCGCGGTTTCTGGCGCGCCGCGCGATGCCGACGACCGGCCCGATCTACGCCATTTTTGCCAATGGCTACGAAGGGCTGCTGAGAGCCGGCCTGCGGTTCCCGCGATTCAGCGTGCTCCTGGCCCTGTTGATGGTGATTCCTGTCTGGTGGTTGTCTCAAAACGTCAAGTGGGGCTTCATGCCCGACATGGACGAAGGGGCGTTCGTCATCGACTACTGGATGCCCGTCGGAACCTCCCTGAACCAGACCGACAAAGTCGTGCGGCGGGTCGAAGACATCTTGCAGAAGAATGAATCGGTGGCGGGCTACATCCGCCGGACGGGTGCGGAACTTGGCTTCTATGCCACCGAACCCCATCGGGGAGACATTCTCGTCAGCCTCAAGCCGGCCGGCGAACGAGAAAAAATGCAGGAAATCATGGACGACTTGGAAAAAGAGATCAAAGGCGCGGTGCCCGAGCTGGCGCCCAAGCTCGAGCTGGTGCCGCTGGTCCGCGACCAGATTAACGATCTCTCCGGCGTCGACAAACCGATCGAAATCAAAATCTTCGGGCCCGATTTCAATGTGATCCGCGAGCTGGCGGAAAAGGCGGGGCAGATCGCCGAAAAGACTCCGGGCATTGGCGAAGTCAACTCGAACGTGGAATTGGGGAATCCCGACATCGTCGTCCGCACCAAGAGCGCCGAAGCCGCGCGGTTGGGGCTCACGCAGATGGACGTCGAGGCGCAACTCAACGCGGCCCTCTACGGCCAGGTCGCGGCCACGCTGCCCGAGCAGGACCGCATGACCAAGATCCGCGTCCGTTACCCCAACACAGTGCGCTACGATCGCAAAGACCTGGGCAAGCTGCCGATCAGCTTCTTGGCCACGGCGCCGGCCGCCACCCCCGCCGCCAATGCGGCCGCACCTGCCCCCGCGGGACTCAACTTCGTTCCGTTAGAAAACTTGGCGACGATCGACTTGAAGCGCAGTGCCAACGAAAAGTGGCGCGAGAACCAGCAGCCGGTGATTACGGTCACGGGCGAACTGAAAGAAGGGGCCGACTTGGCGGGGGTCAACCAGGCGCTCGCCGCCAAGCTGGCCGACGTGCAGTTTCCCGCGGGCTACCGCTGGGAGTTGGCGGGCAGTTATCGGGCCACGCAAGAGTCGTTCGCCAGTCTGTTGACGGTCATGATTGTGGCATCGGCCCTGGTCTTTTTGCTGTTGGGGCTACAGTTCAAGAGTGTCATCCTGCCTTTGTTGATTTTTCTGGCCCAACCGATTTCGCTCGCCGCCGCGTTGTTCGCCCTGTGGATTACCAACACGCCGCTCAATGTCTCGTCGTTCATGGGCGCGATTCTCTTGATCGGGCTTGACGTCAAGAACGGCATCATTCTGATCGAATACATCGGCCAGCTGCGAGCGGGCGGAATGCCGCTGCAGGAAGCGCTCCTGGTCGCGGGCCGCACGCGGTTTCGTCCCATTCTGATGACCAGCCTGACGGCGATCTGCGGATTGATTCCTCTGGCCCTCGGCCACGGTCCCGGCGCCCAGATGCAGCAGCCGTTGGCCATCGCGGTCATCGGCGGACTGACGGCCAATATGCTCGTCACACGGCTCTTGGTGCCGATCGGCTACCAGGTCATTCAGGGCCGGCCCGACGAACCGGCCAAGACGGCGGCACTCGCCTAGCCCGCGATTAGTCCTCTTCGCCGATGAAGAACGGAGTGAACCACCCGATTGAGGCGGTTAAACGACGATGGAGCAATGATTTGGGTGGCACGGACAACCGCTCCCGGTTGTCCGTGTGCCGCAGGCACAAGAGGCTTGTCCTAAATGGTGACGTAAGCACGACCTCTTGTCGCTGCGCGACACGGACTCATCGCTTCGCGAGTGTCCGTGCCACCCAATTCGTTGGGACTTACGGCGTTAATGCAATTCGTTGGCTTTGCGGCGGGCAGAGTCCGCTCCGTTCGTGCAGAACACTGTTTGCTCGCGGTCGGGGCCGACTGAGACGATCTCGACCGGTGCGCCCACGAGGTCGGCGACTGCTTCGATATAGCGCTTCGCGGCCGGTGGGAAATCCTCGTACTTCCGGACGGCGGAGATGTCGGTCATCCAACCAGGCAGAGTGCGATACACAGGGATGGCTCGCGCCAGATCCTCAACGTGGCTGGGAAAGTCGGTCGTGCGTTTGCCGTCGATCTCATAGGCGTCGCAGAGCTGCAGCTCTTCGAGTCCGCTCAAGACGTCTAACAAGGCAATAGCGATGCAATCGACGCCGCTCAAGCGGGCTCCGTAGCCCGCGGCGACGCCGTCAAACCAGCCGCAGCGCCGCGGACGCCCGGTAACCGTTCCGTACTCGTGCCCGGCATCGCGGATGTGCTGGCCGGTCGCGTCGTGCAGCTCGGTCACGAACGGGCCGCCTCCCACGCGCGTACTGTAGGCTTTGACGACGCCGATCATCTTGCTGATCGCCCGCTCTGACACGCCGCTGCCGTTGTGCACGCCGCAGCCGGAGCTGTTGGAGCTGGTCACGAACGGAAACGTGCCGTGGTCGAGATCAAGCAGGCTTCCCTGGGCCCCTTCAAACAGGATCCGCTTCCGTTCGCGAAGCGCTTGATGCAGGTAAGTGGTCGTGTCGGTGACATAGGGACGCAGGCGGTCGGCGTAGGCCGAATACTCCTGGTAGATCGCCGCAGCGTTGAGCGGTTTGAACTCCGGATCGAGCGCGCCGAGGATCGTGTTCTTTTGGGCGACGATTTCGGTGAGCCGGCTCCGCAAAAACTCGGGACGGCACAAATCCCCGACGCGGATCGCCTGCGAGCGGCCCGCCTTGTCGCGGTAGCAGGTGCCGATGCCTCGCATCGTGGTGCCGATGGGATCCTTGTTGCGGCTCTTCTCCATCACGGCCTCTTCCAGGACGTGATACGGAAAGATCACGTGTGCCCGATCGCTGATCAGCAGGCTGCCGGGCGCCACCGGGCCTCGCCGCTTGATGATCGAGTCGAGCTCGAGCAAGAAGGCCTTGGGGTCGAGGACGATGCCCGTGGCGATGACCGAGACGACCTTGGGGTGCAGAATGCCGGCCGGCAGGAGCGAGAGTTTGTAGGTGTCGCCGTTAAAGACGACCGTATGGCCGGCGTTATTGCCCCCCTGATAGCGCACGACGATGTCGTGTTCGTCGGTCAGCAGGTCGACGATCTTGCCTTTGGCTTCGTCGCCCCACTGCAAGCCGACCACCGAGGTTGCGGACACGAAATTGCCTCGTCTTGATTCCAACGGACGCCCGAAGAGGAACGGTCCGACCGGCAATCGGTCGCGACCCGGCTTTGGGCAAGAACCTGGCTGGGCTGGAACGCGCGGCGGCACCGACCGCGCGCGAACCCGATCAGTCTACATCATTTGTCGGCGTTCCGGGAGCCGCCTCTGCCCCGGTGCCGCCTCGTCCGATCACCGCTTCGCGCGCCGACTGCTCCTGCGGACTTGCCGTAGAACCCCCAATTCAGTCCGATTTGGTTCGAGCCTCAGCCCTGGCACGCGTATAGAATCAATGTACAGAGAAAAGAGCAAACCCATGACAATCGGTTTCCGCCCCCCTCCCGGAGCCCGAGTCTGGAAGGGTCGGTGCGGGCCATGGCGGCTGTTAAGAAGCGGGTTCTGGTTGTCGACGACGACGCCGAGCTGGTCGAAAGCGTCCGGCTCGCCCTTCTGACGCGCGGCTACGACGTTTCAGTGGCAGGCGACGGTGCCGAGGCATTGGCGCAGATCGAGCGAGTTCGGCCCGACCTGATGCTCTTGGATCTCGTCATGCCCCGACGCAGCGGGATCAACGTCCTGGATCGAATGGTTCGCGGCACGATCCGGGCCACACCGGTGATTATGATGACCGGCACCGACGAGCTGAAACACCGGGAATCGGCCGCCCTCCGCGGCGTCTCGGTTTTCCTCTCGAAGCCGTTCCCGATCGAAGAGCTGCTGGCCGAAGTCGACACGATGCTGAAGGCGTGACGCCGACCGTTAGTTGACCGGTTTTCTGCGTCGACCGCGGGCGTAGCGAATCAAGCAGCCGCTCGCCTGGGTCTCCGCCGGATTGACTTTCGCTCCCTTGAGGAGTGCTTCGACGGCGGGCTCGAGATAGGCGTGCTTGATCTTTGTCGGCTCGACGTTGTCATCGAACGCGCCCATGTAGGCGACTTTGCGATCTTTGTCGAGCACGAAGAACTCGGGCGTGAAGAGCGCTCCGTAGGCCTTGCCAATCTTTTGACTTTCGTCGAACACGTAGGGATACGGGAAGTGCTTGGTCGCCGCTCGCTCTTTCATCTGCGGCAATAAATCCTCCTCGACCGTGTTGACGTTGATTGCCACCAAGGCGGTTTTTTGCCCCGGGCCCGTCTTCTGTCCCTGAACACAGTGTTTTTTGGCGAACGCGATGATGCGGTCTTCATAATCGCTCGCGATCGGGCAGCTATTGCACGTGAAGACCACGACCACGATCTCGCGGTCTTGCAGATCGGCCAGTGAGTGCCGTTTGCCGTCGACGCCTGGCAAGTCCTTCCAGGCGGGGGCCGGATCGCCGATGCTCAGGACGGAATTGAATTGACCCGCCGGCGCGCGCGATGCGGCGGCAGACATTGATGACAGCACGGCCAACACCATCAGCCAGCGACTCATGGGATGCGACTCTCCAAATCGTCTCTTGGTCAGCCAAAATTGGTCAGGCAAGAAAGCGTGGGTCAACGATAGTTGCGGCCGCGGAATGCCGTCAATTGAGACGTGATTGGGGCGGCCGGCGGGTTGGCAGAATCTCCGGTGACGAGCTGTCTTTGGCGCTCCCTGCGGACTTTGTCGAAAAACGAGCCAGCTCGCCCGGGGGACCCGTTTCTTGGCCCTGAAATCGGCGAATTTGATGTCTGTGAGGGCTGTTTGGAGCCCCCGTAGATGGTAGAGTAGATGCTGCGGGCCCGCAGCCGGGGAGTGGTATGCGCGGTCGGCATTTCTCGCAGGAATGATGGCCCCTTGTCCGGGGCGGCTGCCTGCAAAAGATCGAGAATTGAAGAGCTGAGGATCGACGTCGATGCGGATTCTTCGTGCCTGGCTGTCGGTGGTCGCCGGATGCCTGGTGTCGGCCGTGGGGCTCGGCCCGGCCGTCGCGGGACCGGCCGAAGGGTTGCCGGGTGACAAGAACGCCCAGTTCGTCAAGCTGTACGACGGGAAGGATCTGTCCGGCTGGGACGTCCAGCACGGCAAGCTCAGCGCCTGGAAAGCCAACGGCGATTTGCTCAGCTGTGTCGCTTCCGGGGGCGGCTGGCTTCGCACCGCGAAAGTTTACAGCGACTTCGTGTTGCGGCTCGACTATCGCATTCCCAAGGACGGCAATAGCGGGGTCGGTCTGCGTTTTCCGCCGACTGGCGACCCGGCACACGAGGGGATGGAGATTCAAATCCTCGACGACCCGGCCGAGGTCTACAAGAAGATCATCCCCGCCCAGCACACGGGAAGCATTTATTACCAGGCGGAGGCCAAGCAGGGGGCCGCCAAGCCGGCCGGCGAATGGAACCATTACGAAATCACCTGCCTCGGTCCGCACGTGAAGGTCGTGCTCAATGGCCAAGTCGTCACCGATGCGATGATCGACCAGTACAAGCAGGGAAAAGGCGGGCACAAAGCACTGTCCGAGCGGCCGCAAGTCGGTTATGTGGGGCTGCAGAGTCACGAATCGGGCGGAAAATTTGAGCCGATTGACTTTCGGGACATTGAGATCAAGGATTTGACGACTGCTACTCCGTCCGGCTTGCATTATGTCGATCTGGTCGAGGGGACGGGGCCGGTGGTGCCACCGGGCGCTACAGTGGAAGTGCATTACACCGGAACTCTGGCTGACGGAACGAAGTTCGGCAGCAGCCGCGATCGAGGTGAGCCGCTCACGATTCCGCTGGCGAGGGTCATCCCCGGCTGGCGCGAAGGAATCCCGGGAATGAAGGTGGGAGGACGTCGGAAGCTCATCGTTCCGCCGGAACTGGGTTACGGAGTGCAGGGCCGCGGACGGGTCATCCCGCCGAACGCCGTGCTCGTGTTCGATGTTGAAGTCCTGAGTCTGCCAGGAAAATAAATCGATCGGTTCGTGACGAATCGGAAATAGGGAAGTCCATCAACTTAGCGGCAGGGAGTAGCCGGCTTTGAATTGGGGTCGAGGCCGAACATGTCGGTGTCCATCATTGCTTGTCCGTCGTGCAAATCGCTGGTCCTTCCGGATACGGCGCAGTGTCCAAATTGCAACTTCGTCTTCGACGAGAAACGCGCCACGATCGAGCCGCCGACAATTGGACACGTCGAGCCGGCCGAAGAAGAAATCCCTTGTCCCGGCTGCAACGAGCTGGTGAAAAGGGGACTGGTCCGCTGCTGGAACTGCGGGACCTTTATGCAGTCGCATATCGCCGAAACGTACAAGCGAATGCAGATCTCGCCGCCGAAAGTCATCTACAGCGTGCCCGACGAGGATCAGCCTGACGCAGGGGCGTTCTCGGGGACGATGACCGATTCGGGCCGTTTGGTCGACGACGCGTCGCCGCCGGATGCGACTGCCACCGACGAAGACTTCGAGCTGAACGGACCGGTGGTCGAAGATCCCGATGAAGGAGACTTCGACCTGGGGACCGCCGAGCCGCCGTCGACTCCGAATGAGATCGTCCAGTCGGCGCCCGTCTTTGCGCTCAAAAAGGAAGAGGAGCCGAAAGAGTCGGCGAAGTCGTCGAAAAAAGGGGGTAAAGCAGCCGCCGCGCCCGAAACCGGGAAGAAAGCGCCCGATTCTCGCCCCGAGTTTGCCAACGAGTTCGACAACCGTTTCGGTGCCGATGACCCAGCCGCTCACGGTGAAGGGTTGCTTCGGGTCGCTCTGGCCGAGGAAGCCGAAACCGGCAGCCGCAAGCGGCTCCAGAAAGTATCTGAGGGAAGCGTGAAATCGGGCTTTAACGTCTTTTGCCCCAACGGGCATTGCATCCAAGTTCAGGAGCGGCACCGTGGCCGCACCGGTCGCTGCCCGCGCTGCCGCGAGGTCTATTTCGTGCCCGCCGGAACCTGGGACGAAGAAAAGGCCCTGCAGGACGACGAGGCGAAAAAGTCAGCGGCCATCACCGCCGCCATGAATGCCGATGATGCCAAGGCCCGCGGCGATCAGCCCGCGGAGATTTCGGCCGGCGAGTACACGCGTTGGATGCTCGACAGCCATTTTCACTCCGTCGACCTCACCAAGCTCAAGCTCAAGGCGGGGAGCCTGCTCAAAGATTTTCAAGATGCCGACGTTGCGTTTGCGCCCGACGGAATCCTCGTGGTCCTGCTCGCCAAAAAAGGAGGACTGCTGGGCGGCGGTGAAAAGAAGAAACTCGCCGCGCGCGACGCGGTCGTCCACCATCTGAGCGAGGGAAAGGCCCGACAGGATCTTCCCTGTGCAGCGCATTACTTCTTCGCCTCGGCCCAACTCGCGCAGCTGCGCATCGTGCAGCCGATCGTCTCGGCCGAGCAATCGATGTTTGCCGGCGTGCCAGTGTTTGGGGAAGGTCGAATTGCCGTGCGGCTGCCCAAGGTGGAGGAAAGCCCGAATCCCCAATTCCTGTCGTTCGCGCTCTCGGAATTCCGGCGATTCTCCAAGATCCTGGAAGAATTTTACGGAGTTCACGGGCTGGGAGCCGAGTGCGGCGTTCCGCTCGAGGATGTCTACAGCGATCGCTTCTGCCACTTCAGCAATCAGCCCCTGCGGATCCTCGAGAACCTCGAATTCTACAAAGACGATCCCGGGTTCAAGCTGAAAGTCATCGGCTACAAGTGCGCCGGTTGCGGACTGGTGGTCAGCGAGGAATCGCGCGAGAAGGAAAAGATCGGCGGCAAAGACGGCAAGAAAATCGCAAAGGCCACCTGCCCGAAGTGCAAAAAGCCTTTCGGCAGCCAGCCGCAATACGCCTTCGACGTCCCCACACCCGCGACGTAGGGTGGGACCAGCCCGCGCGAGCGGGCGCCGGCCCACCATCAACGCCACTACACGGCGCGCAGGGGCTCAGCTTGCCGAACTACCGCCGCGTTTACGTCCCAGGTGGGACCTATTTCTTCACGTGTGTTGCCCATCGTCGTCGCCCCATCCTAACGACGAACCTGGGACGGCGCTGCCTGAGGAAGGCTCTCAAGGCGATCGCTAACGACCATCCATTCAACATACTAGCGATCGTCCTGCTTCCTGATCATTGGCATACCGCATGGTCGCTGCCTCCCGGCGATGATCGTTACGCTCTGCGTTGGATGCGAATCAAGGAAGAGTTTACCGAGGCATGGCTCGCGGGAGGTGGACTTGAACTGCCCCAATCGGCGTCGCGCGCCAGGCACCGACAGCGCGGCGTGTGGCACAAACGGTATTGGGAGCACACCGTCCGCGATGAGGCCGACCTCGAGCGATGTGTGACTTACATTCACTGGAACCCCTGCAAGCACAAACTTGTGGCACGCGTTCGCGATTGGAAATGGTCGTCGTTCCATCGCTTTGTGCGCGAGGGCGAATACGATCTCGAGTGGGGCGGCAGCGATCCGACGCCGGGATGGAACGCGCCTGAATGGGGCGAACTGGCTTAGAAGGATGGTGGGCCGGCGCTCGCTGCGCGAGCTGGTCCCACCCTACGAGCGGCCGTTACTCGGCCCCGAGTTCGTGGACTAGCACTCGCAGGAATGGCTCGACGTCGGTCACCAGGCCGATCGTCTGGAACGTGCCGCGGTCGGTCAGCTTGGTGACGGTCGCCGGGTTGATGTCGACGCAGACGACCTTGACCCGGGCCGGCAACAGGTTTCCGACGGCGATCGAGTGCAGGGTCGTCGCGATCATGAGCGCCAGCGTGACCCCCTCACATTCCTGCCGCATCCGCCGCTGAGCCTCGAGCACGTCGGTAATCACTTCCGGCAGCGGGCCGTCGTCGCGAATGCTTCCCGCAAGCACGAAGGGAACGCTATTGCGGATGCACTCGAACATGATGCCGCTCGTGAGCACTTCCTGCTCGACGGCGCGGCGAATGCCGCCCAAGCGGCGAACGCGATTGATCGATCGCAAATGATGTTCGTGCCCCTCCTCGATCGAACGGCCGTGAGTCATCGAGATGCCGAGGCTCGTCCCGAACAGCGACTGCTCGATGTCGTGCGTCGCCAGGGCGTTTCCTGCGAAGAGTACATTGACGAAGCCGTGCCGAATCAGGTGGCTCATATAGTCGCGGCTGCCCGTGTGGACGACGGCTGGGCCGGCGACGACGAGGATCTTTCCCGTGCCGCTGCGGGCGTCGCGCATGGCCGCCGCCACGTCGCGGACCGTGATCCCTTTGGGCTTTTCGCTCGAGACGTTGCTGTTCATGAAGCCGAAGGCGTCGTGTCCCGACGTATCGCGTTCGGTCGGGTGAACCCGCGTCCCGGCACGCCCGACAACGATCATATCGCCATGGCGCACGTCGATCATCGGGACACATTCGGCCCGCAGATTCGCAAAATCGACCCGCACGCCGCAATCCATCTCCTGCTTCCCGACGCGCACCCAATTCCCCTTGAGGCGGACTTGGGTGTCTTGATTGGTCGTCGAATAGAACCCTTCGGGGAATGCGCCGTCCATGTCGGCTGGAACCAGGCGGCAATCTTGTTGATTCAGCGGGACGGCGCCGTGCCGTCCGATCGCGGTGAGCAGCCGCTCGAGGTGCTCGGGAGTGCCGGCGATCACCCGCAGTTGGGCGTAGCTGGGATCGTTACGACGCTGCCCGATCCGAATCTCGCGGATCTCGAACTGTCCGCCCAGGCTCATGATCTCATCGAGCACCTTGGGCAAAATCAGGCTATCGATGATGTGCCCGACAATTTCCACGTCTTCGACAAACGTGGGCTGGCCGGGAACGACGTCAGCTCGGTCGTTCGTCAAGAGGGTCGCCGGAGTGTCCATCGGTCCATTCCCTATCACCGATAGAATTGAATCGGGCTGGCGGGCGTTGTTTGGCCGCGGATCGGCCGAATTCTATTCGCGGGACCTGCGACCATCAATGGCGGTCCCGCGGATCGTCGCCTCTGGCCGCGAGGAAACGCGCTGTCGTCAACACAGACGCCCGTCTATGATAACGCTGCCACGCAGATTCTGAACCACACTGACTTTGCGGGTCCTCCGCACCTTCTCGAATGATCAACTTAGGCATTGTCGGTCTTGGTCCCGTTTGGGAAAGCCGATACCGACCGGTGCTGGAAAAACTGCAGCACCGGGTGCGGATTCGTGCCGTCTTTGATCCGGTCGCCAGCCGCTGCGAAGAGGTAGCCGCCACGCTCAGGGCCGCCCCGTACCAAGGCGTGCTCGCCCTTCTCACGCAAGCCGACGTCCGCGGCATTCTGCTATTGGACTCCTCCTGGCACGGCAACGCCGTGATCCACTTTCTGCGGCAAGCCCGCAAGCCCGTCTACATCGCCGGAAGCCTGGGCGAGGATTGGGAGGAGCTGTCCCGCCTGCGAAGCCTCGTCGAATCGGAGGGGCTGCTTTTGATGCCCGAATTCAGCCGCCGCTTCACGCCGGCCACCTGCCGGCTGCACGAGCTGATCGCCACGCGGCTGGGCCGTCCGAAGCACATCGCCATCGATGCCACGCACCCGGCCCCCGATTCCACCGAGGCGATCCCCGGTCAAAAGGCGGGGACCGACTTTCTGTTGGGGCTAATGGACTGGTGCCGATACGTCATCCGGCTGACGACAATTCGCCTCGAGGCCCGCCCGCTCGATCCCAATTCCGCTTCAGATAAGCCGCACCACCGCGTGGCGATCGAGTTTGGTGACGGCCGAGAGCACGACGGACCGGCCCGTTCAACGGCCGAACTCGTGCTCCGACACCATCAGGCATCGAGCGAAAAGCCCGCCCCCAACTGCTCCCATCCGTCTTTCACCATCGTGTGCGAGAAGGGGGAGGCCGTCATCGAGGGACCGGCGCAAATCCGCTGGAAGCTCACCGACGGCGAAACGACGACCGAATCGCTGACCGCCGACCGCTCAGAAGTCGAAGTGATGATCGACCACTTCTGCCGGCGACTCGTCGGCGGCCTGATTCCAGTCGCGGATATCTCCGACGTCTGCCGCTGCCTACGCCTGGTGCACGCCACCAGGCAGAGCCTGGCGACCGCGGCGCCGATTCCCCTCAATGGCGAATTCGCCTGATAACGGCAAGCATCTTCGGTGGGTGGCACTGGCGTCTCGTCCGGCTTGTAAGCCAGTGCCTTCGTCGCGCACAGCGGGGCCTGACGCCTGCGATGATGGTTTTCCTGGTCGATATGCTCAGGACAATCGAGAACCTGTACGACGCCCTGATGAAGCAACAGGTGGAGAAAACGTACGCGGCGCGGATCGAAGAGCTGCTAAGGATTCCGCGAAGACTGTAGACTGTCCGTGAACGGATTCCCCACTTACCGGAGGCCAAAGCGATGAAATCGTTCCGATTCTCGATCCTTGCCCTGTTGCTCGTCGGCGCTGCGCTCTTTGTTCTGTTCGAGCGCAATCCCCTTGAAGCCCAAGGCCGCCCGGCGCTTGTTTGGGAATACCAGATTATTCGTCTGGGGGCCTCGAGCGCTGAGCAACAGGATGCGAGGCTGCAGGAAGCCGGCGCACAAGGATGGGAATGCGTCACCTTTGCGTTTACCACCAACGGCGGCACAACCAACGGCATGTACTTCATGCTGAAGCGCCCGAAGGTAACTCTGTAGGGTGGCTGCGTATGTAACGTTTCAAAAGACGACACGACACCGCGACGTGTTTGAATCACGGTTTTGTGGTTTGGCACGGGAGTTCAGTCGCGTCCGGACGCAGTTGCGATCAGTTCCGCGATTGCCAGCACCACCACGCTGCCACCGATCAGTGCGAGCATCCAATCCTGCAGGACGGTGCTGAGGGCCAGCGCCGCCGCGCCGATGACGAGTGACGGCCAGCCGATCAGCCTATGCAACAGTGGCTTCTTTGGCTTGCCCGTACTCATGCCGCAGGTCGTGTCCGTGTTTGAATCACGGTTTTGACGTTTCGCACGCGAGTTCAGCGATGACGGGGCGGTCGGAATGGGTCTAAAGACCGGTGCGCGTGTTCGATCAGTCGACTCAAGCGAGGCGATCGACTCACAACGGGAATTAACGGCGCGTAGATTGTTTCGACAACCGCGTTCTTGGTGGCTCTCGATACGGTCCAGTCCAGTCCCAATTCGACCGGAAAGAAGCTGAACGGATAAAGCGCGCAGACCGCGAGCGGCCCCCAGCAGATCCACGCCCGCAACCGTTTCTCCGGTTCGCCGCTCATGCCGTCATTCTAGCGGATGTTCCAAGTGGTCGGGCGGTCCTTCAACTTGCGGGAATCCATGCTGCCCGCGTGAGCAAACCCCGCGCTCATACGCAAGTTGACCTTGCGGTCGATTTGGCGCGTGCCGCCGATTGGTGACGTAGGCTATCAGGGTGCTCGCGACGAGATTCGACGATTATCGGAGTGACGACTCGTGAAATTCAATTTTGAAGTGGGGCAGCAGGAAAAGCACCGTGTCGACTTCAGCTGGGAGAAGTTGTTCGGTGTAGCCAAGGTTTGGCTCGATGGCGACTTGATTCTGAAGAGCCGACCGCTCGCGCTTCGAGAATTGGCTCAGGCCGCCCAATTACACACGGTGAGCGGAACAGTGCGATACCTTTCCGGGATGGCCAGCGGCTCCGCGCGGCCCGCACTGACTGCCGGTTGGACGTTTGAAGTCGGGCAAAAAGAAAAGCATGCGGTGCGGATTGAGAAAGAGCGGCCTCTGTTGCTGGCCGCCGTTCGACCACATCGCTATCGCATTTTTGTCGATGACGAATTCGTGCAAGAGTGCGTCGGCTAAAGCAGAGGACCGCAGGTAGAGGGCAGTCTTCCGAACGAAAGGGGCACTCGTGGCTCACGGCGTAAACCAGTTGCTCTCCTTATAGGTCGCGTAGTACCAGTTCTTTCCTTCCCCCACCATGCCGATCGTCGCGGTGGAGTGGGTATAGCGTCTGCCGTTGATCGTCGCGGTTCTCTCAATTGCGACTTCGACGTCGGCGTGGTTGCCTTGTGTCCTGACGGAAAGGATCTCGAGGATTCTGCTCGCGACGTCCTTCTTGAATTTGAGCGTGTTGTCGTAGGGCGAAGACGACAGGTGCTCGACGGCGGCTTTGTCGAGACCTCGAAGCGAAAGCCAAAACAACCAGCGCGGCAGTCCCCCCAGCGAAACGAATCCCTATCACGTTGTCCCACTGAGGCCAAAACGTCTCTACGATGGCTTCGCTGACGCAAACCCCGAGGACAAAGGAAAGCAGAACTACGCTGGCGAGCATATACAGAAACGGCAACACGGCGAATGATGCCCACCAGATCCACGCCCGCGACTGTCGCTTCGGTTCGTCGCTCATGCCGTTGTTCTAAAGACAGGCAACAAACGCGATCACGCCAGCCACGAACCCCAGCGCCGCGACGATGATTCCGGGGATGTACAGCCATAACGGCGCCAGTCCCCTAGCCTCTTGATCAAGGTCCACGACGGATAAGTCAGCCAGGTCGTCGCCAATCGCCCGACGCAAGCGCTGGAGCAAACTCATGCCGTCATTTTCTTGTTCGGTTCGTCGCTCATGCCGTCACTCGGTAGTGGGGTCGTGTGAAAAACGAGTTAGGCGGAATGGCACGGGAGTTCAATTCACCGGACATTGACCGTCGGTGCCTGGATGGTCCTTCAGATAAAAACTGCTCACGGTAGTTTGTCGAAAAAGAGATAAAGGGCGGCAATGCGGCCGTCACGGGCAATGATGAAATCGGTCCCGGCGTAAGCGGGTGCCTCGCCCGAGCGGCCCGATACCCATTTGATCCGCCCGCCATTGCCCAAGTCCTCGGGCGCGGCAATTGGCTGATATCGAAAGTCAGGGTGAGTCTCTCTGATCGCGCCCGCGATGCGATCAATCTCGTCGCGGCCACGGTAGACGCCCTTGCTGGGATCGTAGAACACGCAATCGTCAGTAAAGATCTCGCCGATTGCTGCGCGACGCCGCGCGGGGTCGTTTTCACCGAAGACATCGAGCAGATTGCGCGTCAGCAAAGTCGAGATGCTGTTGGACATGACTGGTCTCCCCTGGGCATCGAGTGCGCCTCGCCATCAGTGTGGCGACAAATCCCGCAATGATCCAGAGGGCGCTAGGTAGCGCGCCCGCTCATGCCGTCATTCTAGCGGCGGATTCGGCGCAACAAAAAACCCCGCCGATCGGGTGGGGTGCTGAGCGTGGGTAGTGGGCGCGTTTGAAAAGCGAATCTCACCGATTGGCACGGGAATTCATCGCTCCCACAGCTTGAAGTACCAGTCCAACGCATTGTCGGCTGTCTCGGATTTTGAGCGCAACCAACTGAGCGGCTCGTAGAACGCATCAATGGCTTTTACCACGCCGACTGGCGGTTCTTCGGTCCTGTTAGCGATCCAGACCAGCGGTCCAGCCGAAAGCGGGTACAGCACGAGCAGCCCCAACAGCGCGAACGACGCCCCGCCAATCCACGCCCGCGACCGTTTCTTCGGTTCGTCGCTCATGCTTGGACTAACCCGGATTTAGTCTGGGGCGTGACGCGAAACGCATGCGGACATTCCAAAAAACCACGCCCAATACGATGCCACCTAACACCACCGCGGCGCCAGGGGTCCGGACGAGCATCAGCACCAGAAAGAGCCATGCTGCGGGTCGCCGAAGACGCAAGAAGATCCCCGGTTCGATAAGGTCATCATCGGGTTCGTCGCTCATGGCGTCATTCTAGCGACGGATTCAGCGCGCCCCGGTAGGCACGGAAGTTCAGCGGGGCACGCAGGACAGCGCAATAATCAACACGACGAGCGCGACTATCGCGGGGAGTAGCCAACGACCACGCGCGAGGTCAAGGAAGCCAAGCCCGAACAGGATGATGATCAATCCGACGAGGGGCCACGGCGAAAAAAAGAGGACCGTCGTGGGAGGTTCGTCGAATTTTGTCATCCCCGGGCCGAGGAACCAGTAGTGGAGCCAAAACGGCAGCGCGAACCAAAAAACGCCAAGTACAAGGAGAAGGGCACCGACGATTCGCAGCGTCGACACTCTCGGCGGATTTGCGCGTGCGCCGCCCATGACCTCATTCTAGCGGCGGACTCCGTTCGCGGGCGCTCTTAAGGGACAGCACCTAAAGCAGCGCGAAGACTGGGCAAAAGCCCGCAGGCCGTTCAAACTGGCATTGCAAAGGTAGTGGCCTGCGTTGAAAGTTGATTTTGGCGATTGGCATGGGAGTTCAGTCGAGCGCGTCCCGTGGCGGCGGCCCTTTCGGCAGTTTGTCGAGCACTTCGCACCCGGCCTCTTTCATTCGCTGGCACAATGCTGCGTTAAGTTCGTCACTGTCGAAGTGCAGACGCAGGCACTTTTGTGTGTTGAAGACGCGATATCCTCCCAGCAGTTCAGGAGCTGTTAGCAGCACCCAGTCCGGTTGTGACCCGTCCCAAAGGTAGGCGAATTCGTCGAACCCATACGGCTTGTCCGGTTCGTCGCTCATGCCGTCATTCTAGCGGGTTCAACGGAACAGCGGCCTAACCAGCGACATCACGGTCGCTATGACGACGATGCCAAGCATGACGCACACGATCAGCAACTGATCCCGACCTGTTCTCATGCCCTCATTCTAGCGGCGGATTTTTGGACTGGATTCCCAATCGCGCGATCGCGAGCGAGCCGACTCGGCCATCCTCGATCCCATAGGGTGGCTCCGTTTGAAACTTTTCAAAAGACGACACCACCTTGAAAACCCGCGCCGCAGGTAGTGGGCGCGTTTGAAAAGCGAAAGTTAGGGGTTGGCACGGGAGTTCAGCGGCGTGGGGCGTAAGAACGGGGAGTGTGGTTGATAGTCGGTCGGCATGAACGCCCATACGAACCACACGAAGATCCCAGTGCCAATTACAGAGACCGCTGAGACCGCGATCAGCGTCCACCAAATCCACTCTCGCGATCGTTTTTGGGGTTCGTCGCTCATGCCGTCTCAGCGATTGGCGCGGGAGTTTATCGCATCCAGTTGACGATTGTCCGAACGCCGACGATAAGCGCGAATCCCAAAAGAGACCCCACGATCGAGCATCCGATTAGCCCCACACGGTCGCGCACCCAATTTGTTTTTTTCCGCCTGAGAGCATCCTCAATTGAAATGAACCGAATGCAATCGACGGCCTTGGGCCACCCCGCTTCTGCCGCGACGAGATTCCGAAGACGGGAAAACGACTCTCCCCCGGCGCTCAGGCTCAGCACGCCGTGTTTCTCGTCAAAGTGGACCTCAATCCCAGTGTCCTCTGGGAGCTTCTCGGTGCGTTCGTCGCTCATGCCGTCACTACGGGTTTGGGAATCAGTCCCGCTGGCCAATGCGGATCAATTGCTCAAGGGCAAGGCCGACGATCACTCCGATGAGGGCGCCAATCAAAAGATCCTGCTCCATGAACCTGCCGGCGTCATTGGTGCTCACCGGACCCCGGAAAAAGACCGGGATCGGGAAGAGCATGCCTATGAACCCCCACAGCAGCATGAAGACCGTCATCCGAATCGGATGTGGTCTCCTTTTGTGGGGCGTCTTTGGCTCGCTCATGCCGTCATTCTAGCGGCGGACTCCGTTCGCGGGCTCGCGTAATGGACAGCACTCAAAGCAGGGCGATGACCGGGCAACAGCCTGGAAACCGTTCGGAACTTTGGATTGCAAAGCATTCGGCAGGTAGTGGTCGCGTTTGAAAAGCGAAAGTTGCGGTTTGGTACGCGAGTTCAGCGAGGCTACCAGCGTTGGGGGGAAAACGCACCGAAAAGCCACATCAAAATTACCCCGACTACCCCGACGGCCGACCAGAAGATCGCTGAGATGATTGGGCCTAGAGCCAGAGCCGCGAATACCGTGAGAATGTGGAAGGCGAGCCTTTTACGCCAAGCATGATCGCTTGGCCGCTCCGGCATCACTGCTTCGGTCATGCGCCAGCCGGCTTGCCACGCTGGCACGACTTCGGATGTCTTCGGCTCGTCGCTCATGCTGTCACTTC
This sequence comes from Planctomycetaceae bacterium, assembly GCA_035949535.1. Lineage (GTDB taxonomy): Bacteria > Planctomycetota > Planctomycetia > Planctomycetales > Planctomycetaceae > DASPSM01. Next base: position 22,712 of record DASZIA010000446.1, on the reverse strand, counting down.
GGCGTTTGGCACGGGAGTTACTCATTTTCGGGATCGAACCAGATCCCGTCGGTATCGTGTGGGTCATCTGGCGTTCGCAGGATAACCAGCCGGTTGTTGAGGTGAGCGTCGATCCAAGCAAGGGGCACGTAGGCGCGCCTGAGCCAGTTCCACGGGTAGACGCGAACGTGACTGAGAGGCGTTCCTTTAAACAGGGGATGCTCAACGAGCCTGAAGTACCCGCCAACGTAGATCGCAAGCAGGACGCAGGGCGGTGCCAAGAACCAACGCCACCACTTCCGTTTCTTCGGTTCGTCGCTCATGCCGTCATTCTTCGGTTGATTCCGTTCGGCGCTTTCCCTGAACGATTCGATCGAGCCAGACGTAGGCTCCCGCGCAGCAGAGCGAGAGCTGCACCACGACCGGTGCGTTGAACCGGAAAGCCATGTCAATTGCGACCACGATGAGCACCGTCAAAAGAATTCGTCTCATGCCGTCATTCTAACGGCGGATTCGGGACGCCGGATTCCGAATCGCGCGATCGCGAGCGAGCCTACTCGGCGATCCTTGATCGCATAGTGGTGGCTCCGTTTGAAAATTTTCAAAAGACGACACCACCCCGCACTAGGTGGTGTCTGCGTTTGAAAACTGAATTGTGCTGATTGGCACGTGTTTTCGACGGGACGCTGCCCCTAGTGGGGGTAGTGAGAATGGCTAACAGGCCGGTTTATGAGTACCGTCACGGTCTGCGCTGGGCAGTTCCGCAATCGGATTCTTACGACATGCTGATTAACCAGGAAATCCCGAGGTGCGTTGTGTTCGTGGCCAGGTTTGTCCCGGCCGCGGCGCTTTACGAGATCGGAGGAACAGCGTTTTTTATGGTCCATCCGATTGAGGGCACGGACCATTGGGCCATCTATCTTGTGACCAGTCGGCACGTCGTAGAAGAGGCGGCACAGCACGATGGCAATGTAAACATCCGGCTCAATTCTGCGACGGGGCCTACCGAATGGCTCAAATTGCCGGAAACGATATGGGTAAGGCACGAAGATTCCTCGATCGACGTTGCAATCGCTCCATATCCATACGACCACGACGAGCACATCAAGCGTGGTCACGCGCCGCTGGCGTCGAGCGCATGCCTCCGAGACGATCAATTTGAAGAATTTGGCATTGCCCCTGGAATCGACCTCTTCTTCCCCGGGCTTTTTGTCCGCAATCCGGGAGACTCGAAAAACATCCCCATCATCAGGACGGGGACGATTGCAGCAATTCCCGACGAGAAGACCAGGACAGCTACAGGCGCTGCCCACGTGTACCTAGCCGAAATGCGATCTATCGGCGGACACAGCGGTTCTCCGGTCTTCGTGCACTTCAACATGCAACACCGATGGGTTCGACACACGACAAAGGCCGAACCAGAGAATCCGCTCGTTTTGCTCGGAGTCGTCCAGGGACATTTTCAGCTTCGTCCAGACGAATTTACGGCCAGCACGCCGACCTCAGCACGTCGTTACGGAGAAGACTTCAATTCGGGAATTGCGATCATCGTGCCAGCCAAGGAAATCCTCAACGTTTTAAATCAGAAGCCCCTTGTGGATCTCCGGGCCGCACAAGTGCCGCGAATCACCGCCATGAGGGGCGGGACCGTTCCTGATTAAGCGAACCGTTCGCAATAAGACGGTGTCACTCAGGGACCATGTGCTAAGAACTCAACATAAGCGGGCCATTCCGCTCTTTGGAGAACGGCCCGCGTCTTGGTGGCGCAGCAGTCTTATAAGCTGCCGGAGGGGTCCGTGCGCTCACGACAGCGGACACCGACGCCCGCGATGATAGCTGGGCTGGTCGAATCGCTCTGGACGATCGAAGACCTGTACGATGCGGTGATGAAGCAGCAGGCCGACAAGAAGCACGCGGCCCGAATCGAAAAGCTACTGAAGAAGCTGCGAAGTCTGTAGAGAAGAGAAAGGCGCGGGCGGGGGGATTTGAACCCCCCTGTGCCCTTAACCGTCTATTGAATCGTCCGGTTATCCTTAGTGGCAATCGCTTCGCAGTTCGCCATTATCGAAACCCGCGCAAGGGCACCCGCGACGCAACCACAACCGACAGAAACAAACTGAATTATTGCACTCATGATGTCCACCACTTTCTCCAAGAGAATGGCCAGTTTGAGGCAAGCCGCAAAAGCTGTTGCGACCACAGTGACAACAGAACGCAAGACGCAGACTCTCACGAAGCATCCTAGGCTGGGCTGTAACGATCGACAACCGCGCAATTCACCCGCCTGTGGGGGTGGCTCCGTTTGAAACTTTTCAAAAGACGACACTACACCCACTAGGTAGTGGGGTCGTTTGAAAAGCGAAAGTTGCGGATTGGCATGGGAGTTCAGAGATGGAGCAGGAGTCTAAGGATGGATTCGAGCAGGCCGAACTTCCATATAAAGAATAGGACCCCCCAAGCAAGAAGTGCCGAGGCCCAGCAGCCGATTACGATCCAGCGGATCACGTCGAACATTGGATCGGGCGACTTGTCCGGTTCGTCGCTCATGCCGTCATTCCGCGTGACCTTCGTAGTCTAGGATTCCCCGAACCCGATAAGACCCGTATTGGGCGTATGATGCGAGCAAGGCGAACGCGAAGACGAGCACCGTAAGCACGACAACCGCAATGAACACGTATCGCTTGCTTCGGCTCATGCCGTCATTCTAGCGGCGGATCACCAAGTCGGCGGCTTAGTAATTGTTCCGCCCTGACCGTCCCGCAAAGTTGGCGGAAACTGCGAATGCCGAAGAATCTCCTGCGGGAGCGTCGCGTTCTTGTCGGCAGCGTTCCTGATTTCGGTCGCCGCACCTCGGATCTTGTCCCGCGCCGGAACGTAGACGACGATCGTTTTATGCGGAAATCTCTGCTTGATCAAATACAGAGGCGGGACAAGATCCGAATCGCCGCTCACAACCACGAAAACATCGCATGCGTCCTGGTACGCATCATCGATCATCTGTACGGCGATGTTGACGTCGGTGCGCTTTTCTTCCCAGGCCATGAAGTTTCGGTCTCCAGAGTGACTGCACCCGGTGACGCGGCACTTGGCCCATTTGGTTTTGTAATTCCCCTGGATTACGTTCACTTTGGGCAATGTGGCGAGAGCATTCAGGTAAGTTTTTTGATCGGTGGCGTGCGAGCCCTGGATCAGGGCCGTGAAGTAATGGATCAAGACCACGTCATCATCCCATCGCAGCAACTCAAAGTACCGCTGGAGGTTAAGCCATTTGTACCTTGTGTCTTTTACCGATCCGTAGTACAGGTTAAACCCGTCGACATAGACGATTGCACGTTTTTTGGCTGGCTTAACGACAACCGGGGGTTGATTTGTGCTCATTTTGGGATAAACTTTCTGGCCGGGCTTGTCGATTTAATGCGCAACTGTAGAATTAGCCTTGACGACTCCCCGGCTTTTGAGCCGGTTGGCCGCTCTATATGAGCGGCTGTTTTTTTTGCGCTTTTTGCCCCGCTCCGGTTCTGATCGCCCAGGAACCGCACAAGACGTTAGCCGAATTTGTAAATCTTGCAAATTCGCGTCACGTTTTCATCGGTCGCCATCCTTCAGTTTGCGAACAAGTTTCGCCAGTTGCGCGTCGCGCCGTTTCTGTTCCGCGTGCTGCGTCACCGCATCAAATAGCCGCCCCATGTCCCAAAGCTCGCCTATCACTCCGGCGGCCATTGCGGGCGTGCAGCCGAGCGTGTTGTGAACGCGAACGAAGTTGTAGACGGCGATGTGAATCGCAGCCGCAGCCGCGAGGTTTTCGAGCTTCTTGGAAAATGCGTACGTGAGCCTCGCAAATCGCTTCAGGAAAAGCCGCGTCGATCCGTTGAACCGCTCGACGTGCGAGGTGCATATCGTGGATAGGTCCCGTATGCCGTTCACGTTTATCCGGTCCGCCTTCACCAAATCCGGCGGCGCGTAGCGGCCAACCTCGGGATTGACGTAGTTCTTTATCAACACGCCATGCCGGACGGTCCCGCGGAAGTGTCGGCGGATCGCGGGGACGTAGGCATTCCAGCCGTCTGTACTCAGTTGCGGCCGATCCTCGCCTAGCATGGCGGGGACGCGCACGAGCCGCTTTTCCAAGTCGGCAATGAAGGCGTCTGTCACTTCGGCAGATCGCTTGCCGATCCTGAACGACACGAGCAATTTCGTGTCCGTGTCCAGGGCCGTGTAGAGGTACTGGTCGCCAATCGTGGCATTGCTGAGCCGTCGCTTCGCGACTTGCTTCTCTTTCATCCGGCAAAAGGTCCATTGTTCGTCCAACTGGACGTGCTCAAGGCTCAGGTTCGCGAGCGCTTCATCGAGGAACGCCCGGCACTGACTGCCGAAGCGAACGACAAGCCGCGTGATCGTTTTTTTCTGGATTCCGGTCAATCGCTCCGTTGACCGAATCGAGTTGCCTTCCGACAAGAGCCTAAGAATCTGAACCTGTTTTTCCCGACCGATGAAATTGGCCACGGATTCGCCCTGTTCGTCTGCGACGAATCCGCTAGAGTGGAGTTGCGAGCTACTATCAGGCGGAAACGTCTGGTTGTAGTGCCCGGCGGCCGTTGAAAGCGACTGCCGGGTTTTCTTTTCGACCGATTTATTATACCCATATTTATTATAGAAAAACAAGGCGCATTCCGGCTTGAAATCCAAATTTTTATGGGTATGATTTGTCGGCATGAGAACAGGTCGTCCCCCAAAGAGCCCAGAGGATCGCCGAGAGCAATCGATGAAAATACCGCTCACTCCGGCAGAAAAACTGGCGATCGAAAAGGCCGCCGAATGCGACGACGAAAAACCGGTTACTTGGGCGCGTAACACGCTTCTACGAGCCGCCAAACGGCGCAAGCCTTGATTTCTCTATCAGTCAAGCGAAAATCGTAGTAATCTTGAATGTTGGACCGTCCGGGAATTGAACCCGGTCGCGCAGCTTATAAGGCCGCGCTGCCAACCTGGACGGCCCTCGAGCGCGCAAGGGTGATGGAGGGGATTTGCACCCCCGACTCCGGAGTTCCGGTCCGGTGTTTTAGCCTACGAAACTACCACCACCACACGAGCGCTCTACATGAAGAACTCCGCAGGCGGGGTTCATGTCCCCGCCTGCGGAGCCTCTTGCATCATCCTTGTCCCCCCTGTCTGCTGCTTGACGGCCACGACGCTCCCTTCGTCCACCAACGCCCCTCGTTGTCTTGGACGAAATTTTCCTTCGTCAGGTAGGCCGACGCCGTGTTCCTGGGGATCCCATTGTGTTCGGCGACATCCAGCAGTTGATTCCTGTGCATGGGGCCGTACATCTGCAAGATCTGCTCGATCTGTCGCATGCGCGTCTGATCTGGGGCTGCCGGCGCCGGCGAGACGACGATCTGGTTCACCCTGCCATGCACGATATGTCCTGCAGTTCTGGAAGCGCCCTCGATCACCGAGCGCAGTCCGCCGGGGTGCCGTCGATCTATCGCGGCGAGAATCTCCGCGGCATCGCGCATCTTCTTCGCGGCGATTTGAAGCATGTGCGCGGACTCGTCAAGCCAGTTGGCTTGTTCGGCGATCTGTTCTGCTGACCATTCAGGCATTGGACGATCCACGGTGCGAGTTTGATGTCTCGCATGATTTATATGGACCGTCGCCGAGCCATCAAGCGGTTTTCTATAACCGCGTGGCGCTAATGATTAAAATCACGAGCTTTTGCGGGGGTTTTCGTCACTTAAGCTCACCGTCCCCGCGATCGGTCGAGTCTCCTGGATTTCACTGGTCGACTCAGTCTGCCCATCTTTTTGGCCACTATTTCAAATGACCCCACTACCACCCACTACCCGCCCCGCAAAGTCTCAGATCCCAACTGTCCATTAATATCGCTACGACCCGCCTATCGTTGTTGACCGTCAAGGGTTGGAGCGCGGTGGGGGGTTGGGTCGAGAGTGCTGATGACAACTGAGTTGCGTGGCTGCGAATCTTTTTAAGCCTTTTCCGAAATTGAAGTTGCGACTGCCCGAGGTTCACTAACTTTCTTCTTGATTCCTTGACCGAAGGCGTGGCGCGGTTAGAATTTCCCAGCTTTCAAGCGTCGCACGGACGCGAGCCGAATCTGAACGTCTGTTGACTTGCCCAGCCCAAAGATGAAGGCGATCACTTGGTACGCGGTTGGGCGCGACGGGCTTTTAAGTTTGGCTCAAGTCCTACACTTGAATTTGCTTGATCCTGGCACCGACTGAGGCGGGCACCTACGATTCGTCTGCGGCCTCAAAGTTCGGTGCCGCGTGGTTTGCGGGAGTTGGGGTTTGCGGGAGTTGATGGCAGGGAGTTGACTGCAGATTGATCGCAGAACCGGCCAGCGCTCGGCCCGAGTTCAAAGGCGTCATCAAACACAGGTCATCCAACACAGGTCATCCAACACAGCGAACAGCGTCATCGAAGACGGCGGGGGGACGGGTTTCGACAAGCTCTGGGCGCGCACCTCGCACGCTCGAAGCCGGTCTCCTGGCATCCAGCCGGCAACTCACAAGCAACGACCGGCTTCCCGCATTGCCCCTTTCACGGAACTTTCTCCCCACTAATTTCGGGTACAGGCGATAATCTCGGCATAGGACGACAGGTTTAGCACGTTAATGCTTTAGGACATTCCTGCGTTTGTTACGCGGCACGAATCTGCGGAAGACTCGTGTGCCAAACTGCCAGTTCACGCAAGTTGCAAATTAACCAGTTGCAAATTCACTAGCTGCCAACTCGATCGGCAGCAATCCGGTAATCAGGAGTCGCGCGTGTCGTCCGGCGTTGGATCCGATTTCAAGGAACTTGTCCGCGCCCGGACCGACATCGCGCAACTTGTCGGCGAGCGCGTCGCCTTGCAATCGAGACGCGGTGGCCGCGAGCTCTTGGGCCTGTGCCCCTTTCACGACGATCACAACCCCTCGCTGCGCGTCGATCCCGATCGACAGTCTTATAAGTGCTGGGCGTGCGGCGAGGGGGGCGACTGCTTCGCCTTCGTGCAGAAGATCGAAAACGTCGGTTTCTACGACGCGCTCGAACTGTTGGCGACGCGGGCCGGTCTCGAGATGCCGCGGCGCAGCGGGAACGGGGCCGACGGCCGATCCGATGGCAAGCCGACGCGGAAAGAACTGTTCGACGTCCTCAAGTGGGCCGAGAACGAGTTTTATACGTGTTTGAAGACGTCGACGGAGGCGGCCGCCGCCCGCGAGTATTTGAAGGCGCGGAATTTCAGCCCTGAGACGATCGAAACGTTCCGGCTGGGTTACGCTCCGCTCGATGGGCAATTCTTACAACGGCGCGGACGCGATCGTTTCAATCCGGCCCAGCTTGCCGCTGTTCGCCTGATCTCTCAGCGTTCCGAAGGTGAGGGATATTACGAATACTTTCGGGGACGCGTCGTGTTTCCCATTCGCGACGCCTCGGCCCGCACTGTTGCGTTTGGGGGACGCGTAGTGCCGGGGGTCGGCTCGCCCGACGCGCCCAAATATCTCAACAGTGCCGACAGCCCGCTCTTCGCAAAGAACAAGCTGGTCTTCGCTTTGGACGTCGCGCGGCCGGCAATCGCCCAACGCGACGCGTGCGTGGTGATGGAAGGGTATGCCGATTGCATTATGGCCCACCAGTTCGGCGTTCACCACGCGGTCGCAACACTGGGCACGGCTTTGACAGAAAACCACGTCGGAGTGCTGAAGCGCTTCACCCGCAAGGTGGTGCTCGTCTTCGACGGAGACCAGGCCGGCCGCGATGCCGCGGAGAAGTCGCTCCCGCGGTTTCTCTCCCAGGACGTCGACTTGAGGATCCTCACGCTGACGACCGAAAAGGATCCGGCTGATTTTTTGACAGCACACGGCGCAGAAGCCTTCGGCCGCCTGCTCGATTCGGCTCCCGAGGCGTGGGAATACAAGCTACGCTTGAGTATCGAGCGCCACGGCTTGGCTTCCGTCGATTCGCGGGAGCGGGTCGTGGCCGAGATGCTGGAACTCTTCCGGCAAGCTCCGCGATTCGGCGGATCGGCTCGCGAGAACATCGTTCTCAACCGGCTGGCCTTCCGAGTCGGACTGGCAGAGTCGCGAATCCGAGAGATGCTGGCGTCCAGCCGGCGGAAATCGGCGGCACCGGCACCGATCGTCTCTAAAGCACAAGATGACGACAGCAAATCCACAACTGGATCCAAGTCCCAAACGTCGGTCGCACCGACGAGTGCTCGAGGCAAGCTCGAGCGCGAACTGCTCGAATGCGTGATTTTGGATCCGGCGGCCATCTCCGCCGTGCAGGAAGTCGTCGCGATCGAGGACTTTTCGGACGAAGCCCACCGGCGGTTGATGGCGTTGTGTTACCGCGTGGCAGATTCGGGCATGTCCCCCTCGTACGAAAACATGATTGCGGCCACCGAAGAGGCCGACCTCAAGAGCCTCGTCGTCACGCTCGAAGCCACGGCCCGAGCCAAGACGCAGACCCTCGAGATCGACGGCCCTCAAGCGGCGCTTGCCGCGCAGCAAGATTTGCTCGCCACCAGTCTGCGGCTCTGGAAGCGGCGGATCGACGTCCATGCGGCGTCGATTGGACGTCTGGCTGTCCAGGCCGATTCTCCCGGCACGCTCGACGCGGCCCAACTCGATCACCTGCGACGCGCCATGGAAATTCACGGCGAGCGCGCAAGAGCGAACACCACGACCTGAACTGGAGGAATCGCCCGTGCATCGGCTTGACGACAAACTCAATCAACTGATCGCGATCGGCAAGGGGCAAGGCGGCTGGCTGACCTTCAGTCAGGTCAACGACTATCTGCCCGACGAAGCCGTCAATCCCGAGAAGCTCGACACGCTCTTGATGTCGCTCGAAGAGATCGGGATGGAGATCGTCGCCGACGCCAAGTTGCCTTATAAACCGCCCGAAAAGAAGAAGGGCAAGAACGGCCGCAAAGCGAAGGAAGGGGAGGAAAAGTCCCGCCGCATCGACGACCCGGTGCGGATGTACCTGACCCAGATGGGCGAGATTCCCCTGCTCACGCGCGATCAGGAAATTTCGCTCGCCAAGAAGATCGAGGTCACCCGAAAACGGTTCCGCCGCCAGCTCCTGGAATGCGATTACGCCATGAAGGCGGCGATCGACATTCTCTCGAAGGTCAACGTCAGCGAGCTGCCGTTCGACCGCACGATCAAGGTTTCGGTGACCGAGGGACTCGACAAGGGTCAAATCGTCGGCCGCATGCCCCAGAATCTCAAGACGCTCGAATACCTGCGGGCGAAGAACATTGCCGACTTCGAGAAGATCGCCAATCCCGAAACGCTCGACAAAGATCGCAAGGCGGCCCATCACTCGCTCGCATTGCGGCGACGGAAGATGGTGACCCTGATCGAAGAGATGAGCGTGCGGACGCAGCGCTTGCAGCCGGCCATGAAGCGGCTGGCTCAAATTGGTTTCCGCATGACCGAGCTCGAGCAACAGATCGAGCACTTGAAGAAGCTCAAGACGGCCAAGGACGAGCGGGCCAATCTGCAGCGCGAGCTGTACGACCTGATGATGATGACGCTCGAAACGCCGGCCAGCCTGCGGGCTCGCCTCGAAAGCATCGAGCACCGCTTCGGCAGCTACGAGCATTCGATGCGCGAGCTGTCGGGAGGCAACCTGCGGCTCGTCGTCTCGATCGCCAAGAAGTACCGCAACCGCGGCCTGAGCTTCCTCGACCTGATCCAGGAGGGGAACACGGGCCTGATGCGAGCGGTTGACAAGTACGAGTACCGCCGCGGCTACAAGTTTTCGACCTACGCCACGTGGTGGATTCGCCAGGCCATTACGCGGGCGATCGCCGACCAGGCCCGGACGATCCGCATTCCCGTCCACATGATCGAGACGATGTCCAAGCTCCGCAAAGTGAGCAAGAAGCTGCTGCAGGAGAAGGGGCGCGAGCCTACGATCGAGGAAACGGCAGAGGCCGCCGGCGTCAGCCTGGAAGAGACTCGCCGCGTACTCAAAATCTCGCGCCACCCGATCAGCCTCGACCGTCCGGTCGGCGAGAGCGAGGATAGCTACTTCGGCGACTTCATCGAAGACGAGGGGAGCGAGAGCCCCGTCAACGCCGCCACGCAGGAGATGCTCAAGGACAAGATCGACACGGTCCTGAAGACGCTCACCTACCGCGAGCGCGAGATCATCAAGCTGCGGTACGGCCTGGGCGACGGCTACACCTACACCCTGGAAGAGGTGGGCCGCATCTTCAAGGTCACCCGCGAACGCGTCCGGCAGATCGAAGCCAAGGCCGTACGCAAGCTGCAGCATCCGGTCCGCAGCAAGCAGCTCAAGGGATTCCTGGACTCGCTCGCCGCCAACGCAGCGAACTAAGTGACGAGCGTTCGCAAACAACGCCGCCGGACAGCCGTCCGGCGGTTTTTTGTTGCCCGCTCCCAAAGAGCCGCGCTCGAAGTAAGCGGTCTTCGCTTTTCGCGGCAAACGCGTGTGAATTCGTACAAGTGCTGAAAACGAGCATTTTGAAGCCTTTTTTAACGCCCCTGCTCACCGGCTCGCTCGCCCGTTTGCTGCGTGCGCGGCTCCTTCATTCGATGGCAAGGCTCGGCAACCGGGGGGTCGGCGTGTAGAATAAAAACGTAACCTCGACCGAAACCTCGGAGCCCAAACGATGAGCGCGGCGACGGCCGGCCTCAAGCGATTACACGAACTTCATATTCGATTGCAGGACATTAACAAACAGCTGGAGCATGGTCCGCGCCAGGTCAAAGCCCGCCAGCAAAATCTCGCCAAGAAACAGGCGGAGGTCGACGCGCTCAAGGCCGAGCTGAAGCAAACGCGGATGCTGGCCGACCAGAAGAACCTGCAGCTGAAGACCAACGAAAGCAAGATCGAGCAACTTCGCGGCAAGTTGAACCAGGCGACCTCCAATCGCGAGTTCGACATCATCAAGTCGCAGATCGACGCCGACACGATGGCCAACAGCGTCCTGGAAGACGAGATCCTCGAGGTGCTCGAGAAGGTCGATCAGCACCAGCAGAAGATCAAGCAGATCGAAGACGACGCGGCCCAAACTGCCGCCGACGTGCGACGCGTCGCACAAGAGGTCGAGGCCGTGGCGCCGAAGCTGCGGGCGCAGGCCACCGAACTGCAGACGGCACTCGCGGAAGCCGAAAAGATCCTGCCCTCGACTGCGATGGTGACCTATCGCCGGCTCGTACAGGCCCACGGCGCCGGGGCGCTGGCGACTGTCGAACATCACGCCTGTACGGCCTGCTTCGAGATCCTTACGGCCAACTACCTGGTCGAGCTCAACACCGGCAAATTCTTGTTTTGCCGAAGCTGCGGGCGACTGCTCTATCGCCCTGAAGGCGACTGAGCGGCGAATGCGTTCGCACCGCGTGATGACAATCGTCAACACGCAGCCGCGCAGCGTTTCCCTTTGACAACGCGGCTCACGGTTTGCGCCGTAACGCCAATTTTCAGCCGATCGCACTTAGCCCCATTCGCACAACGGCTTGCGCCCGCACGGTCCACAGCGACAAGAACGCGTCGCGGCATTGGCTCGCCCTTTGCGTTCTGTGGTCTCGCGATGGCCAGGGCAACGGAGCACTCCAGTAACACGGGCCATCGCCGACACATCCGGGCAATCCGCCAAAACCGGCCGTCTTCTTGGCCCGTGCACCACAGGAACAAAACTCGATGGGCTCACGCAAAGATCGGATGAAAATCCGTGAGGAAAACGGTGTCACCATTCTCGACCTTGGACAAGTCGAAATTTGGGACGGTGCCGACCTCGCATTGCTCCGAGATACATTCGCCCGCAAGTGCGGCCGCAACGGCTGCAAGAACCTGGGCGTCGATATGTCGAGCGTGAAATACGTGCCGAGCGGGTTCTTCGGCATGCTCTTCGACTGGCACGAGATGGGCGTAGCGATAAGGCTTTACACTCCGCAGCCGCGGGTCGCAAACATGCTCTGGTTCCGCCAGTTCTTCGACGAGGAGTCGAAGGGCGCCTATCTGCTGCAAAGCGAACCGAAAGAAATGCTCGCCTTCGACGACTCGTGCGATTGGAACGACGAAGAAGAGGAAGTCTGGGTCGAAGGGCCCCGTCGCTCCGTCGGCGCACTTGGAAACACCTGACGCTGTTGGCCTCTCTGCCCCGATCCGGCGGTCCCTCGACCGCCGGATTTTTTTTCGCCCAGGCGCTGTGGCCGGAGCAAAAAGCGACCGTTACCATCCACTTCCAGCCGCCCCCCTCCAGGGGCAAGCGAACCCGGCAGAATCAAGCGGCTTAAGCGATCCAAGAATTCTGAGAGCGGCCGGTCGGCTCAATTGGATTCTCCCCAGGCGTAACAAGAGCGGATTCAACGACGCATGAAACCTACGATTCTCGTCACCGGCGGCGCCGGTTACATCGGTTCGCACGCGGCGCGGCAGTTGGTCGCGGCCGGGCACCGCGTGGTGGTGCTCGACAATTTATTTCGCGGACATCGAGCGGCCGTTCCCCGAGAAGCCCGGTTCGCCCAGCTCGATTTGTCGCAGACCGAACTCTTGACGCAATTGCTCAAGGACGAGGGCGTCACGGGCGTCATGCATTTCGCGGCTCTGACTTATGTCGGCGAATCGGTCGAACAGCCGCTGTGGTACTACCAGAACAACCTGGCCGGAACGGTGAGCCTGCTGCGGGCTATGGAGGAGTCGGGCGTCAAGCGGCTCGTCTTCAGTTCGACGGCGGCGACTTACGGCATTCCGCCAAAATTGCCCATTGTCGAAACGACGCCGCAGCTTCCAATCAATCCCTACGGATGGTCGAAGCGGTTTGTCGAGCAAGTGTTGATCGACAAGGCGGCCGCCCGCCCGGATTTTGCCTGCGTTGGCCTGCGTTACTTCAACGTGGCCGGGTGCGCTGAAGACGGCAGCATCGGCGAGGACCATGATCCGGAAACGCATTTGATTCCGCTCGTGCTGCAGGCGGCGCTCGGTCGACGCAAGGCGATCACTGTGTTTGGCACCGATTACCCGACGGCGGACGGGACCTGTATCCGCGATTACGTGCACGTGGACGACCTCTGCCGCGCTCACCTGTTGGCTCTCGACCGGATGGTGGCGGGCAACGCCCGGTTCTTCAACGTGGGCATCGGCCGCGGATATTCAGTTCGCGAGGTGATCGATTCCGCCGTGCGGGTAACGGGACAAGAAATTCCCGTGGAACTCGCGACTCGGCGCGCCGGCGATCCACCCGAGCTGTGGGCCAACGCCGACCGGCTGCACAGCGAGCTGGGCTGGTCGCCGCGCTTCACGCGACTCGACGATATCATCGCAACCGCCTGGACGTGGTTCCGCGAGCACCCGCATGGTTACGAGGAAAGCGAAGCTCGCAGAGTTCAAGCGTGAGCAGTTCCCCGGCATCCGACGACAGCTCACGCCGTTGCAGAACCGGCCAGAGCCGGATCGGGTTCCACAGAACGCGAGCAGCGTTCGTTGCACTCTGGCGCTGGGCGTTCCTTGCGCTCCGGTTTGAGGATCATGCGCGTCTTGCCGCTTGCCGGATCGAGCTTCAGTCGATCGATCTCCTCGATTTGGAAATCGACGTTTTGCATGCGTTTTTCTGCAAGAATGGCCCGCAGCTGCTCGCGGATCTCACGGCGAATAGCTTGCTTCTCATCGGGACCAAGATTGGCCTCAGGCCGCGCTAAGAACACAAACGAAGTCCGATCAACGATCTGAATCTGCCAGGATCTGAGGCCCGGCACGAGAAGCTCGCCGATCAAGCTGGGATGGATGAAATCCTGAACCCCGTCTTGATTCAAGAAGACCGCGCTGTCTTCAGATCGGCCAACCAGGTCGCGGATCTTGGTGAGCGGATAACGACCAAGCGCCTCTTTTTGCGGAATCAGCACGTCGTCCATCCGGTATCGGATCAGCGGGAGAGTGTCATTGAAAAGATTGGTGACGCAGGTGAAGTCGTCGTGCAGCTCGAAGATCAAGTCGTCTTCGAGCAAGTGCATGCCCTCTGAACCGGGCAGCGTCAGAGCCATGAAAAGATGCTCGCTCGAAGCGTAGGAATTGAGCACCGAGGCGTCGAACGCTTGCTCTAAAATCGCCCGGCAGTGCGGCCGCAGGGGCTCCGCTCCGCTGACAAGGACTTGCGGCCGAATCGAGAGCGTGCCGTCTCCCTGTGCCTCGGCGAGGCGCTCGAGGACGCCCGCATATCCGGTGAGGACCTGCGGCTGGAAATCGTTGAGCGCCTCGATGATTTGGTCCATCGGCCGGCTGACGTCATAAGTTCGGACGTCGAAAAACAGGCGATTTGTCCCGTAATTCCCCGTGACCAGCAGGCTTGCACCCGCAAAATGCCCCCGCGCCGCGGCCACGAAGGCGACTTTCGTGCGCAGCCGTAAGGGGAAAACTCGCAGCATCTGGCTGGTTCCCTTGATCCAGGCCTTATGCGAATACACAGCGTGCCCGACGGTCCCCGAGGTTCCCGAACTGTGCAGGACGTGAAACCGTCCATCGAGAAGTTCGCTCGGATCGTGCGATTGCGCCAGAAACTTTTCGATGCGCGCCAGCGAGAGCCGTCGGTCAGTCAGGATCTGATCGAAATTCTCGGCGACGGCTTGTTTGGTGAGGACTGGAAAATCACTCGGCCGGCAGTGGTCGATGTCGAGAGACCGCTCCTCGATGACCGAGCGATAAAACGGGGACCGGTCGTAAACCAGCCTCACGAGCTTGCGGAACTTGGCGGCTTGCTCAGCCTCGAGCTGTTCCCGCGACAGGCGCAGCACGCGGGCTCGTTCCCAAATCGCTTTCAACCAAGCCACAGGCTCCCACGGAGACATCGACACGAGTGCACCCCCCTTTTGTTCAAAAGGCGTGGCAACCTCCGTGCCAAGAACTCCGGTTTATTCGTTTCTCGTCCGGTCCCTCCCCTCAACTCCAAGCGTCCATCTCTTGCGCAGGGTACCAACCAGGGTACCAAGCCCAATATTCAAATCAAGACGAGCGCGGCCCGTTCTTAACCGAGCCTTTATTGTTCGCGAAAGCGGGGACTTCCCAGGGCGCTAGACCGCGGCAAGCGCTCGCAACCGCTTCGCGCGCCGGACCAGTCGCCGATTCGGAAATGGGAGCCTCAAACCCCGAGCCGATCGGTTGCGATCAAGCTGTTTTGCCTGTGGGCACAAGCACCGGCTCGATTCGTTCACGAAACACCTGTGACCCGGGCCGGGCGAAAAGGGCGTCGTATTCGTGGCTGTCGAGTGGACCGGGAAGGGGGCACAGTTCGAGAGCTTTGCGCCAGCGACTGGCACGCACGTCGATTGTGTGTGGCACAAAACCGAAACCTGCCAGCAGTGAGTGCAGCTCCTCGCGCGAGTGGCCGGCGCGACGAAGTTTGGCGTCGGCGATCTCAGTCACAATGACCACGTTCGGCCGGGACAGGAGGGACTGAATTCCACGCAGCACCTGGACCTCATACCCCTCGACGTCGATCTTGATCAGAGTTGGCTTTGCCGGGTCGAATGCCGCGACGTAACGGTCAGCCGGTTCGGTGCGCACTTCCACGCGCGTCCCTTCGGCTTTCTCAGGGACGAAAGTGCCAAGCAGCATTTCATCTCGCGGCACGAAGAGCCACTGGACCGATTCGCAATCGGCGACGGCGCGCGGAACGAGGTCGAAATTCGTCACGCCGTTCATTTCAAAATGGTCTTTGAGCCGCGCGAAAGCGTTTGGATTGGGCTCGAAGGCCAGGCCTTTTCCACGCGGGCCGATGCGACTGCGCGCCAAGAGGGCCGTCATGCCGACGTTGGCGCCGACGTCGACGTATTGGTCCCCGGGCCGAAGCAAGATCTCGAGCACCCGGGTGATATCCGGCTGATAGTATCGTCCGCTGAAGTAAGCGCGGCGGTCCGACCAGTTCTGCAGATTGAGCCGCATCAGCAGGCCGTGGCTTCCGCGCACGGGAGGTTGCAATCCGCGCGGCCAGCGCTGGTCAACCTTTTCATCTGCTGAAAATCCGCCGCCGCCCACCCGCCTGTAAAGTCCCTGCCAAATGACGTCGGCTCGGCGGACGTCGGTCGGCAGACGCCGCATCAGTCCCGCTAAAAGCTTGAGCGGCAGCGAAAGGCTTGCGTCCGCGACTCCGGCGTGCAAACCGGTCGAACCCGTGTTCATCGAAGGCATCCGTTAGTGCGCCGTTTAATTTTACGTTTCCATTTGGCGCACCACGCCCGCGGTTGGGCGCCACTTGGGCACCATAGCAGCCGATGTGCAAGAAGCCAAGAACGTCGGCACCGATACGGGACTGCTGTGCGACAGGATGCCGAGAGACTAGAACGCACTCTTGCAACCGCCGCGAACCCTTCATGAGCTGTCGCTCTCAGTCTCTTGTTCCTTCGCAATTGAGCGGTAGACGCTCCTTCCTGCGACCGATAGCATCAGCCGGAGAGTCGCACAAATTTTTCGCCGGCCGAGTGGCGGAATCGGCAGACGCACAGGACTTAAAATCCTGTGTCCCGATAGGGACGTGCGGGTTCAAGTCCCGCCTCGGCCAAACATCCAGCGACACGGCCCGGAACGTCTGAACCCGTTCCGGGCCGTGTCTTTTGGGGGTCTCCCGCGATGGCAGTGGTTCATTTTTGCTTGGATCGACTGCTTCGAAAAGCAATCGGGCGCGGCGGCCGATTATGGCCGTTGGATGGTCAACGTTTCGCCGCGCGCCTAAGGGAGTTTCGGAACCGGCCTTGTGAGGTCGGAAAATCGGCCTCGACAAGTCCATCTGTGCGGCGGCGTGATTCCGCTGGGCGAAGTCGTAGACATCGCTTGATTTCCCGCATGCAGCGCGCGGCATCCTCCCGAACGCTGCTCGCATCAGCGCGCGCAGTCACCTCTTGCCTCCCCCAGCGAGGCTACTGAGGCTTGTCGCCCAGAGTCCGATCGTCAGACCGCTGCGGGTTGAGCGCGCAGTCGGAGGAGACCGAGCAGCTGCTCGTCTTCACCCTTGGCGAGTTGCTCCACCGAGCGCTTGCCGGCCTCCTGCAAAACGCCGGCGGCGACCTTTTGTTTCAATTCAGGCGTGATTTGCGGGTTTCCGAGGGCGTTCATCAGCGGGGACAAACCCGCAAACACTCCTTCCATAAAGTGCTGGATACCGCCAGCGCCACCCGCGAGGTGGAACTGGAGATTGGGTCCCATCACGCCCCAACGAAGTCCCGGCCCCCAGCTGACCGCGTCGTCGACGTCAGCCACGCTCAACACGTCCTGCTCGATGAGGTACAGAACCTCTTTGTAGAGAGCGAGCTGCAGGCGGTTCGCGACGTGGCCGGGGATTTCCTTCCGCAGGCGGATTGGTTTCTTCCCGATTGAGGCATAAAACGCCATCGCTTGCTCGATCGCTTCGGGCGATGTTTTTTCGCCTCCCACGACTTCGACGAGGGGAATGATATGCGGCGGATTGAAGGGATGACCGACGAGGATCCGCCCCGGGCGCTTGCACGCGGATTGCATCACGCTCGGCGTGATACCCGAAGAGCTCGATGCGATGATCGAGTCCGGCGGAGTTGCATCATCCATGTCGGCGAACAACTTGATTTTGAAGTCCTTCCGCTCGGGGCCGTTCTCCTGGACGAAATCCGCCTTTGACAAGGCCTCCTGCTGATTGGTCGTGAAGCTCAGTCGGTCGCGCGACGCGCCGGGCGAAAGGCCGATGGAGGTCAGCGCTTCCCAGGCATCGTCCACATACTTTCGCAGATTGGCTTCCGCGTTTGGGCCCGGGTCGGTTGCAACCACGTCGAATCCGCGCGCCAGGTATTGCGCGGCCCAACTGGCGCCGATGACCCCTGTTCCAACTACTGCGATTCGTTTAACTGGTTTGTTGTTCGACACTTTACTTCTCCTGTTGAGGTATTTCCGCGAACGCAATGCCGGCGAGATTTCCTTGAGCAAAGAGCAGTGCCCGCTTTTCGGACCCGTCGAGCCTGGCGGTATAGACCGAGCCCGCCAGGTCGGTCATGAACATTCGGTCGCCGCGCAGATCGAGGGCGATGCCGATGCCTTCCATCAGATGGGTGACTACGATTTCGGGGACGCGATCGTGCCCGGTTCCTTCGATCGACGCCCGGTTGACCGTGTTGCCACGCGGAGGGTCGCCGCGGTCGGTCCAATACAAGACGCGGTTCTCGAGATCGAGCTCCAGATCGATCGGCTCGGGTAGATTCTCGAACAAGACTTCGATGTCGGTCCTGTTGGCTGCGGTCTGCCCCTTGGGCATTTCGAGGTTTGCTCGAAAGATGCGGCCGACTCCGGCGTCATCCCCACCCTTTTGTGTCCAATAGAAGTGTCCTCGCTTAGGGTCGACGGTGATTCCGACGCACCATTTTGTCTGGTCGGGGCCCGGCCGCGGATCCCCTCCGTCTGTTTGGACGAGCGTTTCAAGTTGCAATCCGTCGAGGTTGCAGCGCATGACGCGCATTCCCTCGCGGTCCGACCAGTAGAGTTTTCCACTCCCCTTTTCGAGATGAAGCTGCTTTGGCGTGAACGTGCCTCCCGGAGGAACGATCGTCGTCCGATTCGTTCCGTCGATGTCGGCGCGTTCGATCGAACCGTCGTTCTGGCTCGGCACTCCCATGTTGGTCCAGTAGATGTGGCCAGCCGCCGTATCGACGACGATGCCGTCCGGCAACCGGCAATTTGTTGCGAGCACCCTTTCGTCGGAGCCGTCGGGGTTCAGCGACAGCACGCGGTGACCGCTCAAGTCGAGAAGGAACAGGCGAGCGATTGTGGCACCGCTCGCAGCTCGGACTGATTTTGATTTTTGGGTTGTTGCCATCGATCTTCCTTTCGTAATGGATTCTTGTCGCAGGCTGTCGGGCTATTGGTTGAGCGCACAATTCCTTAGACGCACATCAAGGAGGCCTCGAACGATCCCTCCTCTGCCACGTCCAATCGATACCGTGCCAGGTCGGCGACCGTGACCATCAAGAGGCTGTGCTTCTTGCAGAAGCGGACCAGGTCAGGCACGCGGGCCATGGTGCCGTCGTCGTTGACGATTTCGCAGATCACGCCGGCGGGCTTGAGTCCTGCGAGCTGGGCGAGATCGACGGCTGCCTCCGTTTGCCCTCGGCGCTCCAGCACGCCACCGGGGCAGGCCCGAAGCGGAAAAACATGTCCGGGCCGAGCGAAATCGTTTGGGCAGCTACTTGGGTCGACTGCCGCGCGAATCGTCTGAGCGCGATCGTGGGCCGAGATCCCCGTCGTAACCCCATTTCCAATGGCATCGATCGAAACCGTAAATGCAGTGCCACCAAGCGCCGTGTTATCCGACGCCATTGGGGCGAGGTCTAACTCGTCGAGTCTTTCGCCGGTCATCGCCAGGCAAATAAGGCCTCGCCCGTAAGTCGACATGAAGTTGACGGCTTCGGGCGTGATCATCTCGGCAGCCATCGTCAGGTCCCCTTCGTTCTCGCGGTCTTCGTCATCGACGACGACGATCATCCTCCCCGCCTTCAGTTCATCGATCGCGTCCTCGATGCTCGCAAATGGGCTGCCAGACCGCGGGGATGAACCCGTCGGCTCGTGAGAAATCTCAGAGTCGTCCATGAATTGAAGACTCAGCGAGTGTCCCATTCGCTCCTTTTTGGTTCGCAAATAGGTGAAGGAATGCGGTGAGGCAGGTGCCTCGCAGGGAATCTGAGCCACGACCTCGATACCGGCAATAAACAACGCGCGAGACTTGCGGGGATTGTTCGAAAGCAGACGAACGCGACTGATGCCGAGCTCTTGCAAGATCGCCGCGGGCAAACTGTAGTCCCTGCAATCGGTTTTGAACCCGAGCGCACGATTGGCGTCGACGGTGTCGAAGCCAACGTCCTGGAGCGCGTAAGCCTGCAACTTGGCCATCAGTCCGATTCCGCGCCCCTCCTGATACTCGTAGATCAATATCCCGTGCCCTTCATCAGCGATGGCCTTCATGGCGATTTCCAACTGCTCGTTGCAGTCGCAACGAAGCGACCCGAGCACCTCGCCGGTGAAACACTGGGAATGAATGCGCACGAGCGGCGCGTCGTCGGCGAGATCGCCCATAAGAATCACGAGAGCCATTTCGAGTCGTCCGCTGCCGTCCGGGACGTCGCGCTCGTAACCCAGAGTCTGGAACGTGCCCCACTTCGTGGGCATTCGCGTGGAGACGACTCGCCGAACAGTCTTGGGGGTTGCGATTCGTATCATGGTCGCACCATCACGTTCACAAGGTGCCGTTCCGAAAAAGCAAGTGAATCCAGTGTCCGCTTTGAGGCAATCGGGTCCGGCTATGTCGCCGCGGAGACGGCTCCCGCCGATTTCCTTCCAATCGAGATCACGCCGCTGGTCAGCAAGTCGTCGATTTCGGCGTTCTGGAACCCGAGCTCTTTGAGCACCTCTTCGTTGTGTTCCCCGATTTCGGGAGCGCGACGAGCAGGCACTTTCGTCACGCCATGCACCTGAATGGGACTGCTGATCGTCGAGTTCAGTTTCCCGCCGGCCCCTTCGAGCGGAACGACGATGTCGTTCGACCGCAGTTGCGGATCGTCGACGACTTCCTCAGGCCCGCGCACGGCGCCGAACGTCACATGAACGCCGCCAAAAACTTCGTACCAATGGGCCATCGGCTGCGAGCCGAAGACGTCATCGAGAATTGCGGTCAACTCTGGCATGTTTTTCACCAATTGGGCCGGATCGGAGAATCGCGGATCCGTCAGGAGATCCGCACGGCCAATTGCTTTCGCCACGGCGGCCAACTTGTCAGGCGTGACGACGAGTACGAACCAGGTGCCATCCGAGGCGCGGTACACATTCAGCGCGGCGTTTGCGGGATTCTTTCGGTCGTGCAGCCCGTAGAACTTCGCCTCGCAGAGCGCGGCCTGGATCGAAACGCTTGCTGACCAGATTCCTTCCGCGAGGAGCGACGTGGTGACACTCGATCCCTTGCCGGTGCGCTCGCGACGATACAGGGCCGTCACAATTGCGGAATACAGCCCGACCGCCGTCGCGTTGTCACCGCTACCGGCCACCGGCCAGGTCGGCGGCGCGCCGGCGTCACGCGTCATGGACAACAAGCCGCTTCGCGCCCAATACGACGTGATGTCGAATCCCGGAAGGTTGGCGTCGGGACCCTTCTCGCCAAACCCCGTGACATCCGCATAGATCAGACGCGGATTCCACCGCGCCACGTCTTCATATTCGAGGTTCAATCGCTTGCGCGCGGGATGCGGCGTATTGACGATGAGCACGTCGGCCCACTTGACCAGTCGCTCGAGAACCTTTGCGGCGCTCGGAGATTTCAGGTCGAGGGTGATGCCGCGCTTGTTCCGGTTGGACAGGTGAAAGGGATAAGCATCGTCGGCTTGCGGCTGCGGCGGTATCTTGTGGCCATGTCTCCAAAGGTCGCCGGTGGGCGGCTCCACCTTGACGACGTCCGCCCCGAAGTCGGAGAGGATCACCGCGGCGCTGGGACCGGCGATGAAGCTTGCCAAGTCGACTACTTTTAGTCCTGAAAAAATATTGTCAGTTGCCATGACAGCACCTTGCTTGTTTGTCAAACTTTCGCCGAGCCACTTATGACGCGCGCCATGCCGCAGCGTCACCGGCCTTGAAACTGTGGAGCACGCTTCTTGAGAAAGGCTTGTGTCCCTTCGTTCTTGTCTTCCGTCCCTGCGCACAGCCCGAATAATGACGCTTCCAGGGCGAGGCCCTCGGACTGGCTCGTCTCGAGCCCTCTGTTCACGGCCTCGAGCGAATACTTCACCGCGATCGGCGCATTTGCCAGGATGCGCTTCAGAATCGCTTCGCAGCGAGGAATCAGCTCAGCGGCCGGGACGACTTCGTTGACGAGCCCGATGCGACAAGCCTCCTGCGCGCTGATCATTTCCCCGGACAGAATGAGCTGCAGAGCTCGTCCCTTGCCGACCAGCCGCGGCAAGCGTTGAGTGCCGCCGCCGCCGGGAAGGATTCCCAGCGTCACTTCGGGCTGGCCAAATTTGGCGCTCTCGGCGGCCACCCTGATGGTGCAAGCCATGGCGGTCTCGCAGCCGCCGCCGAGAGCGAATCCGTTGATTGCGGCAACCACGGGCTTGCCGAGATTTTCGATGAGGTCGAGGACAGACTGCCCGTAGCTGCTGGATTTCTCAGCCTCCACGGCCGTGATTTGAGCGATCTCGCTGATGTCGGCCCCGGCAATAAATGCCTTGTCACCGGCCCCCGTCAGGATCGCGCCGCGAATTGCCGGGTCGTCTCGCACGTCCTCGAAGGCCGTGTGAAGGTTCTCCCACGTTTTTTGATTCAGAGCGTTGAGTACCTTGGGCCGATTGAGAGTCACATAGGCGATCGGCCCCTTCTTCTCGTACAGGAGATTTTCGAGCGTTAACTCGGCAACGGACGAACTCATTTCGATGTCTCCTCTGTGAGCGCGCACCCTGGTTGTTGGTGGCCGACTCAATTGGCGTCTCGGGAAAGAGATTAAATGAACGCGCTGAAGCCGGTGATCGCTTTGCCGACGATCAGATTTTGCATCTGATACGTGCCCTCGTAGGAGTAGAGTGCTTCGGCATCGGCGAAATACCGTGCGACCTGGTAGTCGAGGGTGATGCCGTTGCCGCCGCACAGCTCCCGGGCCCAGGCGACCGTCTCTCGCATCTTGGACGTGGTGAATGCCTTCGACAGGGCCGCGTGATGGTCCCCGAGCTTGCCTTCCGCGTGCAGTTGCGCCGTGCGAACCACCA
>DASZIA010000445.1:0-2701 GCA_035949535.1 Planctomycetaceae bacterium | reverse complement strand
CCTCGCGTGTAGAATGGAACCACAGAAGCGCTACTTCAACCCGAGCCGCCCCAGACCCGGAAGTTTGAGGGCGGGGCGGCGAAAGTCCAGCCCAGCCACGGCATTCAGTATGTTGACCTCAACGCCTTCTACCCATCCAAGAGTGAAGCCCCCATATCCACCGAGATTGATGCGGATGCCTGTGCGGGATGGCGACAGCCCGATCCACCGGCGGTCAACAGGGAAGTCCTTGCCGATGGCAGTCGGGGGCAGCGTTGCGGCCATCTCTGGGACGGCACTCATGATCGCCGTGACAAACGTGTTCGAATTGGGCCCCGGCCAGGCACGGTAGTCGCCTATGTTCGGATACGGAAAATTCCGGACTGCCTCGCGGATTCGGGGGATCATCCGCTCAGCCGCAGGACCGTCCGCAGCAAATACGACCTCTGGCGTGCGCCCGAACCATCGGCCATCCGGAACGAAGCGATCTATCCAAATCGGTTTACCCCAAGCCGTGTAGTCGAACCGACTGTATGCGGTGGCGCCCGCTTCCTTCACAACGATCCAGCTGTGGGTGGCGACAATTCCACGCCACCGCACCGTACGGGCGGAAAAGACGCGGACGACCGCTCGATCGTCCAACCCCGCCGGCGGCAACAATCCGGCGCTTGAGCGGTCTGCCGTCTTCCAATCCGCGACCCGGTCATCCACCAAATAGAGAACCGCCGAGACAGCGACTGGAATCAGAAAGAAAATAACGAAACCGAGTGTCACAACGTGCATCAATTGAGTTTCCAAGCCAAGCGCTGTCTTTCCAGCCATGAAATAGGGATGGGTTGCGCTCTGCGCCAGTGGCCCGCCCGCAACGGGGCGGCGGTCCTTACGCGCGACATCGCTAAACGGCCTTCCTCTCTTAAGCGGAAACGTCGATTGGGGTCACCAACTCGCGAACACCGGTCCATCTTTGAGCCTAACGGTCATGCGTCGCTCTGTGAGCGCTCCGCCGCCGGATAGTATTGTGGCGAGCCGCCATTCTTTTTCCCTCCTCGCCCTGGGAGATCGAGCGCCTCCAATCGCAGTCATTGACCTCGACACCTCACAAGGACGCCCATTCCCGCGAAAGAATTTTGCCCACCACCGCAATGCCACCATGCCCATCGGGCTTGACGATCGCGGCATCGCCGAAGTTGATCTGGATGCCGAGCGCCGCCTTGATGTTCGGAAAGTGCGTTATCAGCACCGTGTTGGTGCCGGCCTCCGGCACCGTGGCGATCATCTCCTTCATCGTCTCGACCCGCTGCGGCCACGGTGGCGGCACCGGCGCGCCCGCGATCGGAACAAACGATTCGATCAGCAGCGCATCGGATGCCTCGACTCGACCGAACGCAAGCCGTCCGGTCTCGAGGGCACGGCACAGACCGCTCCCCAGCACCCTGCCGACCGGAATGCCGGCATTCCGGAACGCCGCCCCGATGGCGCGCGCCTGATCCTGGCCGACTTCCGTCAGCATGGTTTGTCCGGAGCAATTGACGAGATTGGTCGGCGACTCATCGCGCGGAAAAGCCGGGCTCTCATTGGTTCGCCCGTGGCGAATGACGATCACGAAGCCGCCCTGCTTCAGCTCATCGAATGTCGCTCGCGCCGGCTGTTGCGCAAATGTGGGAGCCAGCTGCATGGCACTTCCAATCGCGGTCGCGAGGGCGAACAAGAGGCGGGTTCTCATCGGCACTTCTCCTTCGGCGGCGCATAATAACGGACGAAATCAAATCGCGAAATCCTGTTTGGTCACGCTCCTACGGCTCCTCGACATCCCGCCGCGGACCGTCAGCAGATGAGCCGTCGGCCGACCCGGAGACCTCCCGTTCCCGTGCATGTAGCGTGCGTGCGACGAGGTCGCGACCCTGGTCGGGCACCAGGCGTTCGGGATCGCGCTTGGATATGAGGATCTGAACCATCTTGACCCCTGCAATCACCAGACGTTCATTCCGCCATCGACGATGAGGTTGGCGCCCGTAACGTAGGAACTGTCGTCAGAGGCGAGAAAGAGTGCGACAGAGGCGACCTCCTCCGGACGTCCCAGCCGGCCCAGCATCGTCTTACCCAACATGTAGCCCGCCCACTCCGGGTCCTTGAGGGCCTCGCGTGTTTGATTGGTCTCGATCACGCCGGGTGAAATGGAATTGACGCGGATGCCATGGTTGCGGCCCTCCATCGCCAACTGCCGGGTCATCCCGATAATTCCCGCCTTCGCCGTGGTGTGTGCGAGGGACGCGTGGTTCTTGAAACTCATCAGCCCGTTCAGCGAGGCGTTGTTTACGATCACGCCGTGACTGGCTTTCAGATGCGGCCAAGCCGCGCGGGTCAGGAAAAATACGAGGTCAACCTCGTCTCTGCGATTGCGGTCCCACTCCTCATCGGAAATGTCTTCCAGCCAGTTGAAGTAGGCCATCGCGGCATTGTTGAAGAGCACGTCGACCTTGCCGAAGGAGTGTATGGTCAAGTCGACCAAAGCCCGGCACTCGGATGGTTTGCTGAGGTCACACGGCTGCAAGGAAACCATGGTTCCCCCGGCCGCGAGCACGGCAGCTTGAGTCTCTTCGCCGGCCGCGACGTTCACGTCGCAGCCGACCACCAAGCCGCTTTCACCGGCAAAGCGCAGGGCCGACGCCCGGCCCACGCTGCCGCCCGTGCCCGTGATGATGCAAACCTTTCCGGCAAGTCT
>DASZIA010000444.1:0-7603 GCA_035949535.1 Planctomycetaceae bacterium | reverse complement strand
TCAAACGCGACGCGGCTAGCCCGCAAGAAAATACATGCCTTCCTCGGCTTTTGATGTGATCGTTCTCGGAGTCGGCGGCGTTGGCAGCGCGGCCCTCGATCACCTTGCACGCCGCGGCAGTTACGCACTCGGGCTCGATCGCTTTCCTCCGGGACACGATCGGGGCAGCTCGCACGGTCGCACCCGGTTGATCCGGCAGGCCTATTACGAGCACCCCGATTACGTTCCGCTCTTGAAGCGGGCGTACGAACTCTGGGCCGATCTGTCGGCCCGCGCTCGGAAGACTCTGTATCACGAAGTCGGCGTGCTGTGTGCCGGGCGTGCGGACCGGCCCGTCGTGTCCGGTGTGCTCGCGAGTGCCCGACAACACTCGTTGGACGTGGAGGAATTGTCGGCCGCCGATGTTGTTGCACGATTTCCCGGATTCCGTGTCCCCGAGCCGCTGGCCGCGCTGTTTGAACGCCACGCCGGCTATCTCGACTGCGAAGACGCCGTGCGGGCCGCCGCCGACCAGGCTGTTAAGAACGACGCCTTTCTCCAAACTGACGCTACTGTGCTCGAATGGAAACCCGAAGGCAGCGGCGTCTCGGTGCGAACCGATCGCACGACCTATCACGCCGGCACGCTCATCATTGCCGCCGGCGCCTGGTCGGGCCAACTGCTGGCCGATTTGGGTATCCGCTTCGACGTGCTCAGAAAGTCGTTCTATTGGTACGAGGCTCCCGCGATTTACGCGGCGGACAGCGGTGCTCCCGGATTCATTTACGAGACCGATGACGGGAATTTCTACGGATTTCCCGATATCAACCGGCAAGGTCTGAAAGTCGGTGAGCACACAAACGGCCTGCCGGTCGTCGATCCGCTCGTGGTCGATCGTTCTCCCGATTCGCAGGAGACGGCCCGCATCGACCGTTTTCTTTCCGTGCATTTGCCCGATGTCGCGCGGCGGGAGTTGAACTTCGCGACCTGCCTCTACACGCTGAGCCCCGATCGGAATTTCGTGATCGACCGCCACCCGGAATATCCGCAGGTCTCGTTCGCGGCTGGACTGTCCGGGCACGGCTTCAAGTTCGTGACCGTTTTGGGCGAAGCGCTCGCCGACCTGGCGGAGCGCGGCAAGACGAGCCTACCGATCGAATTTTTGTCCTGCCGGCGCGCCGGCCTGCAGACATCCTGACCCTCAGGCCTCCACAGGGGAAGTGGGGTTTGGTTGCGCGGGTAGCCGATCCGGGCGGGTGTACCAGAAGGCCCAGAGAATGAGCACTCCCTGCAGTGGCAGCCGCAACAGATGGAAAAATGACGAACCGGGAATCAAATCCTGATGCTGGTAAACGTAAATGTTCGCGGGAAACACGGCAAGCAGAATCAGTCCCCAACCTGCGATCCTTTGCAGATGGGGAAAGATCAACATCGTCCCCAACAGAATCTCAGCGACGCCGCTCACCTCGACCAGCACAGCGTGCCACGGGAGGTACGGTGGCACGATCTTCAAATAGAAGTCCGGATTCGTGAAGTGCGTGATTCCGACTCCCACGAAAAAAATCGCGAGGACATATCGTGACACCGTTTTGAAGATCCGCATGCGAGGCCCCGTTCGATGGGATTTTCTCAGGAGGTCTTCTCGACACTCGGATCGTAGCAGACCAGCTCGACGGTGTTGCCCTCTGGATCATCGACGTACAGCGAGCGCCACTGAACCCAGCCGTGTTCCGCAGTCGTCACTGCGAGTCCGCATGCGTCGAGCCGCTGCCGCTCGCAGTCGAAGTCCTTTAGCTCAATCTCGAACGCCAGATGATCGACGGTTGTGGTCGCCGGATTCAGGCCAACAAATCCTCGATCAGCCGAACGATCAAACAGGGCCAGGATCTGCGTATGGCCGCCGAACCCCTCCGCCAGCCGAAAGAAAGCGGCTCGTTCAAATCGCCGCAGTAGCTCCAAGCCAATAACGTCCTGGTAGAACTTCTGCATGCCGTCCAAATCCGCGACCCGCAGAGCGACCTCTCCCAGTCCCCGTACAGAGCCACTCATCGGGTCGCTTCCCTTTCCGACTCGGGTCAATCGTGTCCACTGGCTGGATTTTCCACGCGCGGTGGGAGAAACGACGGGTTTTGGTGCAAAAGTTGCAACTCGCATTCAGTCTATGGCAGGTCGCGTCGCGTTCGCAAAGCCCATCTTCGGCGAGCCCGTGTTTACGGAAAGTTCCTCGCGGGACTTTGCCGTGTGGAAGTCCGATCAGAAACGAGTTACGGTAGCGGTTTAACCCAGCGGCTGGGTGCGGCCGCGCGCAACGGCAGGGAGGTTGATCTCGAGATTCTCTTGGTGCTCTCGATGATTTCAACCGTGCAACAGATGATGTCTGTGTCGTTGGTGGTTGGCCTTTCGCGGTGGCTCCGAACAGATCTGATTCTGGCGGCCACGCTGCTGTTTCTCTTGTGTGCATCTTGGGCGATGCTCGTCTCGGCACAGTCTTCCCTGCATCGACGGCAAGTCGGTTCGCATTCGGATCGAGACCCGCCAGTCGACGCCGCGGAAAGCGCCCGAGAGGGTTCTCCGCATAGACGGACTTTTGAATCCTTCGGAATTGTGCTCGGCCTGTTGGGCAGCCTCGGGCTGTTTGTGATTTGCGCCTTTTAGGTGGCGTGAGTCCCTGTTGGCCGATTCGGCGGCCGCGCATCTCACTCGCTGCTCAATTGCGAATGCGAATGTGATATTTGATGCAGGCGAGATC
Organism: Planctomycetaceae bacterium; assembly: GCA_035949535.1. GTDB lineage: Bacteria > Planctomycetota > Planctomycetia > Planctomycetales > Planctomycetaceae > DASPSM01. The sequence continues at coordinate 4,875 of DASZIA010000444.1, read as the reverse complement.
CCGATCCGGGTCGGTGCGGTGAATTCCCTCCGCCGAAAGCGTCGCGACGCCGTCTTTCACGTCGTAATGAAACGGTTTTCCCGTAAACGGATCGTGGGGGACTGGAACCTCAGTGATCTTGTCCAGCGATTCTGGCAATTGCGAGCGGTGACCAGCGGCGTAATTGCGGATGGCTTCCACAACCCGCAGAGCATCGATGTGCCGATCGATCTTATGGGCCGCGAGGTAACTATTGACAGAGGTGCCCACGAGGAAAGACTTCGGGGCACCCAAAGCGGTGTGAAATTCCGTAAATCGCTTTTGCAAAGGAACGAGCCGCGGAATGGCGAGCGGCGGATCCAAGGACGCCAAGCCGGTCATTTCGCCGGCCACGTCGTCGTAGACATCGATCATCCATCTCAAGGCGGCCTCGCCGTCGGACATGGCGGCGACGCGCTGCGCCCCGCCTTCGGTCCAAGCCGGCAACTCCGCACGGGCGAGTTGCACCACGTGCTCGTAAACCCGGGCGTTTCCGCCCGGTTCCGACCGAGCGGAGTTGTCGGTCTCTCGAAAGTAATGGATTACGGCAAGTGCGCGCCGGTTCCAGTCCGTTGCCGTCTTAAGTTGGCTCAGGTCGTCAAGACCGGGAATCGTCATTTGCAGAAATCGCTGCTCCAGCTCGATCGAGGGGCGCAGATCGATCAGCGGCCGCGGCAACTGCGTGAGCGCCCAATACAAGTTCGGGGAATCCGGCTGCGAAAGCAGTTCCGCGACCCGGGACAACAGCACTGAGTCGACCGCGCTGCACACCAGCTGCGTGATGACGAAGGGCGTACGTCCGTAGTGCCGCGATACTGCCAATCCCACAAGGATGCCTTCCCTGGCCCGCGCGAGATCACCCTGCGCCAAACGCTGACGGATCCAGACCGAAAGCCCGTAACCGACGATGCTGCGGGCGCCCTGCACATCCGGCAACAGGATGTCCCCGAGAGGCTCCTCGCCGATCGGGTATTGCCAGTCGGCCGTCTTGCGATAAGCGGCCCGCTTCAGCGCGGGAAAAAAGGTAAAGATCTCTTGGCCACGGAGCTTCGGGCTGTTGAGAGGCACGTCGAGGTATTCACCGAACTTGGGAACGACCTCGGCGAAATATTGTGTCCGCTCCCAGGGAAGTCGATCGAGGATGGGAGCCGCGTTACCGTCGTGCAGCTCGTACTCGGCCGGCAGCAGCCGATACTTCATCAGCGGCGTTTCGATGGCCCTGGGGCTGACCGTGAGCTCCTGCCAGGGTTCGGCCGAACACTTTGACTTGTCGGCCGGCTTTGGGTCGGCGGCAACCGCCGCCGTCATGCTGAAGGCACAAACCGCAGCCAAAAGCGAGCGTCCAATCCGCATCTTTTTTCTCCCGAAACGAAAATGAGAAATGTCTGTCGCAAACCGCGCTCGGTCTTCAGAGCGCACCGGACAACGGGCCCGAGACCGTCAACACCGATTCCGGAGCGAACGTCGCCGTCCCCGGCGATGACGAGCTCGTCGGTCCGCGATCGGACAAGGACAGCTCCGCAATGTTCGTGGACACTCTCAGTTCGGCCGTTTGGCTTCCCATCACTTCCAAGGATTCGCCGTTCGACAAGCCGCCTATTTGCGAAGCGACCCCCAGATCGTCAGAGGAATGTGACGGCGCTGGATCGACGGCCGCGACCGTTGGCGGTTCCCGCAGCACAAGCGCGAAGCCGAGTCCCGCGCAAACGCAGCCCAGCAGGGCGGCTATGGCCGTCGTTCCCCGCACGCGTCGCATCATCTGCGCCCGGCCGGCCGCTTGACCGCACACATACAGCAAGCGTTCGCGCTCGGCGGGCGCGGGCAGCCATGTCGCGCGGCTCAAGCGGCGCTCCAGTCGCTCCAGTTCGGGATTGTTCAGGGGGTCGAGATCGGGCATGGTGCACCCAAAAGTCTGTGGAGTTGCTCCAAGGCATCGCGGTAACGTCGCGACGCAGTGGCGGTCGAGATGCCGCAAAGCGTGCCGATTTCTTCAAATGTGAGCTGTCCCCAGATGCGGGCGGTGACCACCTCGCGCAGCGGATCCTCGAGCCGCAGCACCGAGATCAGCACTTCGTCGGCAACTAGTCGTTCCAACGGATCGTGATGGACTGCTTCCGCGACGGCCGCTCGCTCTTCGCGGTTTCGCCGCCGTCGAACCGCCACTCGCTGGTTTTCGGCGAGGTTGCGGGCCGCCCGATAGAGCCAGGCAACAACATGCTCCGGCGGAGGGTCCGCGACCGCCAGGCGGCAAAAGGCCTCTTGCACGACGTCTTCGGCCCCTTGGCACCTGCGACCGATCCAGATCTGCAGCGGAACGGCGTGCCGTTCGATGAGTGCAGCGATCTGCTCTGCGGACAGCGGCATCAAATAGGGCCAGTCACGGTGTTCGATCAGGAACAGAGACAGCGCCGACGGCTCTTTTTTGCACAGCTTTTCAAGGAATTCGTCAAGAAAGGCCAGAAAAACCGGGAGGATTCATCGCCAGCCTATCGCGATCGAATGCGTGATTCAGCCGCTTCAATCCGCAGATTCGCCGCTTGTCACCGCATGAAAAACAATTTAGCGGCCGGATCCGTAAAGCGTCGTTCGTCGAGCGGCTGATTTATCCTTTGAATCCTCGATCGATCGCGTCGTTGTGCGGCGGAAGCGATGCCACGACTGTCGGGCACGGTTCTTTCGAGTAGTCCACAACACGCGGCAAAATGAAACGCTTTAAAGCCTAAGGTTTTCGCGAAAAGGCGACATTTGAGCGACGTCCGCACCTTGCCAATTGACCGCTCCCTGCTGGTGCCGCCGTCGGCTGCGCTCATGAAATTCGTGCGCGAACGGGCGATCAAGTCGCCCGGCGAGAAGGAAATGCGGCGGTCCAAGCGCTACGGAGCCGTGCTGGAGGTGGTCGTCATTCCGCTGAATGAACACTTCCGTCCAAGCGGCCTGCCATTTCTGGCCGTCACACGCGACGTTTCGACTGGCGGGATGTGCATGCTCCACACGCGACCCGCTCCCTCCGCAAAGCTATTCGTCGAGATCGAGCGGCCCAATGAAGCGGCTCTCGACGTCGTGCTTAAGGTCCGCCGCAACCGTCGCGTCGGACAGTTCTTTGAAATCGCCGGTGACTTTGTACCGATTGGAGACGAGGCCCTGGCGGCGGCCAAAGCCCGTGTTGCCTCGCGTCCGCCAGAACAGTCCGCCTGACGACGCCGACACTTTGCCTCGGTCACTGATCGTTACGGTAAGAGTTTGTAAAGAAAGATCACCGGCAGCAGGATCAAGAACAGCCAGCCAATGACGTCAATAAACAGGGGCGGCGAGTCGTGCAGCACGCCCCGGTCGAAACCCGTCACGCTGAGCGCCTCGCGAAACCAAATCATCGCCAAGCCGGGCAGGCAGAGTCCAAGCGCGGACGCCGCCACAAGAGCGACGTTGTGCGAGACAGTCGAAAACAACGCCGCGGCGACGACATTGACGACAACGATCACCAGCGCGACGATCCGCTCTGTCGTGAGGGCCAAAACATCCATCGGCGTCTTCCTAAATCGGTCGAGCCGTGTTCGCCGAGTGATTCGAGCGAATCATGCCGCTAGCAACAGTAAACCGTTCGCGAGCCCAGGAGGCAACATAAATCCCGCACGGGCGGCAACACGCTCCTGTCACTGAGTGCATTCGAGCCTGCACAGTGCGCTGGAAATGTTGACGCATCTTGCCGCGGCTACGTTGTCGGGGGTAAAATTGGCGGTGCTGCGGCGTTTGGAACTTGGGCCCTCCAGATGACGTCTCCTTTTGAGCTGTCGTTTCCTTGCTTTATCGTCCGCCGCGACGACGAGTCACGGTTCGCCGTCGTGCAGTTGCCGGACGGCCACCACGCGATTGCGGTCCTCACCGATCCGAACCTCGTGCAGATGTTTCTGTTCGAGAGGTGCTTCGATCAGATCCACCACCATTCGTTGCCGATCAACACGCCCACGGGCCTGGCCCGAATTCTGACCAAGCATTTGCCGCCGGAGGTGACCCATGTGGTCTTTAACCCCAACGGCGTCGAGCCGCGGGTCGAATCGGTCGAGCGACTCGTGAAGTTGCTCAAGAGTCACCGAGTTGTGGTCGACGTGATCGATTTCTGAGCGACTTCCGCGAGCGGAATCGAGTTCGGGCCAATGATAGGTTCCGTTTTCGCCGGCTAGGTTGTTGGGAGGTCGCGTGGCGCATCGCAGCTAGGTGCGTGAATTTTCAAAGGCTGGCAAAACGGCCCGATCGATCTTAGAATCCAGCCACTTGCCGCTTGTTCCCGTAGCTCAATTGGATAGAGCGTTGGCCTCCGGAGCCAAAGGTTGCAGGTTCGAATCCTGCCGGGAATACCTTTTCATCCGACGCAGAGCCACACGCAACCACGTCGACGGGAATATTCCCTGGGTTTTCACACTCGCCCACTTGCTCGTGTGGCTCCACGTGGTCCGGCGTCCCAATGTGTTGCACCGCATTTTGCACCGCTTGTTGAGCGAGCGCGAAATCGTCCTCGGTGACTTGCAGGTAATGCTCCTTCGCGACCTTCGGTGAGGAGGCGCCGTTGTTCCGTACGGCTGCAGCGACGCTGCGATTGACGTGTTGGGGGCCGTGCACCAGCCGCGCCGCGCTGCCGGCGAACCCGCAGATGTCGTTGTGTATGGTGTGCCGGCGTGGAGTCCCTACGCGGCCTTCGCCACCATGAACCCGATCCTCACCCTGATCTCCTCAGGACTGGGCTACCTGGGTGGCTATATCGAAGCCCTGGGCAAGCCCGGTTGCTCGGTCATCCTGGCTACGCCCTGCCCAAATCAATGGGACATGGAACACCACCCGGCCTATCGCGAAGTGTGGGACCGC
>DASZIA010000443.1:0-3228 GCA_035949535.1 Planctomycetaceae bacterium | reverse complement strand
GTCGGAAACGCCCTGACGGCGGAGGTCAGAGACTAGCGGCCGGTGCTGCCTAGACCGGCCGTCCGAAGTCGTCGATCGAGATTGACAGGCCTGGTCCTTCCTCGCAATCGAGGGGACGTTTGCGCAGATCGCGGGTGTTGGCTATGGCAGCCTCACTGAAGCGGTTGAGCCGGAAAAGCCACCTCGATCTCCAAAACTTATATGAACGAACCACAGGGGCTGGCATAGGGCCTATACGTTGCGGTGGACGTCCGTTCGCCGACCTGTCGTCGAGTGAACCTACTGGGCTGCGAACTCGAACGGCGAGATGATGGATCGGTGGCGTCGTCGCTCTTGGAGCACCGCTGTGTGGCCGCGGCTAACCGCCATGTCCGCTTTCCTCCCGATAGCAACCAAACTGCGGACATCGCGGGAGGTCCGTTTCGTGCCACAAGCGGAAGTGGACAGCCTCACTCGATTACTTCGTCAGCGCGGGTGAGTAGCGCTGGCGACAGGGCGATGCCGAGGGCCATGGAAAGCCTGTGACCAATTAGAAACACTCTGCGATAAACGACTCTTGGTTCGTCGCGGGGCCTTGGTTTGGCCTCAGAATTTGCTCGACCTTACGCTATGAGATTGCAATTCGTGAGGGTCGCCATGGTCGAGCGCATTGTTTCCGAACTGTCCGACAAGGCATACGAGACGACTCTGGTCATTTACGCCGCTTGCTGTTTCGGATCGCTACTCTTGGCCGCTACTATTTAATCTAGTTGGATGTCAGTGCTGTCTGAGGTGAGCCGCCGCTCGCGGCCATGATGAGAACGGCCGATTGGCCTGTTTTGTGCTTCAAATTTGTGGACCAGCGGAAGCAAAGCACATGGGCTTACGTTTTTGGCTCTTTATGGCCATCGCGGGTGGGCTCGCCCATCTCGTTCTGTACTTTGCCGATCGAGAGATCGATGCGAGCATAAACAGGCTGGCGGAGGTCCGGCTCGCGTACCGCCAGGTGCTGAATGCCGATCCGGAGTTGAAGCTCGTGAGCGCTCGCAGCCGGTATATGCGCGACGAGCGAGACTAACGCGGCCAGTTTCATTTGAACCGCCGAACTCTCTACCTTGCGAGAAATGACGAGCAATTCGACGCGAAAGATTCTAACGCCTCAGACTAACAGCTCGGCAAATTGAGATTGCGATTCCACATGACGGGCCGCCTATGGTGGTCAATCGCAATACGCTCTGCCTCACCATTCCGCCGGGCATGCTCCCTATTCCCGACGAAGCGTTCGAATGATCCTGGGAACAGTTCCGCCAGGCGGCAGGGTACATCGACCGCATCTTTGAAGGGTGCCAAGCCTGCCGAGCTGCCGGAGCAGAACCTGACCAAGTACGCGGCGCTGCCGAGAAGCGTGATGAACTCGCGCCGCCTCATGTGGTCCCCGAGGCCAAGGCCGAGGTATCTACCGACTTAGACTAACACACAGGAAGGGTCGTGGGTGGGCTCCGGCTCTGATCTTTGAGTAACTGGCCGATGTCCGAGATGGGTCAATCTGTACCGAAATGCCATGTCCGAGATAATTTCGGTTTACCGCCTGAATTCGGACATCACCGGATGGGTTCGGGATTTCGCATTTGTGCCAAACGCCGAAATCACCTCGATCGCGAGCGGAGCGACTTCAGATTGGCGAGCGTGCGTTCTTCGTCGCGGCCCATCAGGTGAAGCAAACCGTCAGGCCACAGCAGCATTGTCCGGCAGTGTCGAAGGACCGGAAACGATCGCTTGCGGCTTCGTGCCCCTCACCTGACGTTGCTCATTCGGGCTCATCGCGTGGCGAAGGCTTGCCCGGCGCCCGTTGTAACCCCTGAAAGGTTCGCCCGCTGGTCCAAGCGCCTGCGAAAGAACTCGGCAATCAAGATGCCGAGCGGCGCGGAGAACCAGATGCAAATCAACAGTGCGCCGGCCTCGACATTTCGAAGCAACGGTCCCAACACAAACAGCATCACGCGGAATAGCCAGAATGAGCCCCACATCGACCCCACGAAGCGGATCATCCATACGCGGTGGGCAGCGCTGTCGCCCTTACGAATATTAAGAACTCCCATGACGGCGCATCCGTAGACGCACATCGACATAAACCAAAAGCCGAACCTGGAAAGATTACCGCCATATTCAACAACGGGGCCGTGCTCGGAGGCAAGCCAAACGGCGCAGATCGTGCTGATCGTCAGCGTTGTGAACGCGACGCGGCCGATCATTCGATGCTGGGCCGGATTGCTTCCGTTGCCCGGGCGAAAAAGCTGAACGTGCATCAGAACAAAAGTCACGGAATTGAAGAGGATGTGTCCGTAAAGAAGATCGTTGCGGAGCTGACCACCGTTCGCGAACCGCTCATAGAACGCCACGCCCCAGGATGGATGGTTGAGATAGTAGTCGCCCCACACCGTGCATGCGTTATCAGGACATTTCGCGAGGGCCGGGGCGCTTTGCGAGCTGGCAACTCCAAGATTGTCGAGGACGTCATAGATGCCGATGAAGAACGCGATCGAGTTGGCCGCGCCCTCAATTAGATACCGCACATTCAGCACAAGCATGAGGGCGATACCGAATCCCAAAAACCGTCCGAACGAAATCCGCTTCAGGTCGAGGACAAGCAGGGCCGCCCAAACCACCAGAGCACCGTAGATTGCGAGAACACCAAAAGGCAGATGCATGGAAGTTCTCCAAGATCGCGCGGCAGCAACATGAAGCCGGGTTCGTGATGGGGCGTTGTCGCCCCGGCGGAGATCGCAACTTCGGCTTCAACGTTGGACCCGGCTCAGTATGTCGTCAAGATCGCCTTTCGGCGCGAGCGGCAAAGCTGCCGTCGCGCCGCCGCCCTTGCACACCACCAGCGGCGACGATGGACCGTAAAATAAGACGCTCGACGTCTCAGTCGGGTCACTAACGGACCTCGATCCTCGTCCCCGGCACTTCGCGGCTCGGCGGCGAGCGTGAAAGGCCAAACAATTGGGCTCAAACGCTGCGACCCAATGGTTTCGTGCCAGAAGCAGACATCGGCAAATTATTCGATCAGCTCGTCGGCGGCGGCGATTAGGGACGTCGACACCTTGAGGCCAAGAGCCCTCGCAGCATTCTGGTTGAATACGAGCCGACCATGTTGGGGTTACCCCTGACGGTCGACGTCGAGAAAGGTGTCAGGGGCGGTCGAGAAGGTCACAATATCGGAAGGAAGGAGCGACCGGTCCCGACCCG
>DASZIA010000442.1:0-17197 GCA_035949535.1 Planctomycetaceae bacterium | reverse complement strand
GTTTTCCGGCGTGGCCCCCTCGGGAATGACCCGCTTGGGCAGGGCCTCGAGCTCTTCCTCGCTGATCCCGCCCCGCCGGAAAAAGTCTTTCAACCGAAGATCTTGCGCCCGGACGGCCTCGGCAAAGTCCAAGTAAGTCCGTCCGCCCACCAACCACGATTTTTGCCCGTTTACAGTCTGCATGCGAGAGCCTCAAAGAGCCGCGGAACTGAAGTCACCATCCCGCATTTTCCCACACTCGGCCCGACCGAAAAAGACCGCGTTTCTATGCGCGTGTAAACAAGTTGGAAAATAGTTAAGCCTCATAACCGGGTGAGTGAGTAGATAGTCACCGAGCGGAGTGCCACGGCTGAGCTCACTCAGCCGTGCTCTTGTCGATTGCTGGCAACCGTTGGTGACCGCGATCAGGGGCTTGATCGCCTGACGCGCGGATTGCAGCCCCCGAAGGGGGCGGCACTCTGCTTGCCACCGGTGTCAACCGGTGGAGATATGGGTCGCTAATGAACCGCAAGCCCCCAAAGGGGGCGACACTCTTGGGCCCAGGAAACCTTGGGGCGCGCTGGCGGAGTGTCGCCCCCTATCGGGGGCTTGGGGTCAGAACGAAGGCTCGTGCACCACCGGTTGACACCGGTGGCAAAGGGAGTAGCACCCCTTCGGGGTTCACGCAGAAGAGTACCTCCATCAGAATCTCTGCCCTGCCTGGCAGGCGCGCCCGAGGAGGTAGGGTGGGCCGAGGACGGCTTCCGTCCGCTGGCCCACCATTCCCGCTATGGGGCGGCGAAGTCTAAGATGGTGGGCCTTCGCCCCGGAACGGGCCTCGGCCCACCCACCAATTCTGCTCTGCCTAGCAGGCGTGCCCGAGCAAGTTGCGAGCGGCCCAACAATTCTTAGTCGGCTGCATGCTGCGAGGCGAAGAACGCGTTGAATTCGTCAGGGAGCGGGGATTCGAAGTGCACGCGGTCGTGGGTGCGCGGGTGTGCGAATCCCAGCACCGCCGCGTGCAGGGCAAGTCGTTTGTGCGCCCAATCGCGGTGGCGCGCGGCATCGACGGCGTAACGCTCGTCGCCCAGAACGGGGTGTCCACATTCGGCGAAGTGGACACGAATCTGATTGCGCCGTCCCGTCTCGAGCGTCACGCGGACGTAAGTCGCATCGCGAAGTTTCCGTGCGACACGATAGTGCGTGACGGCCCGCTCGCCGGCGCCGCCCGCGCGGACTGAAAAGCGTTGTAGGCTCCGCGAAGTGCCCAGACGGCTGTCGAACGTTCCTGTGTCGCGTTCCATCCGGCCGGCGACGATGGCCGCATATTCACGGTCGGCTTTGCGCTCGCGAAACTGGGCCTGCAGCTCGCGGCCCACGCGCGGGTTCTTTCCAAACACCAAGAGCCCGGACGTTCCCCGATCGAGCCGATGCACGACCGACACGCGGCCGCGATGTCCGCGACGAATGAGTGCTCGGCTCAGTGCGTCGACGAGCGTGTTGGTCTCGCCGCGGTCGGTTGGAACCGTCAGCACGGCGGCCGCCTTGTCGACCACGATCAGATCGCGATCCTCGAACACGAGCCGGAATGCCCCCGCGCCGGCCTCCCTTGGCCGGGCCTTGGGACGATAGCGCATTCGCGGATCCTGGCGAACGACCACCACGTCGGCGGCGGCGACCAGCGCCCCAGCCTGCGGACAGACTTCGCCGTTAAGCCGCACGCAACCGTGGTCGAACAGTCCGCGGACTTCCGCGCGCGAGCGGCCCGTCAGCGCCTGCACAATCCGATCGATCCGTCCGATTTGACTCCCGGTGACGACGCATTGGGACTCCGAAATCGCCATCCCTCGATCCTAGTCGAAGTCGGGCGAGACCGCTCGCGAGCGGCCGCGCGCACTCCGCGCGCGAACGACGGCCATTTGATTCGATCACCGTCCGGGCATGGACGAAGGACCTGCGGACCGTGGAATCCTTGGCGATTTTTCGCGTTGTAGGGCGCGGGCGCCAATTGTTTCGGCCCGCCGGGTCGTGAGAAGCCCGAAGACTTTGCCAGCTGTCTCGCGCGTGCCTCGCACGCCGCTCGCGCGCGACTTCCACGAAGCTCCGTGAGCTTCAATTGTGCTGCGATGTCGCAAGGAACCTTGCATTTTCAGCATGCGTGCTGTCCGGCCTCTGCCAGAAGAGTCGTGCGGGCCGCCGATAGAAAGAAACGCGACCGCTTCGAAGGAATCCGAAATACGCCAGGCAAGGAGGGCGCAGGCCGGCGCGACAGCGATCGATCTCACGATCGCGTCCTCTACGGATTTCACGACGAGGTCTGGGGCCGATGCCGAAGCTCAAGAGCGGTTGGGAAAACGGGCGACGACTTGTGTTTGCGGCGTTCGTCGCGACGATTGCCGGCGCGCTCCCCGCGGCCGAGGTCGGCACCGGGTTTCAAGAGCGCGTTCATCGCGACGAAGCGGGCGAGCATAAGTACACGGTGTTTGTTCCGGCCGCCTATCGCGCGGATCAGAAGTGGCCGGTGCTCTTATTCTTGCACGGGGCGGGCTCGCGCGGCACCGACGGCAAGCTCCCGCTGATCGGAGGAATCGGATCGCAGATTCAGGCGCGGGCGCAGACCTTGCCGATGATCGTCGTCTTCCCGCAGTGTGAGGACGTCGACGGTCGCGCGGCCACCGGCTGGCGCACCGACGGGCCCGACGCCCGGCGGGCGCTGGCGATCCTCGACGCGGTCGAGCGCGAATTCAGCGTCGATCGAAAGCGAGAAGTTCTCTCGGGCACCTCGATGGGAGGCTTCGGGACTTGGGACATCGCCGCCGCGAATCCCTCCCGGTGGTCGGCCATCGTGCCGCTGGCCGGCTGGGGCGATTTTTCAAAAGCCCGCGACTTCAAAAACCTCCCTATCTGGGCCTTCCACGGCAGCAAAGACCTGGAGGTCAAGCCGGACGATCACCAGCGAATGGTCGAGGCGGTTCGCGCGGCGGGCGGACGCGCCTATTTCACGCTGCTTCCGGAAGTGCGGCACAACATTCTCAACGTCGTCTTCGGCGAGAACGCGATTTACGAATGGATGCTCAATCCGCAATCCGAGCCCCGCCCCGAGAAGATCGTGCAGGCGGCCAAAGCCCCACTCAAAAAAACCAACGCTGAGCCCGATTCCCTGCAGCCCTTCGTCCCCGGCGTCGAGGTTCCGCAGGCGGTCTACGTGCATCTCGATCCCGAGGCCATCGAAGCACTCTGCTATGCCTTGCCCGAGATGGTGCCGGCCGAGGCCCTGTCGGCGAGCCAGGCCAACATTTACCAGAGTCAGCGGGCCGGCGTGGCCCGGTTTCGGATCGCGCTGGCGGGCATCAATTATCACGGAACGCTCGAGCGGGTCGTCGTCACGACGAAAAATGACGGCTGGATCACGATCAATCTCGGGCTGAGGAACCTGATCACCGAAATTGGCTCGACCACCGTCCGCAGCCGACTGATCGCGGCCAGCGCCGGACCGATGGACATTGTGATCGGCCAGGCCCGGCCGGTGTGGCTGACCTTCGACGTGCGTCCGACGGCGGCAGACAGAAAAGTGAAATTCGAGATCGGGCAGCGGCACTTTGAAATCCCGAACGACAACTATTACGTCACGACTCCGCAGGTTGGCGTCGCGGGACTGCCTGTCATGCGCAACCGCATCGCGAACACGGTGTCGGCCAAACTCGTCGAGGGGGCGTACAGCCGCAAAGGCGAGATCGAACAACGCATCGTCGACGCGGTTCCCGGGCTGGTCCAGCGTCTCGAGCAAGAGCTCGACAAGTCCCTGGCGCAGACGCGCCAGATTGCCGGCTGGCCGATGCCCGCGCTGCAGCCCCGCTACCGCTTGTGGGTCGACTCGATGCAGGTCGACCAGGGCGGCCTTTCGATGATTTTGGGCGCCGTATTTGCGCAGCCCGATTTGAATCCCAAGTCGCGTCCGATCCGCCGAATCGAACGCGAAACGGTGAAGCTGGAGAGCCTGACCGCGGGTCGCGGATTCACTCTCGGCTTTTCGGGCGCCCTGGTCGAGGGCCTCACGGGGACGGTTGTCGACTCGGGCGGCGCCGTGCTGAACACCGATGACATGTTTATCAAAGAGTTCAGCGCCTTCTCGGACATCGAAACCATCGCCAAGGCGGTCCCCGATCTCTTGCGATACGGCGACGGGCTGCGGCTGCGCACCCGATTCCGGGCGGTCGAACCGATTCTCTGCAATCCGGTCGCACAATCTCCTTCCGTCGATGCCGAGATTTCAGGCGACAAGTCGGCCCAGGGCGGTCCGAAGTGCATCATCGAGCTGGGCCTTCCTCATTTTGTCCTGTCGGTCGAGATCAAGACGCTGCCCGGGCAAGCCCAATGGCAGACGTGTGCCGAGTTCGATCTGCGCGCCGTGCAGGAGTTCACACTGGGCGTCCGCGAGCCGGCGTTTACCGAGCGCACCTTTCTGCTCAAGAAGTACGCCTCCGAGGGGATCAGCGTGAAAGGCCGCTTCGCCGAGGGTTATGTGACCATGAATCCGACGCTGCATTCCGAAGTGATCGCGGAGGTCATGCGCACGGCCTGGAACGCGGCCGGAAAACTCGACCTGGTCGACGAGGTCGCGATGAAGGACCGGCTCATCGGCACGGCCAACTTGCGGCTCGACGACGTCGAAACGATCGGCCCGTTTATTTCCCTGCGCTATTTGCCGGCGCGGACTCGCATCACCAATGGAACGTCGGACCCGATCAGCTACGAAGTCCGCGGACCCCAGAGCGCGTGGGGCGGTCCTTTTACGCTCAAGCCGAACGAATCGAGCGACTTCCCGGTGCCGTACCCGGTCACTCTTCGCAGAAAAGTTCAGAAACGCGAAGAGGTCCAGACGCTGCGGATGGGTTCTCACTTCGTCTTCGGACGCGTCAACGACTCGGAAGCCGATCCGACCAACGTGGCGACCGGGGCTAACGCAAAGTCGTCGCGCAACTGACGGACTGAAACGGCGGATATTTGAACCACCAAGGCACCAAGGACACCAAGAAAACGAACAAAGATTTCGCTTAGAAATTTCTAACTGCCTTTCCTTGGTGCCCTTGGTGCCTTGGTGGTTCAAAGTCTTCGTGACGGCGCAAGGAACGTCTCAACGCTGACACTCGGCCAGCACTTCTCGGGCGGCCGCGATCGTTTGATCGATGTGTTCGGGCGTGTGCGCGACTGACACAAAGTTGGCCTCGAACTGGCTGCAGGGGAGGTAAATCCCGCGCTCGAGCATGCCCCAGAAGTACCGGGCGAACTGCTTCGTGTCACAGCGGGCGGCAACGGTTTGGTTGATGACCTTCTCGGGATTGAAGAAGAGCGTGAACATGCTGCCGACCGACACGACCGTATTCGGCACGCCGGCGGCAGACGCCGCGCTCTCGAGTTCCCGCCTGAGACGCCATGTCTGCTCTCCGATCCGCCCGTAGGGCATGTCGCGCTTCAAGATCTTGAGCGTCGCGATCCCACAGGCCATCGCCAACGGATTGCCGGAAAGCGTGCCGGCCTGATAAACCGGGCCAACCGGCGAAACGCAATCCATCACGTCGGCTCGGCCGCCGTACGCGCCCACCGGCATTCCGCCGCCCACGATCTTGCCGAACGTGGTCAGGTCGGGCTTAACAACGTCGGCGTAGCGCGCTTGAACCCCGCCGTACTGGATGCGGAAACCCGTCATCACTTCGTCGAAGATCACCAAAGCACCATCGGTGCGGCACAGCTCGCCGATCGCTTCGAGAAACTCAATTTCAGCCAACACCACCCCCATGTTGCCCACGACCGGTTCGAGGATCACGCAGGCAATCTGTCCGCGCGACGCGGCAAACGCCGCCTCGAGCGCCGGCACGTCGTTGTACTCGACCACAATCGTGTCGTTGGTCGATCCAACAGGCACGCCGGGCGACGACGGATTGCCGTGTGTCATCGCGCCGCTGCCGGCTTTCACGAGCAGGCTATCGACGTGGCCGTGATAGCAGCCGGCAAACTTGATGATTTTGTCTCGCTTGGTGAAGCCCCGCGCCAGGCGGATGGCGCTCATCGTGGCTTCGGTCCCCGAGCTGACCATGCGGATCCGCTCGACCGAAGGGACCGCCTCGATGACCATTTCGGCCAACTCGGATTCGGCCTCGGTCGGCGCTCCAAAGCTCGTCCCTTTGCGGAGCGCCTCTTCGACGGCCGCCACGACTTCCGGGTGGGCGTGACCCAGAATGAGCGGGCCCCACGAGCCGACGTAATCGAGGTAGCGGTTTCCGTCGACGTCGTAAAGATACGGCCCTTCGCCGCGCTCGATGAACGGCGGCTCGCCACCGACGGCACCGAACGCCCGCGCGGGGCTGTTCACCCCGCCGGGAATCGAGCGGCGGGCTCGCTCGAACTGGGCTCGGCTTCGCTCGCGGTTCATCGGCCGGCCGCGGCCTGCGGCTTGTGGAAGTCGCCGGCCGTCACGATGAACAACTTCTTCAGGTCGATGTGGCCGCGCAGGGCGGAAATGACCTGGTCCGAGGTCAACTCGGCAATCCGCTTTTCGAGGTCGGCGTAGTACTTCATCGAGCGGCCGACCGTCAAGTTCTCGCTGAGCATCCCCATCAGCTCGCGGTCCGACGCCCGAGCCAGCTCCTGCTGCTGCAAATAACCCTGCTTGGCGGCGGCCAGCTCGTCCTCTGGAACGCCCTTCGCGAAGAGTTGGGCGATCTCCTCGGCGATGGCTGTCGTCACTTTATTGATGTTGATGGGATTGCAGATGGCCTGAACGACAAAGGCGGTGCGCTGATCCTGGGCCGATGCCTGCAGGTGCGAACCGACTCCGTAAGTGAGTCCTTCCTTTTGTCGCACGCGCGTTCCGAGCCGGGAGGTGAGCGTGTCTTCGCCCAGGATGTAGTCGCCCAGCGATAACGCGGGAAAATCGGGATTGTCGTCGCGCATCGGGAAGACGTAGGCGGCGGCATAAACCGCGTTGGCCTTGTCGGGAGTCTCGATCGTGTGGGTGCCTCCCTGAAGCTCGAACGTCACGTCTCGCGAAATGTGCGCGTAGGGCATTTCGGCCTTCCAATCGCCGAGCATCTCGTTCAAGAGGGGCAGCACTGTCGCTTTGTCGAAGTCGCCCACGATCGCCAGCTCTCCCTGACTGCCGCTCAGGTAGGTGGAATAGAGCTTGCGCACGTCCGCGACGGTCACGGCCTTGAGCGAATCGATCGACTCGGGAAGCGTCGCGACGTAGCGGGGATCGTCCTTGTCGTAGGGAGCCATGTGCCTGCGGATCGCATTGCCCGCGAGCGCTTGTGGCTCGGAGAGTTGGCTTCGCAACTCCGCGAGATCGGCCTGGCGAATCAGCTCGAGTTCCGATTCGGGCAGCGACGCTTCGCGAAGGATTTCCTTCAGCAGGCGCAAAACGTCCGGGAGCGTCTCGCGGCGAGTTTGAAGAGAAAACGTGGCCGTGCCGGGCGCGCCGCTCGCATGCAGCGTGGCCTTGAGCTTGTCGAGCGTGTCCTGAATCTGCTGTTTGGTGAGGTGCTTGGTGCCGGTGAGCATAAGCTGTGGCAGGATGCCCGCGGCCGTCCGCAGGCCGCGCAGATTTTGAACGTCGCCGTACCGCAGCTCGAGCCGCAAGTGCACGTCATTGCCGCGGGTCTTTTTCTCGAGGAAGGCAGCCTTCACCCCGCCGGCGAGCGTTTCGAGCCTGGTGCGCGCGTCGATATTGGCAGGGGTGGCGTCGAACGTCTCGCCGCCGGCGATCGAGCCGCGGCCCTGGTAATTGCCGATCGCGGCGGCCAAATCGCCGACCGGCGGAACGGGAGAGCGATCGGGCGACCTGGTCGGAAGGAATAGCCCCAGCGTGCTGTTGTCGGGCTTGAGGTACTTGGCGGCGACTTTAGAGACGTCAGCCGCGGTGAGTTTCTCGAGGCGGTCGCGATGCAGGAAATAGAGCCGCCAATCTCCCTGAGAGGCCCATTCGCTCAGTTCCAGCCCGAGCCGCGCACTGTTGGCGGCCGTCTGCTCGCGTTGCTTGAGAAGCTGCTGCCGAATGCGGTCAACCTCGGCTTGCGTCACGCCGTTTTTGGCAACGTCGGCAATCGTAGCCTCCATGGTCTTGAGCACGTCTTCGGGTTTCTTGCCGGGGGCCACGCGGGCCAGGAACAGCATCACGCCCGGGTCGTGCCAGGCAAATGTCGCTCCGAAGACGGCGGCCGCCTGCTTGGTTTCGACAAGTGATTTGTACAGCCGACCCGCAGGATCGTCGGTGAGAATTCCTTCGAGCACTTCGGCGGCCGGGAATTCGGCCTGGGCGCCCGCGGGAATGTGATAGGTCGCGCCGACCACGGCCCCGTTGCCGACGCGCTTGAGGCGCACAATCCGCTGGCCGTCCTGCGGCGGTTCCTCGGTGTAAGTCGTTTCGGGTTTGTGCTCCGAGCGGGGAATCGGTCCGAAGTATTTGACGATGTCCAAAAGGGCCGTCATGGGCTGGAACTTGCCGGCAATCGCGACGACCGTGTTGTCGGGTTGGTAGTGGCGATGGTAGAAATCCTGTAGTTTTGCGATCGGCACGCGCTCGATATCGGACCGGTTGCCGATCGTCGATTTGCCGTAATTGTGCCAGTCGAAGGCTGCCGAGATCATCCGCTGCACAAGAATGCCGATCGGGCTGTTCTCGCCCGACTCGAATTCGCTGCGGACGACGGTCATCTCCGACTTGAGATCAGCGGCATGCACGTAGCTGTTGATCAAGCGGTCGGCTTCGAGCCGAATCGCGAACTCGAGATTTGCGTCGTTGGCAGGCAGCGTTTCGTGAAAGTTGGTTCGGTCGACGTCCGTCGAGGCGTTGTAGTCGGCCCCCCGCTTATGGAGTGCGTTAGGAATCTCTTTGGGGCCGGAAAAGTTGGGCGTCCCCTTGAACAACATGTGTTCCAGGAGGTGGGCCATGCCCGCCTCACCATAACCCTCGTGCCGCGAACCGACGAGCACCGTCATGTTGACCGTGACCGAGGGCTTCGAGGCATCCGGAATCAAGAGCACTTGCAGGCCGTTCTCGAGCCGGTATTCGGAGATTCCTTCGATCGACGTCACAAATTTGGCGCCGGGAACGGTGACTGTCGAACCCGGCTTGGTCGCGTCCGCGGCCTGTGCGTTCCTGTTGACTGCGAAGAAGAGGGTCGCGACAGCCACTGAGCAAAACGCCGCTATTCGCCAACGCATTTTTAGTGCTCCGTTTTTCTATGTCCGCAAATGCGGCTTATTGATTCTCCCCTCTCCCCTTGCGGGAGAGGGGCCGGGGGTGAGGGGTCCCCTCGCAGCCATTGATCGCGCGCCCGGTCGTGCTGTCGCTGCCCTTCCTCGTTGTGCTGGCCGCCGTCCAACTCGATGATCAATCGCTTTTCGAGGCAGACGAAGTCGACAATGTATTTTCCGAGCGCGAGCTGGCGGCGAAATTTCAAACCTTTGAACGCTCGGTCGCGAAGTTGCCGCCAGAGAAATGCCTCTGCTTCGCTAGGAAAGTGTCGAAGTTGCCGCGCGCGGTCCCGAGGGTGAGTCAACAGCCGGCCCCCTCACCCCTCTCCCGCGAGGGGAGAGGGGAACAAGAGTTTTTGCTCTCCCTCCGGGGGAGAAGGGAACAGGAACTCTTGGCGTCGCCCGATCCTGAGACGTGCTCACAAAGACGATACACCCTTTTTGCTGAGAAAGTAGGGTGGGCCAAGGCCCGCTTCGGGCCGCGGGCCCACCGATTCAAGAGATCCAAAGAACCGGCCGGCTTACACCGGCCGCTCGCCAGGAAGTCTGGTATTCAGCCCGCAGCGACGTCCCTTGACGCGAAGATCCGATCCATCCGTTGGGAAATGTCCTTGAGTTCGTCGGCTCCGCCGCCGGGGACTTCCGCCGTCGCCCATCCGTGATAGCCGATGGCGTCGAGAGCCGACAGGACGCGGGGCCAGTCGCAATCGCCGCCCGGATCGCCGATTTTGAGGTTGAAGCCCGCCCCGGGGCCCTTCGTGTTCATCAGTTTGCGGCTGTATTCCTTGATGTCGATCTTTTTAATTCGTTTGCCGAGCACCGCGATCCAGTGCTCGGGCCAGCCGAAGCGGACGCTGTTGCCCACGTCGTAATATGAACCGACCCACGGGCTGTTGATTTCGTCGATGTAACGGGCCATCTCCAGCGGCGTGATCAGCATGTCGTTCCACACGTTTTCAATGCAGATCACGATGCCCAGTTCCTCGGCCACGGGGACGAGCTTTCGGACTTCGTCCTGCGAGCGCTTGTAGGCGTCGGCGTAAAAGACCTGCTTGTTGACGCGACCGGGGACGAGCAGGGCGGTTGTGCCGCCGTACGCCTTGCAGTCACGGAGCGTGCCGAGGAAGCTCTCCCGTCCCGCCCGTCGGACGGCCTCGCTCGGATCGGAGAGAGGCTTGCCCCAGTGGTCATAGCCAACGACGCCATGAACGATGAGACCGCTCTCTTTTTTGGCCTTGGCCACGTCGTCGTGATCGACGTGCCGATCGATGTCGATCCCCTCGAAGCCGCATTCCTTGACCATCTTGAACGTGTCGGAGAGCGAGCCCGTGCGGCGAACCATCGAAAATTTCACCGCTTTGTGCAGCCGTGGGGCCGTCTTACTGTCGCTGGCGGCGGACGCTAACGCGGGAGCCAGCGATGCGGCGGTCGCCGCGGCGGCGGTCGCGGACAGGAAGTCACGTCGGGAGAGGGAATCTGCACTCATCGAGTCACTCGCTGTCAATTAGGCGCGGTTGAATAGGCGCGGTTCAATGGCGTCGGCGCGTTTTCGCGGTGCCAAAGGCGCCGGTATGATACCCGTCCCTTTCCCGCGGCGGCAACGATGTCAGTTTTCGTCCACGAATTCTTTTGTTCCGGCGCATCCGACGGCGACCTCGGCGACAGTTCGCTCGCGCGGGAGGGGCTCGCCATGCTGGCGGCTGTCGTCGACGATTTTTCCAAAGCCGGCGACGACGCGACCGTTCTGATCACGCTCGATCGACGACTTCGCGGATCGCCGGCTGCCGCGCGTATCGGCCAGCAAGCCCAAGTCACTTGGGTCGAGTCGACCACCGAAGAGCGCCGCCTGTTCCAGGAGTTTGCTGCAGCCTGCCGGGCCACTCTCGTCATTGCACCGGAAACCGGAGGTTTGCTGCTCGAACGGCGGCAGATGACCGACGCGGCTGGCGGACGATTCCTGGGTCCGTCGCCGGAGGTCATCCGCCTTTGCGGTGACAAGTTGCGGCTCTGCGAGCATTTGAACGCGAACGCAATTTCAACAGTTCCTACGTCGCCGTTCGACTTTTCCGCTAACTTTGCGGATTATCCTTTTCCGATCGTTGTGAAGCCGCGGGACGGGGCCGGATCGGTCAATACTTTTCTCATCCGCGATGCCCGCGAGCTGGAAGTACGCCGCGACGAAATGATCGCCCACTTCGCCGACGGGACAAGCGAGGCGATTGTCCAACCGTTTGTGGACGGCCGACCGCTGTCGACCGCGGCTCTGATCGGTCGGGAGCACCGCCGTATCGAGGTCTTCCCGTTGGGGGAGCAGCGAATCAGCCGCGACGGTCGCTTTCGTTACGCGGGCGGCCGGATTCCTGCGCCCGACATTTCGAGCCACGTCGTCGAGGAGGCGGCCCACCTCGTGGCCGACGCGTGCCGATCACTGCCGGGACTGGCCGGTTTTGTCGGCTTCGACCTGATCGCCTCCAAGGGCGAGCCGCGCGTGCGGATCCTTGACGCCAATCCCCGGTTGACAACTTCTTATGTCGGCTACCGCCGGCTGACGCGCGGGAACCTCGCGGCCCGAATGCTCTTCGCCGACGCCGAAGCAGAACCGATCAAATGGAACATCTTCGTTCCATCCAAGACAAAAAGGTCCGGTCGGGTGGCACTGGCGGCTTGTCCGCCAGTGTTCTTTTTTCAAACGCGCGAAGAAGACACTGGCGGACAAGCCGCCAGTGCCACCCAAGCAAGCACGAATGGTGGGCCTGCGGCCGGAGGACCGGCCTTGGCCCACCCTACGAAGCCCGCTGGGCCGGCGTCGATCGAGTGGGTCGAATTCGATGCTGACGGCGACGTTCGCGTCGGGTGAGGAAATCCTGTGGGTGTGGTGGGACTCGATATTGGTGGCGCGAATTTGAAAGCGTCGGACGCAGAGGGTCACGCGATCGCGCGGCCTTTCGCCGTCTGGAAAAATCCGGAGCGCCTCGCGGCCGAGATTGCCGCTTTGCTCGCCGGCTTTCCCACGCCCGACACGTTGGCGGTCACCATGACGGCCGAGCTTGCCGACTGTTACCGCACGAAGCAGGACGGCGTCGCTGCGATTCTCAGGGCCGTCGAGGTGGCCGGCGGCGGTGCTCCGATCCTGGTCTGGCAAACGGACGGCCGGTTCGTGACTCCCCCTGAATCGCGGAGCGCGCCGCTGTTAACCGCGGCCGCGAATTGGCATGCGCTGGCAACTTTCCTGGGCTCGCTCGCACCGACGGGCGGAGCAATTTTGATCGACATCGGAACGACGACCTGCGATCTGATTCCGCTCGCAGACGGACGCCCCGTTCCAATCGGCCGCACCGATCGTGAACGATTGCAGTCGCGTGAGTTGGTCTACACGGGAGTGCGGCGGACCCCGATCTGCGCTGTCGTGAGCGCCGTGCCGTTTCGTGGAGACGATTGCCCGGTGATGGCTGAGCTATTTTCCACCACGCTCGATGCCTATCTCACCACGGGCGACTTGCGGGAGGACGGCAGCGACATCGAAACGGCGGACGGCCGACCCGCCACGCGCGCCTGCGCGCGCGATCGGCTCGCCCGCTCTATCGGCTGCGACTCGGAGGAATTTTCGCAGACGGATGCCGAGGTGGCCGCGCGCGGGATCTCCGAGGCACAGCGGCGGCAGGTTCGCAGCGCGCTCGAGGCTGTGCTGAGGTCGCGCGACCTGCTTCCCGGCCGGGTCTTCCTTTCCGGTGTGGGAAGTTTTTTGGGGCGCCAGATCGTGCAAACCTCGCCCGCACTCGCGGACGCCACAACGATCAGCCTGCAAGAAGTGTTCGGCGCTCAAGTCTGTGAAGCCGCTTGTGCATTCGCGGTCGCCCGGCTAAGCCAAGGGATCAAGTGAGACCGTTTGCCCGGTCCGCGACGATTCCCGCGCCGCGTCGATCACGCGCATCACGATTTCGGCCTCTTCGGCCGAGTCTGCGTGATTGCATGCGCCGCGAGCCAAGGCCACCAGCTCGCCGTACACGTCAATCTCCGGCAGATCGGTCGGCGGAGCGGGCGCGGGCGCGTCGCTGATTTCGCCGGACGCTTCGGGCAAATAAATCCTGCCGCCGCCATAGCTGCCGCGGGCGCCGGCCAGCATCCAGCCGGTTTGCAGGACGGCACCGCTTTCGAGATTCACGTCGATGAGCGCGTCGATCCCGGGCTCGAAGCCGATCGCGAGCGTAAAGGCGGTCACGGCGGGTTCGTTGGTCGAAGGGGGAAGAACCCGGCCGAACACCGATCGGGGACGCGCCGCGAACAGCTGCAGCAACTGGTCGACATACTGATACGCGAAAAACGCAAATGGATCGACTTCGCGGGCCATCGCTCCGCTCGCGGAAAGGGATCCGCTCGTCGCCTGTGGCACAGCCTTACCCCACGAGAGCAGGCGAGCCGAGTAGAGCGGGCCCAACTGGTCGCCCTGGACGATTTGCAAGGCCGCTCGAAATTCCGAACTGCCGCGGCGGGTGGGCAGAATCGAGAGCTGCCGACCCGTTCGACGCGCGGCAGCCGACAGTTGGTGCATCTGGCCGGCGTTCTCACAAGGGGGAACATCGAGGGCGACGTGCTTGTTCGCCTCGAGCGCTTGCAATGTCCACAGAGCCCGATGCTCGGTCGAGCCGGCGATCAGCACGGTGTCAATGTCGGCCCGTGCCAGCAGGTCCTCCACGCGTGAATAAATGGTGCAATCGGCCGCGCGCGGGGCCGGCAGGCGCCGCGGGCCATCGCCGGTCGGCTCGCAGCCGGCAACGATCTCGAACTCGGGTCGGAGCGATAACCGCTCGGCGTGAAACTGGCTCGCGCGATCGAGACCAAGCAATCCGACCCGAACGCGCGTCCCGACTCCACACAAATTGCCGCCGGCCAAAGGTCCCGGAGCGCCGGACGAACCGGCAGACGCAGCAGCGGACGAACTTGCTTGCGAATCGGTCGGTGAACCCATCTGGTGAAGCGCTCCCAATCCCGAGCGCACTCTAACGGTCCGGTCGGCCGCTCGGGAAGTCTGGACCTGCCAAACTGGAGTTTCGATTTGCCAGTGCCGATTCGTGGCGCGACTGGCCGACTTTCGCGAAGCGAGGAGGTCGGCAATTGACTCGACCGGCGCGATCGAACATGCTGGAGCCGCACTTCTACGCGCGTTATTCCGTTAGATATATCCAACAAAGGGCCCCCGATGAGCACTCCAACCCAGGACTCCACGCCGTCCGCAACCGAGCCGCAACCAAGCGGCGTGCCAAACTTGCTAGTCCCCGTCTCGTGCGGGGTCATCCTCTTACTGTTGGCGGCCGTTCTCTGGGCGCAGAGCGGTCGCCGCGATGCCTTGGCGAAGCTCCAAGCGCTTGAGGGACAAGCGGCGTCCAAACCGGTGCGACCGGCCGAGCCCGATCAGGCGAGCCAGGAGTTAAAGCAACTCAAAGCCAAACTCGAAGTCGATCTCGCCGCGGCGAAAAAGGCCGGGCAAGATGCTCAGACTGGTCAGAAACGCGCTGAAGAATCGCTCAAGAAGCGGGACGAGGAGCTGGCGGCCGCCGTCAAGGAGCGCGACACGGCGAAGGCCGCGACGGAAAAAGCCGAAGAGACGCGCAATCGTGCAGAACGGCTCCGCGACGAGAGCGTCGCGTCGCGGAAGTTGATGGAAGACAATCTGCGATCGATCGAGTCGGCCCGCGCGCAAGCCGAGTCGAAACTCAAAAAATCCGCCGAAGACGTTGCAGCAGCTGGTAAGAAGCTGACCGCAACCGTTGCTGAGCGAGACGCGGCGGTCACGGCCCGTCAGACAACCGAAAAAGCGGCCGCCGACGCCGAGGCCGCGAAGACGAAAGCGACGCTTGCACAAGCCGATGCGGACGCCGCTCGACAAAAGGCGGAAAACAGTCGCGACCAGGCGGCGGCGGCGAAGCAGGCGGAAGCCAACCAACACGTGGCTGAGAAAGGCCGAGCCGACGCGGAGAAGGCACGCGCCGATGCGGTCGCCCGAGCCGATTCTGTGACGAAGTCGCTGGCCGCGGCTGAGACAGCCCGCAAGGAACTGACCACGAGTCGTGATGAAGTGCTCGACAAGCTCAAGAAGCTCGAGACGACCCGGACTGAGCTGATGGCGAAACTCATGGCGACGGCAGGGGAACGCGACGCAGCCCGCAAGTCCTTGGAAAATATTCAAAAAGCTCTGGCCGCTGCCCAAGAGACGATCAAAGGGCAGCCGGATCCGAAGACGCTGGAACTGGCCCGCAAAGAGTTCGAGGTCATGCGGAAAGAGGCGGAACTCTCGATCAAGGAAATGTCGATCAGTCTGAAGGAAAAAACGCTTGAAGCAAGAGAGAAAACCTTAAAGTCCGATCAGCTGGCCGTCGAGGTGAAGACGCTGCAGGTTCAGCTGAAAGCGGCCCAGGACGAAGCACAAAAACTCCGTGCCGCGCTCGAAAAGCCCGCCGCGAAAAGCGTCGGGAGCACTGACCCGAAACCGAAGCCTGTCGTGTCCAAATAGCGCCGGCGGCCCAAGCAATCCCAATGCCGACCTGAGAGGCGCAGGAGCACAGCGGCTGAAGACCTGCCAGCAGAGCTCGATCCGCCGAACATCGCTTTGCGACGCTTGCGTATAATTGAGCGAATCGAGCGGCGTCCGCAGACTTGCCTGGTGTAACACATTGCCAGCGAGCGGATTTGCCAGCGAGTAGATTTAGTTGCCAAGCAGGCGGGCCGCGGTTAACCTTCGTTATCTTTGCGGTCATCGGGCCGCGACGGGGTGTCGTTGCGGCCGCAGGGTCGCGGCGGGTATCGCTGCGGCCGTAGGGTCGCGAGGGTAACGTTGCAGCCGTAGGGCTGCGACAGTGTAACGCCGCGTCGCGAAGACCGCCGCAAAGATTCGGATCCTCCTGAGATCGAGCATGGACTCGCCGACGCCGGTGAATCGACCCAACCCGACGCCTCCTCGCCGCCCCGCAAAGCGTCGCTTCGACGAGCCTCCCCGCTCGATGTCGTTCGCCCCGTGGCTGTTGATGCTGGGGCTGGTGGCGATCGCGGTCATCTACGTGTTCCGCGGTCCCGGCAACACCGGGGCCCGCGTCAGCTACAGTTTCTTTCAGACCCAGCTCGAGAAGGGCAACGTCAAGAGCGTCAAGCTTTACGGCGAAACCATGACGGGCGTCTGGAAGAAGATTCCCTCACCGCCGAACGCCAACTCGGAGAAACTGACAGAAGAGTTCAATACGATTCTTCCCGAACGTCTCTCCGGTGAGTCGGCATTCTTGAAGAGCCTGGAGAGCAAGGGCGTGGAGGTGGAGGCGTCTCCCCGCGAACCGAGCTACGCGCAGCAAACAGTGTTCTGGCTGGTTGGCTCGGTGCTCCTGATTTTCTTCCTCATCTACATGATGCGGCGAAATGTCGATCCCATGGGGGGCGGCATGATGGGGAACTTCATCCGCAGTCAGGCCAAGCGGTTTCAACCCTCGGATCAGCGGACCACGTTCGAAGACGTGGCCGCGCTGGAGCAGGCCAAGCTCGAGCTGCAGGAAATCGTCGAGTTCCTCAAGAACCCCGGCAAATTTGAGCGGCTCGGCGCGCAGATCCCCAAAGGCGTGCTGTTGATGGGTCCGCCGGGAACCGGCAAGACCCTCTTGGCGCGGGCGGTTGCCGGCGAGGCCGGGGTTCCCTTTTTCTCGATCAACGGCTCGGAATTCATTCAGATGTTCGTCGGCGTGGGAGCCTCCCGCGTCCGCGACCTGTTCCGCACTGCCAAAGAGGCCGCGCCCTGCATTTTGTTCGTCGATGAGATCGACGCCGTCGGACGCGAGCGCGGCGCCGGCTTCGGCGGCGGGCACGACGAACGCGAGCAAACGCTCAATCAGATCCTGAGCGAGATGGACGGTTTCCAACAGACCGAAGCCGTGATCGTGCTGGCCGCCACGAATCGACCCGATGTGCTCGATCCGGCCCTGTTGCGGCC
>DASZIA010000441.1:0-16851 GCA_035949535.1 Planctomycetaceae bacterium | reverse complement strand
CTCGCTGGTTAGACGACCAGCACGCACTCTTAGCCAAGGATTACGTAGTCGTGAAGGTGCTGCAAACCGACGAGCACTCCCGCCAGGTGATTGGAAAATTCAATCCGCGGCGAGACCTCGGCGTCCCTTGGTTCGCGATCGTCGAGCCCGATGGGGCGGTTCTCGTCACGAGTGTCGGACCATTGGGAAACATGGGCTTTCCCACAAGCGTCGAAGGCAAACGACTCTTGAAGAGAATGCTCGACCGTACAGCCCGGCGGCTGACGGTCGCCGAGCGCGATCGGCTCCTCCAATCGATCTCGGCAGACACACCCTAGGCCCTGAGACGTTGCACCTTGTTAGGCCGCGAGATTGAGCGAATTAAATGGGGTGGGAGTCGTTCTGCGCCCACTCCGATCAGATGACGACTCCGTTTTTCGTTCCGCCTCGTACAATTACGGTATGGCCGACCCCCGCAAAAGTGTCCATGAAAACGTCCCCGGCGACTTCTTCGTCGATACGACCTGCATCGACTGCGACACGTGCCGGCAGCTTGCCCCGGCGGTCTTTGCCGAAGGCCCCGGCACCGCGTACGTTCATCGCCAGCCGGGAGACGCCGCCGATCGCCGCCAGGCACTGCGGGCCCTGCTCGCGTGTCCAACGGGATCGATCGGCGACCGCGCGGACGACGATCGCAAGTCGGTCATGTCGGATTTTCCGCTGCTGATCGAAGAGCCGGTCTATTACTGCGGATTCAACTCGCCCAAGTCGTTCGGCGGAAACAGCTACTTCATCGAGCACCCAGACGGCAACTGGCTCGTCGATTCACCAAAGTTTCTTCCGCAACTCGTGAAGCGATTCGAAGAGCGCGGCGGCATCGCCCACATCTTTCTGACGCACCGCGACGACGTCGCCGACGCCGAGCGCTACGCAGCATATTTCGGCAGCCGCCGCGTGATTCACCGGGCCGAACTTTCCTCGGAGCCGGGCGCTGAATTGGTCCTCGATGGTAACGAGCCAATTGTGTTGGGGCCGGAATTTGTTGCCATTCCAACTCCGGGCCATACGTCCGGCCACTGCTGTCTGCTTTTGCGCGACCGATTTCTCTTTACCGGCGACCATCTTGATTTCGACCGCGGCTCAAAACATCTGGCCGCATCGCGCGACTATTGCTGGCACTCCTGGAGGGGCCAGACCGACTCGATGCGGCGATTGGCAAACTACCGATTCGGGTGGGTGCTTCCTGGTCATGGGCAGCGAGTCCACTTACCCGCCAATGAGATGCGCCGCCAGGTTCTCGACCTCGTCGTTCGGATGTCGTCTCAGTAGCGGATCGGGAAAATGGGCTGGCTTCGGAGGCGTACGTGGTATTTGACATCGATCGCGCTCGGACTCGCCGCGATCGTGATCGACTGCTATTCGAAGAGCGTTGTCGCGGCCGGCGTCATGGGCACGGCAGCTGCGACCCACGCGATCTCCCATGGTGCGACCCGGGAAGTCGTCGCCGCGATAAAGGAGCACGCTGCCGCTCAGGTGCATCGCGGGGCATCGCTGGGACTAGTCGGCCTATCGGTTGCCGCTGTCTCCGTGCTCTGTTTCTTCATTTCGCGGACGAGGTCTGAGCCTGGTCCGCGAATCGCCGCGATCGTGGTCTGGATTGTCTACTTTTTTTCCCAACTCGTTGTCGTTTGAGAATCCGTAGCACTTTCGACGACGCCGTCCTCCGCCGCTTACAATGGGGCGACCGCGGTGGCTGACGTCGCCCTTGCCGACGCTCGCGTGCTCGGCGGCTTTGGTCCCATTCGACTGGCGGAATCTGACCGTGACTCAAACGACCGATCCGTCCACGAAACCTCTGCGCAGCGCCCGCTGGTTTGCCGGGCACAGCGATACGGCTTTTCAACATCGGGCTGCGCTGCGGTCGATGGGGATCAACCCGGAGGTATATGCCGGCCGACCAGTGATTGGCATCGCCAACAGTTGGAGTCAGCTCAACAACTGCAATTCCAACCTCCGCGAATTGGCGGCCGCCGTAAGCCGCGGCGTGCTGGCGGCTGGCGGACTGCCCCTCGAGTTTCCGACGCTCTCGTTGGGCGAAGAGTTCATGAAGCCTTCGGCCATGCTCTATCGCAACCTCATGGCGATGGAGGTCGAAGAGACGCTGCGGGCCAACCCGATCGACGGGGTCGTTCTCTTGTGCAACTGCGACAAGACCACGCCGGCCCAGCTCATGGCGGCCGCGAGCGCGGACCTGCCGGCGATCCAGCTCAATGGCGGTCCGAGAACCTCGGGGCACTGGCGCGGGGCCGAGGTCGGCACCGGCACCGATCTCTGGAAATATTGGGACGAGCTGCGCGCCGGCCGCATCAGCGAGCAGGACTTCCGCGAGCTCGAAGCCTGTTACGGCTGCTCGGCCGGCGCGTGCAACACGATGGGGACGGCCTCGACGATGACGGCCCTCTCCGAAGCCCTGGGCATGATGCTGCCGGGCACGTCGGCGATTCCCGCGACCGACGCGCGCCGCGTGGCGGCCGCGGAAGCCGCGGGCCGCCGGATTGTCGAACTCGTGTACGAAGACCTGCGTCCGTCGCGCATCCTCACTCGCGCCGCCTTCGATAATGCAATCCGCACGCTGCACGCGCTGGGTGGTTCGACAAACGCGGTGATTCACCTCATCGCGATCGCCGGGCGACGTAACATCGATCTGCCCCTGGAGCGCTTCGATGAGCTGGCACTAACCACGCCTCTGTTGGCGAATTTGAGCCCTTCGGGGCAACACCTGATGGAAGCCTTTTATGCCGCCGGCGGATTGCCCGCCCTTCTGGCGGAAATCCGCGATCTTTTACACCTCGAATGCGTCACCGTCACGGGTCGGTCGTTGGGCGAATCGCTCCTCGGCGCCCGGTCGTTTGATCGCGACGTCATTCGCTCTCGCTCCGAGCCATTGCGGACGGGTGGATCGCTGGCAGTGGTGCGCGGGAATCTGGCGCCCGGCGGGGCCGTGATCAAAACGTCGGCCGCGTCAGCGAGCCTGCTCAAACACCGTGGCCCGGCCGTCGTGTTCGAGAGCTACGACGACATGCTGGCCCGCGTGAACGATCCGGCACTCAAAGTCGATCGGGACAGCGTGCTCGTGCTTCGCAACGCCGGCCCGAAAGGCGTGCCCGGCTTCCCGGAGTGGGGCATGATTCCCGTGCCGCTCAAGCTGCTCCAGGACGGCGTCACCGATGTCGTGCGGATCAGCGATTCGCGGATGAGCGGCACCGGATATGGCACCGTGGTGCTGCACGTCGCTCCGGAAGCGGCGGCCGGCGGTCTCTTGGCGCTCGTGCACGACGGCGACCTGATCGAGCTCGATGTCGAGAATCGGCGGCTGGACCTCCTGGTCAGCCCCGATGAACTCAACCGGCGTCGGCAAGCCTGGAAACCGCCGACGTCGGCGCACACCCGTGGCTATCCACGCTTCTACATCGACCACGTGCTACAAGCCGACGAAGGGGCCGACTTCGATTTTCTGCGCCCTCGAACGGACGCCGACTTGCGCTTCATTGAACCGACCGTGGGGCGATCGTAAGCCACGTAAATTCGACTTCTTACTACGCCGGCAGTTTGCCCTTGAGGTCGGCCGCCTTGAATGGACCTGGGGCGGCAATGAGGCAGCGCGCGGCGTCGACTTGCTCCCAGACGTTCCACAACACGACCCCGCGCACACGGCCGTCGCGCAGATAGTAGATCACGCCTTTTTTAAACGGGTCACTCCAATCGGCCACCGTCTCAAGTCTGGAATCTGTTTCTCCCACCGCTTCGTATCCCAGCTCGAACAAGTCGGAGTAAAAGTACGGCAGGTAATCGTACGAGACAGATTTTCCGGCGATCGATTGGCCAGCCATGCGTCCCATGGTGTTGGCATTGTCTTCGTGTTCGACGCGCCTCCGGGTGCCTAACGCCTGGCTCTGGAAATTGGCGACGTCTCCCGCAGCGAAGATGTCCGGGTCGCTGGTGCGCAAGGCTGAATCGACCCAGATGCCGTTATCGACCTTGAGTCCGGCTTGCTGCGCGAGTTCGGTATTCGGCACGATGCCGATGCCGGCAAGGACTGAGTCGGCGGTCAGCTTGCTCGTCTCTTTCGTTTTCACAACTTCAATCGACAGAGTGAACTGGTCTCCTCGGGCTTCAAGACCGACAGTTCGCCGGCCGGTTAATACCTCGACCCCCTTTTTTACGTAGTAATCGTTCACATACGCGGCCAGGTCGGCCGGGAACAGCCGGGCGCAGATCGCCTCTTCCGGAATGACGAGCGACACCGTCTTGCCGTTCATCGCTAGCGCGGCCGCAATCTCGGAACCGATGAATCCGCCGCCGATGACCGCGAACCGAGAGTGCTTTTCGGCGAGCGCCCGCAATCGCTCGTAATCCGCAAGCGTGCGATAGTAGATGATGTGGTCGCCGCCGAATTCCAGCCGCCGCGGCGTCCCGCCGGTCGCCAGCAGCAGCTTTTCGTATTGATATTCTGTCCCTTCGTCGTCGGCGACCCGCTTTTTCTGAGGATCCAACTTATCGGCCGACCGACCTGTATGCAGCGTCACGCCGGCTGTGTCGGTCTTGCGCCAAATGCTCGACAGAGGTTTGCCCTTCCAGAGCCCTTTGGTTAGGGGGGGACGGTTATAGGGCGGATAGTGCTCGCTGGCGATCACTCCGATCGAGCCGGTTTGGTCCACGTCGCGAATCCCTTGAACAGCCGCGGCGGCCGTCATTCCCCCGCCGATGATCAAGTATCTGTAGTTCGGCATGGCTCTCCCTCGATTGTGCGCGCGTCACGGATTCAGCAGCGGATAGTGCGACTCTCGTGGCGTCGTTTGAGCGAACAGCATCCGACCGTGCACGATCCCAGTCCCCGCAATTTGTGCGAATGGAGTGCCGTGCAGACCAGGTCGCTCAATCAGCAAGTAAAAACTTGATGAACGTCTCGGATTCGTAAAGTGGAGTGCCGCCATGGCCAAGCCCCTTTTGGACGACGATTTGAGCCGAACCGCCCGACTTCTTGTAACGCGCAGCCAGCTCGAGCGAGTTGGCCTGCATGGGTACGAGGTCGTCTTTGTCTCCGTGCACGTGGAGAATTTTGACACCGGCCCCCGCCAGCGAACCCAGGTTGTCGATTGGATTGAATTCCTGGATCCGGCCGGACAATTGTTCGAGCGAGAGACCGTAGCCAAGTCCGGGCGCAGGAAAAGCGACGACGTTGGCGAGTCCAGGCCAGGTGCGAAAATCGGTGGCCGGGCAAATGCCGGCGATCCGGTCGACACACTCCGGATGGCGGAACGCCCAAGCGTACGCGATCAGTCCGCCATTACTCTGCCCGATCAGCCGCGCCCGAGGATTGAGGCCGTGCTGCGCGACCAGAAGGTGATAGAACTCGTGGCAAACATTGGCGGCCGAAGGGCTGCCGCACGAGGTGCCCACGTCGATCCCCGCGACGTGCAACCCGGCTGCCAACAATCGGTCCACGTAAAACCGGTGCTGCAGCCGGCCATGCCCATCGTTGATTGCCAGCCAAAATGGAAACGTCCAAACCCAGCGTTTCTGGGGATCGACTTTGCCCGTCGGCTCGACGAGGTAAGCCATTCGACCCCGCACGCGAAGCTCGGTCAGCTTTCCCGATTGATACGTGCCGGCAATCGAGGTCGGGATCATCTTGCGCACGTACTCGGCGTGCGCTTGAGATTCCGGCTGGGGAGCGCCGCAGGCCGCGATACCGACGCCGACGAGCACGACGGTCGCCAACAGCGCCGAGTCGCGAAAACGATCGGCGATTCGTGAGGTCATTTACGCAGCAACTCCGCGATTTTCGTCTTTTCGCTGGCGGGATTCCAACTATCGAGCAGTGAGACCACCGTTCCCTGCCGATCGATCAACAACGTCGTGGGGTACTGCACGATTCCGTAGTCGGCGAAGACCCGGCCGTTGACAAGGATGTCGGCTCCCTCGACGGGCATCTTGCCGCCGCCGGCCAACGCCAGTGGAAACGGCATGTCCCGCCCCTTCCAGAATTGTTTTTTCGCGTCGGCGATCTTCTCCTGCACTTGGGCCAGCGTTCTGAGCGAGCCGTCGTGCACGGAAATGATCGCCACGTCTTTCGACGGAAAGGCGTCGTGAAGGCGGAGCAGATTGGGCATGGTTTGCACGCGCGGACAGGACCAGTTCCAGAAGTCCAACACCACCACCTTGCCCCGCAGGTCACCGAGCGTGACCGGGCGGCCGTTGGACCATTCGGCAATGCCCCGCAGCTCGGGGGCCGGCTTGCCGATTAGCGATCCCAACCGAGTCGGCTTAAGCGTGAGCACTCCAAGATCAAG
The DNA here is from genome assembly GCA_035949535.1 of Planctomycetaceae bacterium. Classification (GTDB taxonomy): domain Bacteria; phylum Planctomycetota; class Planctomycetia; order Planctomycetales; family Planctomycetaceae; genus DASPSM01. The sequence goes on along the minus strand of DASZIA010000441.1, from coordinate 10,519 downwards.
CTGTTCCTGGTTGGGCCTGATCGAGAACTTGAAGGGCAGCGGATTGGCGAACGGGCGGTTGATCGTCAGCGAATAATCGCCAGCGGGAAGTTGCAGCTCGAGCCGATCTCTGGTGAGCGTCGTGCCAGCCAAGGCCACTCCCCCCATTTGCACGCTGACGACCGTTTGGGGGATCGACTCGGGTAGCTTTTCTGTCGAGATGGCGGCGGTCGTGTCGCAAAACGGCGACAGCCGTAGCGTGATTTCCGGCGTCGCGAGATCGGCGAAGAGCACGCCGATCGCGCCCTCCTCCCGATCGGTATTGAGCGCCGTGACCAGGGCGGTCGCCGAGTTGCGATCGAACAACTTGGCGCCCGGGATCGTGACGACTCCGTCTGCATCGGCCGCGAATTTCTGGCCGCCCAGGCCGTGGTTCGCCAGCCGCTTCGACAGCCCGCCTGGGCCTCCGATGAACGCGCTTCCCGCCGCTTGATTGCCTTCGGCGTGTCGCGAGACGGAGAGCGCCTGGTTCGCCGCCGGTTTGCCGGCGTGGTCGAGGATGTGGACGCGGAAGGCGCGCTCGCTGAGCGAGGCAGCGACCGGCTGTGCCCACGGGACGACGGTCAGCTCGATTCTCTCGCGGACTTCTCCGGGCTTGAGATCGATCAAGACGGACGATCGACCGACCGCGTCGCTGGCCTGCAGCCAGAACGGGCTGACTTGAATGTACTGTTTGCTCGGCCGCACGAATTTCAATTCGAACGAGCCATCGGCACGGACCTTGACTGTCGGGTCGTAATAGCGATTCTCCCGCATGTCGGCCGCCTGGGCGCGGACCTCGCGATTGCCGACGACGCGGCCGGCCTCGGAAAGGATGCGGCCGCGCACGGTGGCGCCGCGCATCAACTTGAAATCGAAGTTCTCGAACCGCTGGCCCGGCTTCGTCTTGAGCGGCTCGGAGACTGCGTTGGCCCACTTGCGCCAATGGTTGTAGTCGCCGTCGTGGGCCATCAGGTTGTACGGATGATCGTTCCCTGCCGGCATCACGACGCGATAACTGCCGTCGGAGGCGGTCTTGGTGCTGTAGCGCGTGTCGCCCGTCAGCGAATTGCCGGTGCCGGTGAGGGCCGGCGCGACGGTCGCCCGGAAGACCGGATTGCTGTCCGGGTCGTAGACGTGGCCCGCGAAAACGACGCCTTGCTCGACCTCGATTGTGACGGGCGGCATGCCGGGCGACAAATCGAACGACAAGTCGTCAAAGTTGCGCTGCCAGCCAGAATCCTCGAGCTTTTTGCGCTGCCACGGATTGACCGCCTGGGCGGACCACCAGCGACCCAGCTCGCCGTGCTCGTAGTAGTTCAAGCCGCGCATCTTGCGTGGCGGTCCTTGGCCGACGTTGAAGTCGTATTTGCCGGGAAGCATGTTGTCGATCGCGATTTTTCCCTTGGCGTCCGAGATGCCGAGGACCTTCGGGTCGCGCCAACTGTAGAGCACGAACTTTTCCGCCGGTTTCGCGGCGTTGGCGTCAATGACTTTCGCCTCGAACCGCACGCTCTGTTTCAGGTCGATATCGAGATGCTTCGCCTGGCCCGCAGAGACCAGGATGCCGGTCAGGCGTGTGCTGCCTGCGCCTGCCAGCGAAACGCGCACTTCATAGGTGCTGGGGAAGAGCAAGAGGCGATAGTGGCCCTGTGCGTCGCTCGTCGTCTCGGTTTCGACGCCGTCATAGACGTAGCCGTTGGCATTGAAGGGGGCTTGCACTCCCTTGATCGTCGCGCCGGCGGCGGGCTTGCGGCCGATCCCTCGCACCGTCCCTTCGAGATAAGTTTTGTCGTCGAGAGTAACGACGAAATTCTTCACACCCCGGGGTTGTTGCGGGAAATACTGCGGGGAATAGCCGGGCTTGGAGAAGCGGAGCTCGACGTATTGCATGCCCGCGGAACCGGGCTTGAGGCGAAAGACGCCATCGGCGTTGGTGCGAGTTTCGTCTCCCGGATACCAGGTCCAGGCATCGACCAGAACGTCGGAGAGGGGTTTGCCGCGGGCGTCGACGACGACCCCGGCAATCTCACTGGGCGCGATGTCCTGCGGCAACTTCACGTCGCGCGCCGCCGCCGGTATGGCTTGCGCCCAAGCCGGCAGTGGGAAGAGCCACAAGTTCGCGCACACGATGGCCGACAAGCCGGTCATCCAAAGTCGCGTTTTCCAAATGCGTTGGGCCGCGATGGTTACCCCTCCGTCAAAGCGGGCGAATGAGTCAGTCGCTCGGTTCCTCGACCAGATCGTCCGGCGCAAGGTTGCGCCAAGCCGTCACGATTGCCGTTGAGACGAGGGCTTTTGTGGCAGGCTTGAGACAAACGTTCGTGCAGCCCTGCTTACCCCACGCGCCCTTCACCGGCACGAAGACCGTGGGCGTGTCGCGCACCAACCTCTGCTGCTGCGCGGGAGTCAGCTTTACCATTCCCCAAGCGTCGTCGGGGGCCCCCAGCGTCGCAAAGATCTTGCCGCCGACTCGAAAGTCGGGGTGCCCCATGTGTGCGCGCTCCGAAACCCCGGGCAGAGCAAGCGCCAACCGGCGAAACTGATCGGCGGTCATCCGGATCCCAATCAGGTTCAGGCGCGCGACGACCGGCGTGCCCGGCAGCCGCGCACGGGTTTCAGGTCAAGGGAGGAGTTCGATGACTTCCGCGTCTGCGTGACTTATTTCTTGAAGTCCCCCGCGCGGATGATCACCAGCTTCTTGGGATCGACGTGCTTGCGGAAAGCTTCCTTGACCTTCTCAGGAGTCAGCGCGAGGATTGCCTTCTCTTGATTGGCTTCGTGGGCGAACGCCCGACCGATGTCGAGGTGCGAGGTAATTTGTCCGGCCATCGCGGCGTCGCTCGTGCGGCCGACTTTCTGACCTTCCACGAAAGCGAGCTTCGCATCGGCGAGCTCCTTTTCTGTGGGACCGTCCTTCAGAAACTGCATCAGCTCTTCCTGAACGTCGGAGGTCACCTTATCGATGTTCACCGGGTTCGTGCTGACGGTCACCGTCAAGGAAGCCACCGGGTCGCGGGACGACGCGGCGAATGACGAGCTTGCCCCGTAAGAGAGGCCGTCCTTCTGACGGATGCGATCGCCAATCCGCGAGGCAAGCGTGCTGCCGCCGAAGATAAAATTGCCGATTCGGAGCGCAGGATAATCGGGATCGTTGTCCGTGAGCGGAAACTGCACTCCGGCGAGATATTCGGCGTTGGCCTTATCGGGGGTGAGAATCTCGAAGGTTGTGCCGTGAACGTCGTCGGCCACATGGTGGTCGATGCGGCGGATCGGGACCTTGGACTCCCAACCTTTGAGGATTTCTTTGACGAGTCGCAGCGTCGTGTCCGGATCGAAATCTCCGACCACGCCGAGCTCAGCCTGGGTTCCGCCGATCTGCAGCTGGTAGATCTTCTTGATCTGATCGAGCGTAACCTCCTTCGCGCGCTTGAGATTCTCCTCGAGAGTCGGCGCGTAACGCACGTCGTCCTTCGGATAAGGGGACAGGCTTCGGCTCAGCTTGTTGCCAGCCAAAGCACTCGGTTCCGTCCGGCCGGCACCCGCAAATTGGATCATTCGACGCTTCGAGGTCTCGAACTCTTCCTCGGGGAAGGCCGGCTCGCGGAGGATTTCCCCCAAGAGCTTCAAGGCTTGCGGCAGCGTGTCGCGCTTGGCGTCGACCGAAAAAGTCAGTTGTCCGAACGAACCGCCGCCTCCGCCTCCCCGGCCACCGCGACGTCCACGGCCCCCGAATCCACCGAAGCCCGGCCGAATGCTCACGCCTAGAGCATCAAGCTCTTCGCGCAAGGCCTGGCGGTCGTGCTTTTTCGTGCCGGCCATCATCAGTCCGGGAAGCATGCCGGCGGCCGTCGTGAGACCTTTGAGCGAATCTTCGTTGCCGTAATGCAAGGTCAGCACGAGCGCGACGGTAGAGCCGCGATTCTTCTTGGCCAAGAGGCCCGCCTTGAAGTTGCCTTCGTCGATGATTTTTGTGCGTTTGTCGAGATTAGCGGGCGTGGGGTCGAAGGCTTCGCCGGCAGCGCCAACCGCGCCACCCTTGTAGTCCTTGACGACAGACGCAATGGACGGCACGCCAGGAACCGAGAGCCGCGTCGGCGTGCTCGTCGGGATGTAGACGCCCACAGTGCGATTGGGCTGATGAAAATACATCTTGGCGACACGGTTCACGTCGTCCGCAGTCGTTGCGGCGATCCAGTCGCGCTGCAGGAACAGCAAGCGCCAATCGCCGTGGCTCGACGCCGAACTCAGCGCCTGCGACATGCGCTGGCCATCCGACTGGAGGATTTCGGCCTGGCGCTTGTAGCGGACCTTCGCCTTGTTCACTTCGTCTTTGGTAAAGGGCACGTCGCCGAGCGATTCGATCGTCTTGATCAGAGCGTCCTTGACGGCGTCGATCTTTTCAGGTGAACAAGAGGCCGTGGCTTCAAACAAGCCGGGATCGTGGCTGTTGTCCGAGTTGGCAAAGACACTCGTGGCGAGCTTTGATTCGACCAGGGCTTTGTAGAGCCGGCCGTTCGGCGCCTGCGAGATGATGCCGTCGAGCAGGTTGAGGGGAGCCCAATCCTTGTGGGCGGCGGCGGGAACATGGTACGCCAGGCCCACCTCACCAACCACGCCGACGCGGCGCAGGGTCACCGTGTGCTCGCCGTCCTGCGCGGGTTCCTCAGTGTAAGTGTTGGGGAGTTCGCGATCCGGCTTCGGGATCGAGCCCAAGTATTTTTCGACGAGCGCGAGGGCCTTGGGTTCCTCGAACTTGCCCGCAATGATCAGGACCACGTTGTCGGGCTGGTAAAACTTGCGGTAGAAGGCCTGCAGGTTTTCGATCGGCACGCGCTCGATATCGGAACGGTTGCCGATGGTCGATTTCCCATAGTTGTGCCATTCGTAGGCAGCGGCGCGAATTCGCTGGCCCAGAATTGCGGCCGGGCTGTTCTCCCCGCGCTCGAACTCATTGCGAACGACCGTCATTTCCGAAATCAGGTCGTCGCGCTTGACGAAGCTATTGACCAGGCGGTCGCTCTCGAGCGCGATGCCAAATTCGAGATTCGTATCGTTTGCCGGCATCGTCTCGAAATAGTTGGTGCGGTCGTCGTTCGTGGTGCCGTTGAAGCTCGCGCCGTGATCGCGCAAGGCCTTGGGAACGAGAGGGTGGTTCGGCGTTCCCTTGAAGACCATATGTTCCAGCAGGTGCGCCATGCCGGTTTCGCCATAACCTTCGTGGCGACTTCCCACGAGCACGGTCATGTTTACCGTCACGGTCGGGCGCGACACCTCGGGGAAGAGAAGCACCCGCGCACCGTTGGACAGTCGATATTCGGTCACGCCTTCGATCGAAGCGACTTTCACGGGCGCTTCGGCCCGCGCGGTCAATCCACACATCAGCACACAAGCAACCGCAAGCAACCGTCGCATGGTAGAAGCCCTCGTGGAAGCAAAAATCTGCCGACGAAAATCCAGCAAATCATCCTACCGCAACCAACTGTCCACTAGTACCGACTGCCGCCGGATTCCAATCAATCCTGAAGAAGACCTTATTTTCCTGCATTTTTTGGGGTTGCCGGTTCGGTTCGGCGACTGCCCCCGTCGCCGACATCAGACTGCCGACCCGAGCGCGCCAGTCCTCATTGTTCGTGCAAAGGCGCCACTTTACGATGCATTCCAAGCCGCGCCCCGCCCCTAAGCCCTGCTAACCCGACGAAACCATGAACGGCGATTCCTCGGATACGTCCTTCCTTCGGCAAGCACTTGCCGAGGCGGTCGAACAAGGCGCCTCCGACTTGCATTGTGTGGTCGGGCGTCGCCCGACGATGCGAGTGCATGGGCGGTTGCAGCCAGCGAGGGGGCCCGTATTGACCGCCGAACTTGCGCGGGCCGCGCTCTCGGCTCTCTGTCCGCCGCAAGTCCTGAGACAATTTGACCGCGAACACAATGCCGACTTCGCCTTGGAACTGGACCTCGGCGGAGCCAGGAGGCGACTGCGGGTCAATTACTTCATGAGCAGCCTCAGCGTCGGTGCCTGCTTTCGGATCATCCCTGCGGATATCCCGAATTTCGCTTGGGCCGGCTTTCCGCAGCCACTTGCTCACCGCTTGACCCACTTCCGGAATGGACTCGTTTTGATTTCCGGAGTCTCTGGAGCCGGGAAAACAACCACGCTGGCAATGTTGATCAATCTGCTCGCTCAAGAGGGAGATTACCGGATCATCACGCTCGAAGAACCGATCGAGTACGTTTTTGCGAGCAGTGCCAGCTCGATTGTGACGCAGCGCGAGGTAGGCCGTGATGTCGCGTCGTTCGCCGAGGGACTGAAATACGGGCTGCGGCAAGATCCGGACATCATCCTGGTTGGCGAGATTCGCGATCACGAAACGGCCCGGATGGCCCTGAGCGCGGCGGAGACAGGTCACCTCGTCTTTGCCACGCTGCATACGCGTGACGCGAAGGGGGCAATCACGCGCTACGTCGATCTCGTTCCCCAACATGTGCAGAGCGAGCTTCGCGCTCAGCTTGCGTTCAGCCTGCGCGCTGTGATTTGCCAGCACCTGCTGCCCAGCGTCACCGGCGGGAAACGCGAGCTTGCACTAGAGATTCTGTTCAACAATTCACCGATTGCCAGCGCCATCCGCACCGGCAAGGACGAGAGCATCGACCGCAACATCCTCACCAGCCGCGCGGAGGGTATGCTCCCGCTCGACGAATCCGTCCGGCAACTTTTCGTCGCAAGCAAGATCAGCCGCGAAACGGCCGAGCAATTCGTGTCGGACAAGGGCGTCCTCAATCGGTAGAGCCCTGACCCGAGACAGTGGTCTTGCCGCTATTTCGCCGCTCGGATCTTCAAATTGCTGAACCAGCCCTCGTGGCTATCCACCCACAATCCGACCTTTCCCTTATCGCGGCTGGCCAGGCGATCGACGACCAGGCAGGGCTCCTTTGCATCGTTGACCCAGACTCGCACTTTTTGCTTCGTCACCTCGATGCGCGCGTGGAACCATCCACTCGGGTCGGGGAAGGGTTTGATGGCGGACTCGTACTTGCCCGGCTGCCCCTCTCGTAGCTTCTCCCACGTGTGGTCAGGCCAGGCGACATACTGGACCGCGCGGGCCCGGTACGGGTCCTCTCTCTGAAAATTGAACGGTCGGAAGTAGACGGCCTCAAAGTTCTTCCCGTCCGCGGCGCTGAAGGCCACGCCTACGAAGCTTCTCTCCGACTTGCCCTTGCCCTTGAGATCGATGTCCAGCGTCCCCACGCCGAACTTTAATCCCTCGACCAATGCGAGCCCGATGTTGCTGGCCGGCGTGACTTCGCCCTTCGGCCGCAAACGGATCACCCTTCTGGCCGCCTCCATTGCCGAGTTGGACTCCGCGTTGATCAGGTGCCAACTCTGCGGGCGGTCGATCTGGGATAGATCGGGTGTGGTCACCGTTTCTCGAGCCAGGCTGATGGGAACGTAGGTCAGCAGGATGCCGAGTACGCATCCCCGAGACGGGGACTTGATCGTCAAGCACTTCATTTCAGCCTCCGGAAATGCGATCGCTCATCAATAAGATTGGGTCCGCCTGCGTCTCCAAATTGCTGGAGAGCCTGCGGACCTAATCTTGCAAGGAAGGGGCCGACCTTGTCTTGTCCGGAATGAAGTTCTTTGTCTTCGAATCAGCTTTCGGTGGGAATGGTCTGCCGCCCCCTTTTCGAGGCACGGCCAGCGAAGGTAGGGTCAGCGACTCGAGGTCGTCGCGGGCGCCTGTTTGCTTTCGCTCCCTTCTGGCTTGGCAAACGTGCTGTCCGGCAGTTTCTCGAAGGCCTTGTATTCGGTGGCCTCCCATTCAAGAAACGGCTTGCCGTCGCGCTTCGTCGTCATTTTCTTGTAACTGCGGATCCCATCGAAATCCTGGTAATCTCCGTAAACCGTTTGTTCTTCCTGGTCGCGGCCACCGATTCCCTTGACTCGCGTCTGCATCTTGAGCAGATATCCTCGTTCCTTGTCGAAATACAACCGCACATCCCGGTGCCCGTCTCGGGAGACCTTGAGGCCTACCGTCGGTCGGCCTTCCACCTCGGAATCCCCTATTAGAGAAAGCCGACAGGCTGGATCCTTCAGCGGCAGCAGTGTCAGGACGTAATGAGCCTCCATTCCCTCGTAGATCTCTGCCAACTGTTCGGGTGGAAGGACTCGCAGTTTGCCTCCCATCACCGTCCATCCCCGGTCCTTGTCGATGACTTCGATGCGCGTCGCTTTTTTCCCGCCCATGTCCATCTGATAGACGGCTTTGAGCTGCCTGGGGAGTTGCACGTACCATTCTCCGGTGCATGCGATTGGACGTCCCATGCCGTAAAACGTGCACTTCCCCTTGGTGACATTGGCCTTGTACCGGGCCAGCTTCTCCTCGCCGCCCATCGCTTGAATGGCTTTCAGAATGACGGCCTGCGGGTCCGCGTTTTCTCCGGCGCCAAGGCGCGCGGCGGTCCCCGTCGCGAGGCAAGAGAAGGAAAGCAACACGAGCAATTTCGAGAGCGAGGTTCGCATCAAAGTCTCCCGTCGAGTTGAAGGCCGTTGGTCCGCGTTGTTCCGTTTGCAATGCAAGGTCATTGGCCGGTCTTGGCCTGATATTCGGCGTTGAATTCGCCCGCGCGCTCTTGCACCTGAGTGGGCGAAAGGTCTTTCAAGCGCGTCGCGACCGCCCAGCGATGCCCAAAGGGGTCTCTGAGAATGCCGTAACGATCGCCCCAGAAGCAGTCCTCGACGGGCATCAGCACCTCGGCGCCAGCGTCGACAGCTGCGCGAAAGACGGCGTCGACATTGTCGACGTACAGATGCAGCGTGATGCCCGTGCCTTGATACGCGAGCGGCGACAACAAATCTCGGTCGGGGAATTCGTCATGGAGCAAAAATCGCGAGTCCCCCAACATCAGCTCCGCGTGCATCACCGATTTGCCGTCGGGAGCCAGGTTGCGGTACAGCTCTGAAGCGCCGAAGGCCCGCGTGTAAAACTCGATCGCCCGCGGGGCGTCGCGCACGATCAAATGCGGCGTAATGGTGTGAAAATCATCGACATTCTGCGTAACTGTGCCCGTCATCGGCGACTCTCCTCCTCAGTGCGTGTGTCCAACCTGGTTGGCGTAAAAGTCAGGAACGAATGAACGTGAAAATCAAGAACGAGATCGCCGGGTCGGGCGGGTCGATTTTTTCAGCAAGCCGCGCTCGCGGGCCGCATTCACCAGGGCACTCAAACGCTGAGCCTCCCCCCTCGCAACTTCGAGCCCGAACTCGGTGAGTCGATAATAGCGCCGCCGCTCGTCGTCGACTTCCGGATCGACGGCTTCCTTGCGTTCGACGATCAGGCCGTCGATGAGCATCCGTTGAATCGACCGGTAGAGCGTGCCCGGCCCAATCCGCAGCGCCCCCTGGGTGATCCGATCCACTTCGAGCATGATGCCGTATCCGTGAGCTTCGCCTTCGGCCAGTGCCAGCATGATGTGGAACACGGCCGGGGTCAGCGGTAACAACCCCGCGATTCGGTCGTCTTCTTGTGCTCCTTCCGTGGGCATCACTGCATCCGGAATTGATATAACCAATATGGATATAGTTGCCGGAGGATCGCCGAAAGTCAAGCCAAATCGGCTCGCTAAACCATGTTTTCACAAGAACAGCGCATGACCGGCGATGTCTCGAGACTCATCTGACGCTATTTTGGTGGCTGAGTCGCCGTCCCTGGACAGCTGCAGAAGTTCGTGTGAGCCCGAATTTCTCCAAAACGATGTCCCGGTTGGCGCCGGTCGAACGTCCAGAGAGGGGCAGCGTGTTGCCAAATGTCGGCATGCCCGTGGGTCTGCGCGCCCCTATCCACTATCAAGGAGTCGCCATGACACAGCTCTTACGAGCGCCCGGTGTGGCAATGTTTATACTTGCGGCCGGTTTGATCTCGCCCGCGCGGGGCGAGGATGACCGCTGGGCGGATTTCCGATTTCTAATCGGGAGCTGGGTCAGCGAGGGGCCGCCCGAGCAGGGCTCCGGGAGCTTTTCGCTCGAGCCGGATCTCAAGAACAACGTGTTCGTGCGCCGCAACACAGCCTTCGTTCCCGCTGGGAAAGGTCGACCGGCGGCGAAGCACGAGGATCTGATGGTCATCTATGCCGACCGGGCCGCCAAGGAGTTTCGGGCCTCGTACTTCGACAGCGAAGGCCACGTCATCCAATACTCCGTGACCTTGCTGCCGGCGAACAAGGGACTCGTGCTTGTGAGCGCACCCGAGCCGTCCGCGCCCCGGTTCAGGCTCACTTACACCAAGATCGAAAGGGACAAGGTGGCGATCGAGTTCGAGATCGCGCCGCCTGGCCAGCCAGACGCTTCAAAAAATACTTGGGCGGATCTGTGACGCGAAAGCGGCCGGGCCATTAACTGCGCCGCCGGACGCCACATGAAGTCTCCACGGAACAAGCTCTGGAAGTGCCCCGAGTGTGGCAGGCGTTTCGCGAATAAAAATCAATCTCATTTCTGTTCCGA
>DASZIA010000440.1:0-2208 GCA_035949535.1 Planctomycetaceae bacterium | reverse complement strand
TTTCCCGAGAGCAAGAAGGTCGACCTGAGCCTCAAGGTCTGTCCCAAGCAGAATTCGCACGGCCGATTGGAGATCGACGTCGCCGATCGTTTCGGTTACCGGCCCGTGCGTCTGGCGTTTACCGAAGAGGGCCAGCTCACGGCCGACAGCGGAGCCGACCCTGTCGAAGTCGCCCGCTATCAACCGGGCCGTTGGTACGAGTTGAGCCTCACACTCGACGTGCCGGCCGGCACGTATCGCCTCTCGATCGACGGCAAAGCGGTCCCGCGAGAATTCACCTTCGCCGAGCACGTAAAATCGGTCGAACGCCTGTCGCTGCGCACGGGCGAGTACCGCACCGAACCGACCCGCGCCACCCCGCGCGACCTTCAGCCCGATTTCACAACTCCCAATCCCGACGAGCCGGAACCGCAAGCCACGTACGCAGTCGACGACGTCGTCATCACGCCGACCGCGGCGATCACAGCGGCAAAGTGATCGCGCCGCAACCATGAAGTCCCGTAGTGGTGCGTCTATCCGTAAATGTCAGGATCAGCTAGCCTGCAGTCTAGGCGTATTCCCTGGGATTAAAGGAGGCAAGGATGCCGAACACGTATACAAAACACAAAGTGCGCTTGTCAAAAGAGCAGCGAACGGAGTTTGAGAGCGTCTGCCGGCTGCAGACGGTCGGCGCGTCGAAGTTGCGGCGGGCTCGCATTTTGCTGTTGGCGGACGAAGCCCATCCGGAGGGACGTCGGCCCGACTGGCACATCGCCGAGGTTGTGGGTCTTTCCGTGCGGCAGGTCGTACGGATTCGCCAGCAATTTGTCCGCGACGGAAAAACGACGTTAGATCGTAAGCCGCGCGCGGGGAATCCTCTCAAACTGGATGGACACGCCGAAGCCCAGCTGATCACGTTGTGTTGTAGCGCGCCGCCGGAGGGGCGAGAGCGTTGGACGTTGCAGTTATTGTGCGATGAAATGGCCCGGCTCCAGCTCGTGGAATCAGTCTGCCGGGAAACTGTGCGAAGGTGTCTGAAAAAAACGATCTTAAGCCTTGGCGCAGCCAACGCTTCTGCATTCCCGAGGCGGATCGAGCCCGGTTCGTCGCCAGGATGGAGGAAGTTCTCGACGTCTATCAGGAGGCGTACGACGAAAAGCATCCGCTGATTTGCATGGATGAGGCTTCACGCCAGATTCTCTCGGATCTGATGGAGCCACTTCCGATGCAGCCCGGCCAATTGAGACGTGTGGATGATAAATACGAACGACATGGTGTGCGCGCGCTGCTGCTATTTTATGACCCGATTGCCGGTTGGCGACGCATCGGTTGCCGTGAGAGCCGGACTCGTGTTGATTGGGCTGAAGAAGTCCGGCAGCTTCTCGACGTGGACTATCCCGACGCCGAGACGGTCACGCTGGTGTGCGACAATCTAAACACTCACGACACGGCTAGCCTGTATCAGAGGTTCGGTCCAGAAACTGCCGGACGCCTTCGACACCGGCTTCGCTTGGTCCATACTCCAAAAAACGGATCGTGGCTCAACATGGCCGAAATGGAATTAAGCGTGCTCTCGCGCCAGTGCCTGGGCCGGCGGCGATTTGGGACGATTGAGAAACTTGACGCAGCCGTTGCGAACTGGCAATCAGACCGAAACAAACGACGCTGCGGCACCAACTGGCGCTTCACTACTCCCGAGGCAAGAATCAAACTCAAAAGTCTCTACCCGCAAACTGACATTTACGGATAGACGCACCAGTAGCGTTCCGTCTTTGATTGTGCCGCAGAGCGGATTCTTGCATGTCGGCGATTGCGACACACGCGATCAGGCGATTCTGGCTGCCGGTGGCTGCCGCCCTGGCGATCCATGCCGCCCTGGGGATCACTGCTGCCGGCCGTCTGACGCCGACGCATGACGAATACTGGCACTTGCCCGTCGGTCTTCTCAACCTGAAACAAGGGCGGTTTGACTTCGATAACTTGAATCCGCCCCTGTGCCGAATGACCGCCGCGCTGCCGCTGGCGTTCAGCTCTGCACAGACGGGTCCGACGGACGTCAACCGGGACGCGATGGGTTGGGGGGACAACTTCCTCGCGGCAAACTCCGCGCATTATTGCGCCTGGTTTCTCGTCGGCCGCTCCGTGATCGTTCTCATTTCGGTTCTGGGAGGGCTGGCGACCGCGATTTGGGCGCGCGAGCTGTTCGGCGACGCGACCGGTTGCCTGGCG
>DASZIA010000439.1:0-4407 GCA_035949535.1 Planctomycetaceae bacterium | reverse complement strand
AGCGCCACAATCCGGCCGGAAAGCGGAATCTCCTCGCCGACGAGGCCTTGCGGATACCCGCTGCCGTCATAGCGTTCGTGGTGCGTGAGCGCGATCTCGCGGGCCATGCGAAGAAACTCGGCATCGGGCTGCAAGCGGCCCGCGGCCTCGAGCGTGTCGGCCCCAATGCGAACGTGCGATTTCATGATCTCGAATTCGGAATCGGTCAGCGGCCCGGCCTTCAACAGCACGCTGTCGGGAATGCCGACCTTCCCGATGTCATGCAGCGGGCTGGTGAGGTAGATCAGGTTGACGTACTCGGCATCGATTTCGGCGCGGAACTTCTCTTTGCGGCCCAGGCGGTCGGCCAAAATGCGGCAGTACTCCCGCATCCGCTCGAGATGGGCGCCCGTCTCTGGGCTTCGCGACTCAGCCAGCTTGGCGAGCGTGAAGATCGTCAGGTTGCGGCTCTCGAGAGACAACAGCCGAACGCCCGACTTCACCCGTACGCGAAGCTCGGACGGATGGAAGGGCTTCGAGATGAAATCGTCGGCCCCTGCGTCCAGCCCCTGCACGACGTGCTCGGTGCCGTCGCGCGACGTGACCAGAATGATGTAGACGTAACTGGCAAAGCTGCGCTCTCGGATTCGGCGACACAGCTCGATGCCGTTCATCTCAGGCATCTCCCAGTCGGAGATGACGATGCGGTAGAGTCCGGTCCGCAGGATCTCCAGCGCCTCGCGCCCGTTGTGCGCAGCCGTCACTTCGTATCCGGCGCCGGCGAGAGATTCCGAGAGCAGCTCGAGGGCAATTTCATCGTCATCGACAATCAAGACACGCATGGAACTTCTCCAGAGAGCACTGATTCCGTGATCGCGACTGGGCCCCGTTCGGGCGACGCCGCGGCGACCAGCGGCAGCGTTTCCTGCAGAAACCGCCGGCCTTCGTATTTGAGTCGTGCCAGAACGTCGCGTGCGGCACCGACGTCGCCGCCGCGACCGAGCGATTCGAGGTCGGCGGCCGCGGTCCGGAGCGGCTCGGCGGAAAGATTGGCCGCCGCCCCCTTGAGCCGGTGCGCACATCGCGCAATTTGCTCACAATCGCCCGCGTCCACGGCCAGCTTGATCTCGTACAGGTCGGTCCCGAGCCGGGCGTGCAATTTGACCAGCAGCTTGTCGGCCAGCTCTGGCTTGCCGAGGCAGCGCTTCAGCAGCGACGGCCGATCGATGACAGCGGACGAATCGTGATTGGCGTCGAACTCTGCCTCGGACGGCGATTCGGTGGCGCCCGGCACCAGGGCTTGCGCAACCTGAGGCAGTTCCGGCGCGGAGCCGTCACGGACGGCCAGGTGAGCTTCGATCGTCTCGACCAGCTTGAACGGATCGAACGGCTTGCAGATGTAATCGCTCATTCCGGCGCCCAGGCAGCGTTCACGTTCACCCGACAGAGCATTGGCAGTCAGCGCGACGATCGGCAAGGTTGGGCGATCGGAGCCAGCCGTCCGTTCGTGGTCGCGGATATGCTGTGTCGCCTCGAGGCCGCCCATCTCGGGCATCTGGCAGTCCATGAGCACGAGGTCGTACGCAGTCATCTTGACGGCGTCCACGGCTTGCCGACCGTCGGCGACGACGTCGCAGGCGTAGCCGGCCTGGGTCAGGATTTCGACCGCGACCTGCTGATTGATGTCGTTGTCTTCGGCCAAGAGGATTCGCACTCCCTTGCGCGACGTCCGCGGAATGATGCAGGCGTCGGTCGTATCCTTGCGGCCCAGGCGTGGCCGGGCCCTTTCACTGCCGTCGTTGGTGACGATTGCCAAGAGCGCCTCGAGCAGCGCGGTCCGCATGATCGGCTTTGAGAGGCAATCTACAAAGCCCAAATTCCGCAAACGGAGCAAATCCTGGGGGGTCCCAACCGGGGTCAGCAGCATCAGGGCCGGTTTGCCCAGCTCGGCCCGCGAACGGACGGTGGCCGCGAACTCCTCTTTACTCATGTCGCTGACCCCCACGTCCCAGAGCGCGAACGCGTAAGGCGACTGCGTGCTGGCGGCCTGTTCCAGCCGTTTGAGGGCATCTGCCCCACTCGTCACGTCGCACACCTCGAGGCCCAGATTGACGAGCTGTTCGGCGACAATCGGTCGACTGATCTCGTTTTGATCGACGACCAGGGCTCGCAGGCCCTGCAAAGGCTTCAGGCGGCTCTGGTCGGCGTCGGCGGACGATTCCGCCACCTCGAACGGGAGCGAAAACCAGAAGGTCGAGCCGCGGCCGACCTGGCTCTCGAAGCCGATGTTTCCCCCCATCAGCTCGCACAGTTTCTTGCAGATCACAAGCCCCAGCCCCGACCCACCATATTTCCGCGTGATCGAGGCATCGACCTGAGAGAAGGCCTGAAACAGCCGGTTGAAGCGACTTTCCGGAATTCCGATGCCCGTGTCCTCGACGGTGAAGCGAAGCGTGGCGATGTGGTCGACCCGTTCGACGACCCCGATGCGCACGACCACCTTGCCACGCTCGGTGAACTTGATTGCATTGTTGACAAGGTTCGTGATGACCTGCCGCACGCGGCCCGGGTCGCCGGCCAACCTCAGCGGGACACCCGGGTCCGCAAAGTAGGCCATTTCGAGCGATTTTTCCTTGCACTTGTGTGCCATCAGCTCGATGATCGGCTCGACGGTGGCGTGCAGATCGAAGGGGATCTTTTCGACCTCGAGCATTCCGGCCTCGATCTTCGAGAAGTCGAGGACTTCGTTGAGCAAGTCCAAGAGCGACGTGCCCGAGAACTTCGTCGTCTGGGCGTACTTTCGCTGTTGGGAATTGAGCGGCGTCGCCATCAACAGGTCGGTCATGCCGATGACGCCGTTGAGCGGCGTTCGCAGCTCGTGCGAGATGTTTGCCAAAAACTCGCTCTTGGCGCGGTTGGCCGTTTCGGCCTCGACGCGGGCGGAATGCAGCTGGCGGTTGTAATCAGTCAGCTGCTTTTGCGTTTGGGATAGCTCGGCAACAAGCCGTTCCAGCTGTTTGGTGCGCTCGCGGACTCGCTCTTCCAAATTGAGGTTGAGGTCGCGGATCGTGCGGTTATCGCGGTCGAGCCGCTCGACCATCGAGTTGAACTGGCGGGCCAGGATATCAATTTCGTCGTTGCCCGTCGGAGTGAGGCGTTCGGACAGCAGTCCGCTACCGACCCGGTCCATGGCGGCGACCATTACGTCAACCCGCTTGGTGACCGAACCGGCCATGAACGTTGCGTAGAGCACCCCAGTGATGGCGGCGGCTATCGTGATATACAACGAGTGGGCCTTCAGCTCGTTGACGGCAATCCGTTGGTGGATCTCGTTGCGGTCATCGATGAGGTCGCTAGCCCGCTGCCGGGCGACTTGCCCGATCATCAGCGCCGTGGTCGTGACGATCAGGAACGAGCACAAGCCCAGCCGAAACCGCAGTTTTCCCCGCGGAACACTGCGATACTCGATCGAGACTCCGTGGGCCAACAGGTACCGAATCACGGTCGCCATGCAGTGCTCGACGGCAAAGAACGTGGCCAACAGGGCCAGGTTGATGCCCATGAACACGGCCCATGTCAGGTTGATGAGCACGTCGACCGGCGCTCCGTGCCAAATTCGCAGATAGAGCGCAACGGGCAGCAAGCACGTCAGCGGCGTGAACCAGGCCTCTAACCGGTGATGACGGGCTGGAAACAGGACGGCATCATGTCCGGCTTGTTGCGCGAATGCGGGGTCGAACGGCTCTCCCCGTTCGATGCACTTGAGCACGTGCCGGACGCGCCGCAGCTCCCACAAAGCAATCAGCACGGTTGCCGTCACGCACTGGATCACGACGGCAACGGCGGAGATCCGAAAGTGGTAGCGGATCTCAGGTGAGAGCCGTAACGTCAGCTCGACGTAGTAGATGACGAGCAGGCCGCCGATCGAACCGCCCAAACGCGTCACGATCATCATCAGAAGAATGTACTGATGACCGAAGCGCTCGAGGTATCTCTCGGTCAGCGATTGCTTCACGGCTGTGGCCCGTTCACCGGCCAAGCGGAGGAGGCCGCTCGTCGGGATGAATTCCCTATTTCTTCCCCCGGCTGCCCAAGTGCAGGCAGATCAGCCGCTGGAGTCCACCGACGAGTTCGTTCAAATTCACGGATCGGCAGCGGGCCGCAAGCGCCAGGATTTCCCGGCGATTCCCCTGCCAGCGTTCGAGGAAGTGTTCCTCGTGCTTGCGGCCCCGGATGACGCTCTCGATGTACTCTCGATTCCCGCTCCAGAGGTCGCTGACCTTCAGATCGCCACAGGCGATCGCGCGGGCGAAGACGCCGCTCGTAAAATCGTCCTCGCCGATCTCGCGCTGCCAGGTGGTGATCATGTTGCCGATGCGGCCCATGCACTGGCCCTTCCAGACCGCTTCGCGGACGACGCCCATCTCC
>DASZIA010000438.1:0-3476 GCA_035949535.1 Planctomycetaceae bacterium | reverse complement strand
TCCTCTGAATCCGATACTGAGCCATCGGTCCTTAGGCAGTCCATTGCGATGACTGGTCGCAGATGGATTGTCAAAACAACCGCTGGTGCCGTCCGTATTGGCAAAAGCCGGGATCGGCCCGGAAGCCCCCGCTACTCTCTTGAGAAGCACTCACGACTCGGTCTCGTCAGAAATCGAGACCGTCTGATTGCAGCTTGAAACGGATTGCAAACTGAAACTGCCCCATTGCAAATTGAACGGCGCGACGCTTTGGCTATTCGTCGAGCGCTCAACAGAACAAAACGCGAAAACTCCTGCGCATCCACACATCAAATTCGGGCGACCGCGGAATCTCTCGAGTTGTTGACCCGCCCACTGCGTTCTGAGATGACCCGCTTGAAGTGCTGGGCCCTCTCGGGATGTGCGTGTCTCTTTTCGCTCGTTGCAAAATGAAGAAGCCTAAACTACACGCAAAGAAACTCTTGTCAACCGACCGCGCGACAGAAATTTTCAATTGCGCGACTTGCGCGCCGTGCCGCGAGCGCATCTCAATTCGTCAGCGTGCCTTTCGACGAGGGCACATCTTTTTGGCGCGGGTCAAGAGCGACGGCTTGACGCAGAGCGCGGGCCGCAGCTTTGAACATCGCCTCAGCGATGTGATGGCTGTTCGCGCCGTGGTGCAGGACGAAATGCAGATTCATCAGCGCATTGGCGGCCACGGCCTGCCAGAAAACGTCAACCAGCTCTGCGTCGAACTCGCCGATCTTGTTCGTCGGTATGACAACTTTGTTAACGAACCAGGCCCGTCCGCTGAGATCGAGGGCCGTTGTCACGAGCGTCTCTTCCATCGGCAAGGTGACGCTGCCGTAGCGCGCAATGCCCCGTTTGTCGCCGAGTGCCTCTGAGAGCGCTTTGCCGAAGCAGATACCGACGTCCTCGACCGTATGATGCTGATCGACGTGCAAATCGCCGCGCGCGTTCACCGACAGGTCGATTAAAGAGTGCCGTCCCAGCAGCGTCAGCATGTGATCGAAAAAGCCGACACCCGTTGCGATTTCGGTCTTTCCCGTGCCGTCGAGGGCCAGCGCGAGCTCGATCTCGGTTTCAGCCGTTTTGCGCTGGATCGCGGAGCGACGCGTCATGCGAGCACATCCTTGAGGACCGAGAGCAGACCGTTGATTTCTTCGTCGGTTCCGACGGTGATTCGTAGCCCGTCAATCACAGACGACGGGCCGCTTCCGGTGACCGCATCCGGAAAGCACATGTAGCGCACAAGCACCTTGCGGTCTTTGAGCCGTTGGTAGATTTCACGATGAGTGGGGCCTCCCCCCTGCTCGCCTTCGGGCCGCGTGGCCCAGACGAAGTTGGCCTGGCTGTCGACAACGTGAAATCCGCCTGCGCGCAGTGCACTCGTCAGTCGGTTGCGCGTGACGCGAATCCGCTCGACGTTGGCCCGCATCCAGGCCTGATCGTCGATCGCGGCGTTCGCCGCGGCCAGCGACAGCGTGTTGCAGTTGTAACTATCCTTCACCTTGCGCAGACCGCGAATCACGTCGGGATGGGCCACCGCGAAGCCAATCCGCACACCGGCCATGCTGTAGGATTTGCTGAAAGTGCGCAGCAGAATCACTCGCTCACCGGCTCCGTCCGATTCTTGAAGTGGCTCGCTGCGATCGGGCTTGTCGGAGAAATCTGCGTACGCGCCATCCAACACGAGCATGCCCGCGGGCGGAATCAGTTTGCGAATCTCGTCGGGCGACCAGGCGTTCCCCGACGGGGAATTCGGATTCGGCACGAACGTCAACTTGCTGCGCTCGATCAAGGGCTGCGTGCGGGCCGCGTTCCACGACCAGTCGGGATTAAGCACCAATCGCTCGTGCCGTCCCCCCTGCAAGTCAGCCAGCGTTTCGTAAAGGATGTAGCTGGGATAAGGAAACGTGATGAGTTCGCCCGGGTCAACGAACGCGCGGGTGATGAGCGTCAGGCACTCGTCGCTGCCGTTGCCGGGTAGCACCCAGTCGGGATCGACGTCGAACAGGGCGGCCACTTTTTTGCGGAACGCGGTCGCCAACGGATCGGGGTAGATATTGAGCCGCCCTTCCGCCGCCGCGATCACGGCCGCTCGAACGGCGGGCGACGGCGGGTACGGGTTCTCGTTCGTATTGAGCTTGATCCAGCCGGCTTCTTGCGGCTGCTCTCCCGGTGTATAGCCGTCAATGCGATCAATGTCGGGACGAAAGAGGCTGCGTTCGGAGTGGGCGGTGCCGGTTGGTCGCGACGACGATGTGTGCATGGAAACCGAGTCGTTTTCACAGGACGCCTGGGCCAGGCAGACGCCGCGCCGTCCTAAAGAATGCGTCCAATCGGCTCATGACGGCCCTGCGCAGCTAAGGAATCTCTTAAATCGGCCGGTTTGCGCGTGTCATATTAGAAAAGCTGTCCCTCGTCAGGAAGAGACAGTTCAGACTCCGCTTCGGGTTCGGGCGCCGAGGTGGGTTCTGGGGATTTCGCTGCCTCGCGAGGTGCTTTCTGCGTGGACTCGGCCGGTGACTTCTTCCGTCGACCGGCGCCCCCCTGCCCCGCCTCGAGCGTAGCGGCGGCGTCAAAGGGCGCGATAACCGCGTTGCCGGCCTGGTCGAAACCGGAGAGGATCTCGATTTTCTGCTCGGCCTGCTCCAGCGTTCGATAGCAGTGCCGCAAGAGCGAGATTCCGCGCTCGAAGCCGGCGATCGATTCCGCCAGGCCCAATCTCCCTTCCTCGAGCAGTCGGACCAGATCCTGCAATTCCGCCAGGCACGCCTCGAAACTCTGTTCGCCAGGCTGGCAGCCACCGGATTGCGAGTCGGGCATAGTTAACGCGGGTCCCTGTTTGAAAGCGGCCGGCGAGCGCTCGGCCTTCCCGTTTTTATCCGCAGGCGGTTCAGCGTTCCACTCTCTCGACGAGACTGGTCAGACGCCCCTGGGCCAAGAGTGTTTCAATCCGCTCGCCCAGGCCGACGTCGTCGGCTTTTCGGATGATTTCTCCCGTCGACTCGCGCCGCGTCAGCGAGTAGCCGCGTCCCAGGACTTTGAGCGGGCTCAACGCGTCGAGATGTGAGCTGAGGGCTTGCAGCTCGCGGGAGGCGCGTTCAATTCGCCGGCGCATTCCGCCGCCCATCCGCTGCGACAATTCGTCGAGTTGCCGCTGCCGATCGCGAACCAGGTCGAACGGTCGGGCCAGCGCGCGGCCGCCGGCCAAGGCCTCGAGCGTGACCCGCCGGCGCCGCAAGACGTCGCGCGCGGCGCTCTCCATCCGCACGGCGAGGTGCCCGAGGTCCGACAAGACATCGGCCCGCTCTGGGACAACCAACTCGCCCGCTTCGCTCGGCGTGAGGGCTCGCTTGTCAGCCACCAGATCGGCGATTGTGACGTCGATCTCGTGACCGACCGCGCTCACCACCGGAATCGGACAGGCAAAAATCGCACGAGCCACAATTTCTTCATTGAACGCCCACAGA
>DASZIA010000437.1:0-12042 GCA_035949535.1 Planctomycetaceae bacterium | reverse complement strand
TCTTTTTTGGGAATCGGTGAGAATGCCAGAAGGCACAATCAAGCGAAAGACGGACAAGGGCTTCGGGTTTATCGAAACGGGCAGTGGAAAAGACATGTTCTTCCACTCATCTAACGTCGAAGGGTCGAGCTACGAACTCCTGCGCGAAGGACAAAAGGTCTCGTACACCGAAGGACGTGGGCCCAAGGGGCCGCGGGCGGAAAACGTAACGCCGCTTTGAACTGAACACGTTTCGACGACCAGAAAGCCGATGGACTCCGTCGGCTTTTTTTCGTTGACGAGCGAGCGGTCCCCGGACTTGGATCAGCGGAGAATCTCAGCATCGCCTAGTCGTGGTTCGGCACGTGCGGGCTTGATGGATTTTCGACGGGCGCGCGATTCAAGAAGTCGGCCATGTCGTTTTTGGAAATGGGCAGCTGCAGACAAGCCCGTGCCCCGACTTCGAGGGCTGCACCGACGAGAGTGTCCTGCCCCGGAGCAACCAGGACGAGAAGCGGGACGTCCGACCGGCAACATGCGTTCTCATGTTTGCCATCCACTCGCCCGGTCTCTGGCAGACCCTCTTGCGGATCACTTTCGCAAGGGGGCCAATCCGCAAGAAACCGGCAGAGTCCTAAAACCTCAGTGACATTCTCGCGCAGACGGACGACGAACAGATGTGCTTCCCCGGGGTCCCAATCGTGAGGCATCGATCCGACGGTCACTCCGTGAAAGCAATCGATCCGCCATCCCGGAAGAGCTTGCCGGAGATCAGTCAGGCTTTCTGCATTCATGCCGAAAGCAACGGCTTTCGGGCGACGTGGCAGTGGTGTCTCCTTTGAACCATCGGGCAGCGCCGTTCTCATTGCATTCACTCCTTTGAAGTTGATGACACAGCGTCACGCGTGCGCGTCGGCCACAGGCCACTCACTGCGGGCATCGCTCAGATCGTTCGACAGCGGTCCGCTCGACTGGCACGTTAGCGATGATCTGGAACAGTCAGCTTCAAGTGCCTTCTCTCGCGAGGCTCGGGGCAATCGCGCAGGTAGTCGAGCAGATCAGAGAGTTGAGCCGTGGCCAGGGCCAGGCAGGTGTCCGCGCCACCATAATAGATGCGAATCGTGCCGCTGGAACGGTCCAAGATCCAACCGCACGGAAACACCACACCGTTGACGTCTCCGTGGCGTTCATAGGACATCTCTGGCGCAAAGATCCATTCGTCGCTTCGGCGAATGACGCGACGAGGGTCTTCCAAATCGAGCAAGGCCAATCCCAGCCGATAGAGGCAACCCCCGGCTGTGGCTCGTACCCCGTGGTACATGACTAGCCAACCCTCGGGTGTTTCGAGCGGAGGCGGGCTTAAGCCGATCTTGTTGGCATCCCACCACGCGCCGCGTCGTGCCGGCAAGAGGACGTGATGATCACCCCAGTGAGTCAGGTCGGGTGAGAAAGACAGCCAGATGTGCGCACCCGAGCTCCCCGCGGAAACAGGTCGATGAATCATCGCGTAGCGATTGCCAAAGCGAACCGGAAACACGGCCGCATCCTTGTCCTCGGGAGGCATGACGGGCCCCAGCCGAGTAAACGACGTAAAGTTTTTTGTCGTCATTAACGAGACGAGCGGTCCGCTAGGTGAATAGGCCGTGTAGGCGATGACCCATTCGCCGCGCTCGGCGACCCACGTCAACCGCGGGTCTTCTACGCCCCACTCTTCTTCCGGGAAGTTCGCCGGTTCGGGAGCGAAGCTGGGCTTGGAATCGATCTGCCAGTGCGACACGCCGTCGTTGCTGCGGGCCACAGTCAGATGAGAATGGCCGCGGCGATCTTCGACTCGGACGAGCAACACCGTTTCGTCGCCGACCTGGCCCGCGCCGGCGTTGAACACCGCGTGCGCCGGATACGGCCAATCGCGAGCCGTCAGGATCGGGTTGGAGGCGCTGCGATGGAGGAGTTCTGGGTAAAGACCAGTGGGTTTCGATTCTCGAAGCATCTCGGCTTTCTGAATGGAGACTGTTTTCTCGGATCGAGTCTGTTTGTCGGATCGCGCGATTTCAGGCGAGGTCATATTGTTCTTCTGCAACGTGGGCTGACGTTTCCGCACAGCTTGTTTCCGCACAGCTTGTTTCCGCACTGCATGTTTCCACACTGCGCAATTCGGTCCATAGGTACGCCAAGGTCGATTCGGCTCCCTGGTTGCGATTCAGGCCCGAGACCTGTAAACCGTCGCAGCAGGCGCCGCTGCTCGCGTCGACGAGCGGTTGCCTCAAGCTGTTTTCGCCGTAGAACCAGGCGTGCGCCCGTCGGAAGGTCGATCGGTACTTCTCTTCGCCGAGCAGGTCTATCCCGGCGAGCGCCGCGTCGGCCATTGTGGATGCCTCCACGGGCTGCTGATCGTAGAGCGCCTTGTCTTCTCCACGCGGGTACCAGTCGTCGTTTCCAACGGGCCAGAAGATCCCCTCGGCCGTCGTCTCCGCTTCCAGAAAGGCAAAAGAGGATGCAGCCACGTCGAGAAAGCCGTTCCCCTGCCAATGCTGTGCGGCGACGAACAGGGCGTGTGGCAACACCGCGTTGGCATACGTCATTCGCGATTCGAACCAGGGCCAATCGGACCGCATCGAACGGTTGTAACATTCGACGAGTCGCAGCGCTGCGGACCGCGCCACGCTTTCGATCGCGCTAATGTCTCTGATTCCCTGTCCCCACAGATGGCCCCAGGCCAAAATCACGTAGGCTTGCGCGCGCAAGCTCCGCAGCTCGGCAAGCGCCGGAAGAACGGCTTCGATCAGCTCCCGCGCCAAGAGCCTGTAACCCTCGGGCAGAGCGCTGCCGGCGACTTCGGCAAGAGCGATGACCGCCTGACCCTGACAATCGCCGGTGCCTTCCGCATCAAGCCAGTCTCGTTGGTAACTCAGGAAGTTATGAAATCCTCGGACTGGGCAACGGGCGTGTTCCAGGAAGCTCAGGTAGCGTGTTACCCGACTCAGCATTCGCTCATCTTGTTGATCGCGGACCCAGAGTCGAGTGCAAAGCCGCAGGGCGCGGGCGTTGTCGTCCGTCGTGTAACCGCTTTCGCGTCGCGGAATACCGTAGATGGCGTGTTGAATCAATCCCGTTGAGTCGGTCATGCGGTCCAGGTGACACAACGAGATTTCTGGCGGGATTCTTTGCGTGACTAGATCGCTGTCAGACATTAGAGGCCTTCCCTCAAAAGTTTCGCGCGCCGCCGCTTGCCGCGTGGTTTCGTCAAAGCATTGCGAGAAACATGTCGCGGCGCTATTTCATTACCGAGTGCAACTCGACTGAAGCAGTCCAAGTATTGGCGGCCCACGTTCGGCCAAAACATGAGCTTCGCATAGCTGTGGGCGCGGTGCCCGGTCTCGGCCCGAAATGCCGAGTCGTTCAGAAATCGCAGAGTTGCTTCGGCGAGGGCATCGCTTTGCGCGAAGGGCACGATCAGTCCGCGACCTTCGGCCAAGACCTCTTCGGCGTACAGGTAGGGAGTGCTCACGACGGCCCTCCCCGCAGCCAGCGCATAGGCCAGGGTGCCGCTCGCAATCTGATCCTTCCCGGGATACGGCGTCACGTAAACGTCGCAGGCCTGCAAATGTTCCATGAGTTCGCCGACCTCAAGAAACTTGTTGACGAAGCGCACATGCCCGCCGACGCCGAGTGCGTCAGCCCGCGCCGCCAAGCTCTCGCGATAAACCTCCCCCTCCCGTCGCTTCACGAGCGGATGTGTGATACCGACAACGAGATACAGGGCTTGCGGACAGGCCTGCACGATGCGGGGCATGGCTTCGATCATGTATTCGAGGCCTTTCCCGCTGTTGATTAGACCGAAGGTGCAAATCACCTGACGGCCCGCAAGCCCAAGTCGGCTCTTTTGTGTGTCGTCGCGCTCGCGGGCGACCACCGGGACCCCATGCGGAATGATTTGCACCTTTGGTCCGGTTACGCCGTAAACGCGCTCGAGAAGCCTGGCGGCCACTTTCGTCATCACGATCAGACTTTCGCTCTTGGCCGCCAGTTCCCGAATAATGCGCCACGGAAGCGGAGCCGGCTTGGTCATCAGCGTGTGGAACGTGGTGATGATCGGCTTACGGCAGCCACGCACGAAGTCGAGCACGTCGCTGCCCCATTCGCCGGGGTAAAGCCCGAACTCGTGCTGCAAGCTCACCACGTCGCACGGCCCGTCGTTGGCGACATCGGCCGCCTGGCAATACGCGTCGTCGCAACTGTTGTCGATGACGTGGACCACGCGCGGATCGTCGTAACAAAGCGACGGAGTCTTCAGGATCGCCGCCGACGAGGAGACCGGGTCGCCCGCCGCGATATCCACGGCGTCGGCAGTGTCCTTGGTGAAGGTTGCCAGCCCGCACTCTTCCGGCGGAAAGGTCGACACAAACAAAGGTCGAACGACATCCACTGTGCGCTCCGTGAAAAGGTGTTTGTCCTAGACCGTCTGCCGCTGAGTGTTGCGCTTGCGGGTCCTAGCGTCACGATTGCGGAGCCTGATGAGGCGCGTGCCAAAGTTGTACTCGGCCCCCAGGATGATGTTTTTGGAGGAACAAGCGACACAGCGCCGACTCGCGGTCGGCGACGTGTTCCAACTCCCGCAATCTCCGCAGAAATAGGCCACGAGCGTGCTCGCGCCGCACGTGCATCGCCCCGGATGAAACCGGCTGACCGTCACGATTCTCTTGCAATGACGGCAGCCCCAACGATAGAGAGGCAACCGCAACCAGGCGTATGCCGATCCGGCCAATGCCAGAATGCACGCTCCGCCCACAACCATCCACGCTTGATGATTCATTCAAGCCGGCTCCTTCTTCGGTTCAGATTTTTAGGATCCGGCGATAACTGACCAAAGCGATCGAGGCGCAGACGAGGGCGGACAGCACGGCATAGAAGCTGAATGTCGCGGAGTCGCCAAGGTGAAACAGTGACGCACCAAATCCACCCACCATCGCTCCAGCGACGCCGACCCCGAGCGTCAACAGGACAATTCCCTTGTC
The DNA here is from genome assembly GCA_035949535.1 of Planctomycetaceae bacterium. Taxonomy (GTDB): domain Bacteria; phylum Planctomycetota; class Planctomycetia; order Planctomycetales; family Planctomycetaceae; genus DASPSM01. Next base: position 7,048 of record DASZIA010000437.1, on the reverse strand, counting down.
GTATCCGGACACGAGTTGATTCACAAAAAAACCGGCGGCGATGCCGCAGGTGAGCCACGAGAGAGTGCCGAGCATCGAGGGACCTCCAAAGGAACGCGTCTTGCGGTTCGCGAAACGGGGAAGTGCGGCGGCTTGCCACAAACAAAAAAAGCCGACGTGGTAGAACACGCGAGAGTGTTCTACCACGTCGGCTTACTCAGCAACGGGCCCCCCGAACCGGCCGGGTTGCCCCTCTTTTAGTCATCCGACAACGACCGCGCCTGCGCGGTCCAGAAATCCTCACCTCTATTGTAGCTCAGAGCGCGATGGATGCAAAGTAAGAAGGCATTGTTGCTACCGGCAGTGTGCTCGACGCGGACTCTCGTGAGCTGGCGAAGAATTGGGCAATTGCGCTCGGGCCTCGACTCCCTCTTGACTCCTTTGAAGCCGATTCATACAATCGATTCAAACAATCGTTTAAAACAACCGATTTGACAGGCGAGATCATGGAAGACCGACGGGATCCGAAGGACCTCCTCCTCGACGCGGCCGGCGAGATCTTCGCCGAAAAAGGGCTCGAAGAAGCCACGGTCCGCGAGATCTGTGGCAAAGCGGGTCTGAATGTCGCAGCGGTCAATTACTACTTCCGCGACAAAAAGGCGCTCTACATCGAGGCCGTGAAGCTGGCCCACTGCACGGGGGGGCAAACGCCGCAGTTCGAAGCGCCCGCGGGCGCCCCGCAAGAAGAGGTTCTCGAAGCATTCATCCGCCAGATGATGGGGATGATGCTCGACGATGTTCGTCCATCGTGGCATCTCGAACTGATGATGCGCGAGATGGCGCGGCCGACCGAGGCCTGCGTCGAGTTGGTCCGGTCGTTTATCGGACCGATGTTTGAAACGCTGAAACAGATCATCCGACCGCTCCTCCCGAGCGAGATTTCGCCGCTCGATCTCAACTTGCACGCATTCAGCATCGTCGCGCAGTGCTTGCTCTATCGTTACCACCGGCCGGTCGGCCGCATTCTGGTCGGCGAGGACGGGTACACGACTTTGATGGACCTTGACCGGCTGACCCGACACATCACCGACTTCAGCCTGGCTGCGCTCCGTGGCGCGTCGCGCGCGAGCCGAGGGACGGCCGCGAGCCCATCGACGTCTCACCGGGAGACGAAGCCGTGAGCTGGCTCGCCTGGCGAATGCTGATCGGCGATCGCACAAAGTATTGGGGCATTGTCTTCGGCGTCGCCTTTGGGTCGCTCTTGATCGCGCAGCAATCAGCGATCTTTGTCGGCCTCATGCGGCGGACGTCGAGCCGCATTATCGACGTGACCGAGGCGGACATCTGGGTCATGGACAAGCAGACTTTGAATGTCGATGAAGTTCGGCCGATGCCCGAAAATCGCTTGTACCAGGTCCGCGGCGTTCCGGGGGTGGAATGGGCCGTTCGCCTCTTCAAGGGTCAGGTCGTCGTCCGCACCGAGGACGGCGGATTTCGTCAGGTGTTTCTGGTCGGCGTCGATGACGGAACGTTGATCGGAACGCCGCACGAGCTGGTGCTCGGCTCGCCCGAGTCGCTGCGAGAGCCCGACGCAATCATCGTCGACCAGGACGGCTACAAGCTGTTGTTTCCCGATCAGCCCCTGCGTTTGGGTGCGGCCGTTCAAATGAACGATCGCCGTGCCGTCGTCGCCGGCATCTGCCGCGTGTCTCCGCCTTTTACCACGCTTCCTGTGATTTACTCGCGCTATAGCCGGGCCACGATGTACGCGCCGCATGAACGCAACATGCTCTCGTTCGTGTTGGCCGGAGCGAACAAGGGGACCGATCCCGGACAGCTTTGCTCCCGAATTGCCGAACAAACGTCGCTCAAGGCCATGACGTCGACCGAGTTCCTCTGGTTCAACGTCGGCCACTACCTGCGCAACACGGGTATTCCCGTCAATTTTGGCATCACCGTCGGCCTGGGATTTGTCGTGGGTGCGGCGATTGCCGGGCAGACGTTTTATCTCTTCACGCTCGAGAATCTCAAACAGTTCGGCAGTCTTAAGGCGATGGGCGTCACCAACGGCCGACTGATCGGAATGGTGCTTCTTCAAGCCGTCGCGGTTGGCGTAATGGGCTTTGGGATCGGCATCGGCCTGGCGGCCGCGTTTTTCGAGACCACCGAACGGCTTCAGAACGTGGCTCTGCGAGGCATGTATCTTCCCTGGCAAGTCGTGGCGGTGACGGGAATCGCGGTCGGGCTGATCGTGTTGCTCGCCAGTCTTCTGAGCCTGCGACGCGTGCTGGTGCTGGAACCGGGGATGGTCTTCAAATGAGTTCGCGGTCGATGGCAACTGTTCTCGCGCGAGACCTCACCGAAGGCCCCGCCGTTTGGTGCCGGCGCGTGACTAAGGACTATTCGACCGGCGACGACGTCGTTCGCGCGCTGCGCGGGGTCGACCTGGAGATTCCCTACGGCGAAATGACCCTCCTGGTCGGTCCCAGCGGCTGCGGCAAAACGACGCTGATTTCCATCATGGCGGGGCTGCTCGATCCGACGGAGGGGGACGTGGCAATGTTGGGCCGCGAGCGCCGCGACTTGAGCGGACGCGCGCTCGTCGAATTCCGCGCCACTCGAATCGGATTTGTGTTCCAGCAATACAATCTGCTCCCGTCGCTGACGGCCGTCGAAAACGCAGCAATTCCGCTGATGATTTGCGGTTGGAAGCGTTCGCTTGCAATCGCTCGCGCGGCGGAGGTGCTCGAATCGGTCGAACTCAAAGACAAGATGCATCAACTCCCGTCGCAACTTTCGGGCGGGCAACAGCAGCGAGTGGCGATTGCCCGGGCACTCGTCCATTCGCCCAAACTGCTCGTTTGCGATGAGCCGACCGCGGCGCTCGACGCCGAGTCGGGCCGCAAGGTCATGGAACTTCTCCGGGCGACGACCGTGAAGCCCGGCCGAGCCGTGATCGTCGTCACGCACGATAATCGCGTCTTCGAATTCGGCGATCGAATCGTGTACATGACCGACGGCCGCATCGATCGGGTCGAACTGCCCCAATCGGAACGAACGGCTTCCAGCATCGAACAGACGGCATTGCTCAATTGAACATCTGAATTGAATATCGGCGAGGAACCTAACCATGCGCCGCTCAATCCTGCTTCCCCTGATCGCGTTGGCAATGGTCGGCTTAACCGTGCAACATATTACGGCGCGGCAGCAGCCGATTCCGAAGACCGAGCCGGTCATCGAACCGCCACGAAGCGGCTTCGAGCAGACGGTGGCGGGCACGGGCATCGTCGAACCGCGGACCGAGAATATTTCGATCGGATCGCACCTGTCGGGCGTGGTCGCGCGGGTCTTTGTCCGCGTCGGCGATAAGGTCGCTCCGGGGAGCCCGCTGTTCGAGGTCGACACGCGGCAGATCGATGCGGAGATCCGCGTCCGCGAAACGAAGCTGCGAAGTGCCGAGGAGCAGCTTGCGCGGCTTGTCGCGATGCCGCGTCCCGAGGACGTCCCTCTGATGGAAGCGCAGCGGCGCGAAGCTGAGGCGACGGTCGCTCAGAGCGTCGACACGCATGCCCGGACCGAGCGGCTGCGACACTCGGGCGCCTCGACCGAGGAACAGGTCGTGCAGGCCAAGCTGAAACTGGACGCCTCACAAGCTCAGCTCGATCGGTTCCGGGCCGACGAACTGCGCCTCAAAGCCGGATCGTGGAAGGCCGACACGTCGGTCGCCCGCGCCGCCGTCGAGATGGCACAGGCGGATCTCGATTGGGCTAAGAATGAACGATCTCGCCATCGTGTCGTTGCGCCGACCGTCACCGCGCCCGGCGGAGACACCGTGGAATTCGACGTCTTGCAGGTCAGCATCCGCCCCGGAGAGTACGTTTCAACGCCATCGAGCCAGACGCTGATGATCCTGGGGGACTCGGCCCAGCACCACGTCCGCGCCGATATTGACGAGCACGATATTCCGCGCTTTAACCGGCACGCCAAGGCTTACGGGCGAGTCCGCGGAGAAAACGGGGCGCGGCTTCCGCTGACCTTTGTGCGGATCGAGCCGTTCGTTATTCCGAAGAAGTCGCTCAGCGGCGACGCGACCGAACGCGTCGACACTCGCGTCTTGCAGGCACTCTACCGAATCGAAGGGCCGCCAGAGGCAACATTCATCGGCCAGCAAATGGACGTATTCATCGATGCGGAAGCTCGACAACCCGGTTCGTTCGCCGCGACCGCGATGCCTTAGACCCGTTCGATTTGGACGCGAGTGTCGTTGAAGCAGGCTCCTGCGCCGAGGTCCGAGAGCGTGTCCGGCGCCAGGGCGTTGGCCGTCTGACCATTGTGCGTGTGCCGAGCCCATAATCCCTTGGGCAGCGAGGCCACGCCTGGCCGCAAGTCGCCGTTCTGTTTCGCTGTGCAGAGCACCTCGCCCGAGTCGTTGAACATTCGCACGGCGTCGCCGTCGGCAATGCCCCGTTCACGGGCGTCATCGGGATTGATTTCAATCGGCACCGTCTCGCGGACGAGCTGATAGAGCGTCGAGGAGATCGCCTTGGACGTCGAAGGTGAGATCAACGTCAGAGGGAATTCTTCACGTGCAGCGATCGGGTGATAGATGTAAAGGCCTTTGGAAGTCTCCCGCTCGAGCGAATCCGGGCAAAGGTCAATGCGGCGGTCGGCGGTCCCCGGAAACACGTCGACAAATTGCACCGGTCGCACGCCGCACGGCGGCACGGCCTGACCGGTCGCGGCAAAAGACTCGGCCAGCGTCGCGGCGGATCCGGAAGTCGCGATGATGGCTTGCACCACTTCTTCCTCGGTCTCAGGATCGCCCGGCCGCGTCAGCCCCATTCGGTGACAGAGTTCTCCGAAGAGCCAGTGGTTGGCGCGGGCTTCTCCCGCTGGATCGACGACGGGCTTGGTGAATTGCGCGATCATGGCCCCGTAGCTGCGGCGCGCTTCGGCGTGTTCCAGGAACGTGGTGGCCGGCAAAAGAACATCGGCGTAACGGGTCGTGTCGGTCAGCACCTGTTCGTGGACGACGGTGAACAAGTCGTCTCGCAAGAGGCCCTCGCGGATCTTATTCTGCTCGGGGACAGTCGACAGAGGATTGCAGTTGTAGACGAACAAGGCGCGAACGGCGGGTTGAAAGTCGGGCCGCAGGGTTTCGCCCAACCGATTCATGTTGATGATTCGAGTTGCCGGGGCGGGGGCGGCAGCGCCGGCTAACGAATCGACATCCCAGGCGGCCCCTTGACTGAGCGTGTAGCCGCCGCCCGCCACTCCGAACTTGCCGGCCACGGCCGGCAGCGCCAGCACGGCCGCGATCGCAGAACCGCCGTTCACGTTCCGCTCAATGCCCCAACCACAACGAATTACAGCGGGCTTCGCATCCGCATATAACCTGGCCAGGGCGGCGATCTGCTCGGGCGCGACTCCCGCGACGTCGGCCGCTCGTTCCAGCGTCCATTCCTGGCTGCGCTCGCGGAGCTTTTCCCAATTTCGGGCATGCGCCGCGAGAAATTCGCGGTCGGCCCGGCTCGACTCGAACAACCAGCGAATGATCGCCAGTGCCACCGGCAGGTCTGTACCTGGCCGCAGAGGCAGATGCAGATCGGCCTGGCGCGCGAACTGCGTGCGGCGCGGATCGACGACCACCAGCTTCGCTCCGTTGGCGTGTGCCTGGTGGAGGAATGGCGCCAGATGAATGCCGGTGACCGCCGGATTGACGCCCCACAACACGATGAGCCGCGCGGTCGGATAATCCTCAAACGCGACACCCGGCATCTTCCCATACAACCCGGTCGCAGCGGTCGACGCGGGCATCGCACAGAGCGTGCGGGCCAGTCGCGACGCGCCCAGACGATGGAAGAAGCGTGCGTCCAAACCGTTTTGTGTCAGCCAGCCGTTGGACCCGCCGTAGCAGTACGGAAGAATCGCCTCGCCGCCGAACTGATCGCGGACCTCGGCGAGTCGGCGGACCACCAGCTCCAAAGCTTCGTCCCAACTCACGCGGCAGAATTCGCCGCTCCCTTTCGGTCCGGACCGCACGGCGGGATAGAGCAGTCGATCGGCGCCATACATGAGCTCGGAAAAGTGTCGGACTTTGCCGCAGATATATCCGGCGGTGAGCGGGTTGAGATGATTGCCGTCGAGAGATTCGACGCGCCCGTCGCGAATCGTGACGTCGAGGCTGCAACTGTCGGGGCAGTCGAGCGGACAGGCACTCTTGAGAACTTCGAGTTCCGATCCGGACATTGAGATCACTTCGGCTGCGGGGCCAGGGAGGGCGGCAGGGCGCGGGCCGGTTGTCGTTCGATGGCTGTGCGCCCGTCCAATTCTCGTTGCCGGCGCGGCGATTCACAATCCCGATTCGGAAGCCCGCGACGAACTGGTGCCTGGGCGCAGAGACAAGGCGATCGAGGGGCGGGTTCGGGTCAGTCAACTGTCCGAGGTCGAGGGTTGAAGTCGCGAGTCCGGGGCATCGCTCGCTGCGACTTTGGACTTTAGACCTTGGACATTGGACTATTTGACGGTGAAATTGACCGAGTACGAGGCCACCTTCTGGCTGAGCTGGTCCTCGACCGTCAGCTTGAGCGTGTGCGGCCCGAGCGAGATTTGCTGCGGGATCGAAAACTCGTAGCTGTTGTAGTAATCGCGTCGCGGGCTCGCGCAGAGATCCTCGTTGGGCGCGAAAGGCATGCTCACCACGCGTTTCCCACCGGTGTCAAAGACTTCGATCGTCGATTTGAGAATCGCCCGGTACGGGCCGTCCGCGGTCGGCTCGCTCTTGAAGTTCTCGACTTCGGCGTACAACAGCACGGGTTGCCCGGCCGTGAATTCGTCCCGTTTGAACCGTTCGTACCGGCCGTAGTTTTCGATCTTGTTGCAGAAGGCGACGTTCCGCAGCTCGAGCTTCGATTTCTCCTGGAGCTTATGCACGGCCTGTCGCAGTTGGGCGATCGTTTGTGTCGCGCGGTCTCGCGGATCGGCGATGGTGTTGCGATCAAAATAGCTCGACATGCCCCAGAAAACTTCCTGCCAGAATTCCTGGTCCGCGGGATCGAGCCCGGCAATC
>DASZIA010000436.1:0-11297 GCA_035949535.1 Planctomycetaceae bacterium | reverse complement strand
CGGGTCGAGCCGGTAGGCCGATTTCAGCAACTCGTGCCGCACCGCTTCGGCGTACTCAGCGCGCACCTTCTGGGAGGCGATCCAATCCCAGATTTGTTTTTCTTCGGTGCGCAGAAATTCGAGCAGCTGCCGATGATAACGTGTCGGCTCGACGACCGGGTGGTCCGCGGGAGCAGAAATCGACATCGTGGTCCGGACGAACTGGGGAAGGACTGCGGCCGCAAACCGGCAAGGGTTCCTTCGGCCGTAATCGGTGACTCACAAGTTCCTGCACTCACGAGGCGCAACAATGTCCAATTCGACCAACGATGACGGGAATTGGCAAAAAACGCCAGCTTTCACCATTCGGTGAGGCTGCAAAGGCCTCTGCCTGGCCGCCGTGACGTGGATAGGCACGATCTTTCCAGCCGTCCTGGCGTTGCAGCAATCGGAAAAACGGGTCGATTGTCGCTGGTCACAGAAAAGGTTTGAGTTTCTGGGATAGTGCGACGAGAAAATCGTCTGGTTTCGGCATTCCACGTTCGACCGATGGCTCCCCAAATTCGTTGCAGTCCAACATTCGGAAGAGCAACAGCCGTTCCACGCTTATCCCGGCCTCAAGCCCGAGCGCGAACACACGATCCAGCACTCGCTCCGCCCACTCAGGACCCGACTTGATCAACCGCTTCGTTGGCCCAACCATCAGCCGCAAATCGTTCTTCATGCCACTCGCTCTTCGCTCCGGTAAACTTGCAGCAGCAGCAAGCTCTGGGATGGCAAGGGACGAAGGCCTCGAAACATGGCCACGAACGACAACCAGCGGAAGATCGTGTATCTCGTTCGGCATGGTGAGGCGGCCTCGACGGAAGTAGACCCTGCACGGCCTTTGACTCAAGCGGGCCGGCTTGCAGTCGAGCGGATCGCTGCGTGGGCCGCCGCTGTCGACATCCGACCCGATGAAGTCTTGCACAGCGGAAAGTTGCGGGCCGAACAGACGGCGGAAATTCTCGCCGACTACCTGATGCCCGCAAAAGGAGCGACCGTCCGGCGCTGCCTCGGTGCCGACGACGACGTGCGCCCGCTTGCCGACTCATTGGCCGCTTCGGATCATCGGCTAATGATCGTGGGGCACTTCCCCTTTCTGGGGCGTCTTGTGAGTCACCTTGTCATTGGCGATGTCGATCGCCCGATCGTCCAGTTCGAGGCGGCGGGACTGGTCGGCATTCAGTTTCAAGACGGACGTTGGACGATTACGTGCGTCGTCGATCCTGAGTTGATTCCGTGACCTACGGGGCTGTGAAGAGCTTTCGAGCGAAAGGATTGCTTCCTATCTCTGCAAGATGCGGATGAGAAAGGTCGGCTACGACCTCGTTACAGATTGCCCCGAGAAAGCGCTCCCGGGGAATCGCATGAATCTAAGGGCGGCGCCTGTGGCGCAAGAACGATGCCCTTCAACTCGCGCAGGATTCAGTCGAGGCTGGATTGAACCGTGGTGACGCGGCCGAGCGTTTGGTCCGCTCGCGGAGGCTGAGGCCGGATTCCGCCAAAACGTATGAGAATCCGGTGCTCAGAACATCGTGCGGCGGCGGCGACGTAAACCGACCGATAAGTGCCGCCGTGACTCCAGCGGAAACTCATGCGTATTTCGAGCAAACGATTGAGATTTGCAGGACGACGTTAAGTCGTGACGGCTAATTTGACCAGGCCCGCGATTGCCAACGACCAGCTCGTACATCGTCCGCCATTCGCCCTTTCGCGGCAGGTGGTCCAGGGGATAATGGCGTAAGCGGTGCATTCTCCAATCGACACTGCCTCACCGTGGAGGGTAATGATGACAACGAGGTCCAACCCCGGCCGCCACAACGCCGAGCACGCCGCCGCGGTCTGTCACTCTCCCCTACAACCACCCGCCTCCGACCTGATTCGAGTCGGCTCACGGCGCTGGTTCCTGCAGACGGGACTCGCGGGGCTGGCCGGGCTGTCGCTGCCGCACGTGCTGCGCTGCCGGGCGCGAGGGGCCGCTGCAGGCCGCGCTGACCGCAAGTCAGTGATCCTTATCTGGATGTCTGGTGGGCCCAGCCAGCTTGATACCTGGGATCCGAAGCCCGACGCACCCGCCGAGGTGCGCGGCCCGTTCGGGTCGATCGCCACCAAGGTTCCGGGGGTCCGCATCTCCGAACACTTTCCGATGCAGGCAACCATCGCGGACCGCCTGGCGCTGGTCCGTTCGGTCGATTGCCGGGCCAGCATCGACCACTTCCCCGCTCCCATGCAGGCGGGGAACCCCCTGGCCCAACGCAGCAAGACTGACCCCCACTTCGGCACACACCCGTCGATGGGTTCGGTGGCCGCCCGGTTCCGGGGGCCGAACGACCCAGAGATGCCGGCCTTCGTCGGGATGGCAGACTTGAACCTCTTTTTCGCCGACGTCCTGGGTGCCGGCCCGTTGGGCGGCGCCTACGAGGCGGCCGACGCTGCCGAACTTGCTGGCCGACTTACGCTGCCAAGTGGCGTGAAGGTGGCCCGAGCCCAAGAGCGGGCGGCGCTTTACCGGGAATTCGACCGGCTGCGGCGCGACCTCGACGCCAGCGACAGAATGGCTCGGATGGAGCATTACCGCCGGCAGGCCCTGGAGATGGTCCTTTCCGGCAAGGCGCGGCAAGCGTTCCGCCTGGACCTGGAGCCCGACCGGGTCCGCGAAACCTACGGCCGCAACAGTTTCGGCGAAAAGATGCTCCTGGCGCGGCGGCTCGTCGAGGCCGGCGTCACGTTTGTAACCCTCAGCCCCATATTCGGCTACTTTGATAATCACGGCGACGACGTTGTTTGGGGAGGACTCATCAAAGGGTTGAAGCCGCTGCTGCCGCGACTGGACCAAGCGCTGTACGCCCTGGTAAGAGATCTGGAAGCACGCGGCCTGCTCGATGACACCCTGGTGCTGGCGCTGGGCGAGTTTGGGCGGTCGCCGATTTTCTCGCAGAGGGGCACGGGCGGCCGCGAACACTGGTCCAACTGCATGTCGATGCTGGTGGCTGGCGGTGGCCTGACCCATGGCCAGGTCGTGGGCAGCACGGATGCCAAGGGTGGCGAGGTGAAGGATGGACGCGTAACACCGTCTGACCTGGGGGCCACGGTGTACCGCCACTTGGGCATCGACCTCAACTCTCAGTGGACGGATCTGAAAGGCAGACCTCAGTCGATCATCACCGAGGGCGGCCGGCCAATTCCGGAGCTGAGCAAATAGCGCTTAGCATCGAACCGGGACGAGCGAAGCAAGCAGAAAAGGTTCGAATTCTGGCGTCGCTTCAGGGCGTTGATCCGCTCCCGGAGCCTGAGGCCCTCATTCCGCGAAAACGTATGGCAATCCGGAGTCCGAAAGACCTCCCGACAATCGCGTCGACCTGTCACTTGGACCAGACTGGTTAGCTGTCTGAAGCCTGCTTTCTGATGGGCTGCTCGGCCGGTTGGCGGTCTCCCATCGCCTCTGCCTGCTGTCGCAGGGTTGCGAGTGGCAGGCCGCTCGCGAGTTGCATCAGCTCCTGCTTCTGAAGTTGGAGGAATCCAGCGTTACTTCGCGACTTCCTACCGCCCTGTCCCGTTCCGTAACGTCAGCGCCGCCATCGCCCACGTCATGCCATTGGCGATGAGATCGACGCCGACAAACGTGCCGAGCACCCACAGGCCGGAGACCGGCCATTGTGCGAAGATGGCGATGCCGAGGAACACTGTGAGCACGCCGTTCATCAGCACCCACCCCCAAGACGGCCTACGGTTGCTCCTTGAGTAGCCGGGCTTTTCGGATCAGGTATGGTGGCGCGTCGGACTTGCTGCCGTGCGGCAGCGCCTTGCAGAACGTTGCGCACATTCCGCCAGAGCGCGAGGCACTCTGTGCGCTCCTCAGCGGACAGCTCATCCAAGGCGTGCGGTTCGCGAAGCCCAACAAGCTCCGGAGCAGACTGCCAATGGGTCAACAACTCTATTGTGAGACCTCTGGCCCGCGGCGAGTCGCTGTCGAGCGTCCTCGTCCACGTCGCGAGGTCATCCTCCAACCACTTCCGCGCTTGCTTTCGCCAGTGCATCCGCTCCAGGACGCTGAGATCGGCTCCGTCTTTTCCCAATCCGCATCCCGCCAAAGCCGCGCATCGGGCGGCGAGGTAGCGGCAGGCCGCGTTGAAAGCATCCAGGCGGTCCCCTGAAATTGATTTTTTTTCTTGGGTCGCGCGACGAAGACAGTCGGCGTTCAACTCCTCGGCCAGGGAATGGTTGGCCTCGAATGCATCGGCGTATAATTGTGCCGAGGCGCGCGCGAGGCCTCGGGACTGACAGATCCCCAAGAGCGACAGCCGCTCATCGTTATCCACCGGTTGATATTTTCCCTCAAGAAACTCAGCCAAATGCGGCAGAATCATGGCTTCGGCCTCGCGGCGAAGCACATGGCTGACCCAGATACTGATGTAGTCCGGGCGCGACTTCGGGTTCGGCTCGTTCCAGCTATAGGTCCGCACGGCCTCCGCCAGGGTCTTCCGCGCTTCGGCGGTGGAGCCGGATTGGAACTGCGCCATGGCCAATACCATTCGCGGACCAGCGCGGTCGAGAAGTTTGTACGCCGACTGCTGCAGGAACGGGAGTGCTTCTGCGTACTGACCCTCCCGATACAAGGCGAATCCCTTAACGAACTTCACGTAAGCATTGCCGGGTTCGCTGGATTTTTCGGCGACGGCCACCGCAACGTCCGCTAAGCGGGCCGCCCGTCGCAGCTCATCTCCGGAATCAGGAAGGAGCAGGCAGGCCATGCTGGTGCGCTCGGCGATTACCCAATCGTTGGTTACGTCGCCGAAATGTTCGAGCATGGCCTTGCGGCCAACACGGTACGCATCCACATTTCCGACGTACAGGCACAGCTGGGGATAGCCGTGCCAGGATTTATGATCCTTCGGGTTGGGTTTCAGAAGTCTCTGCTCCCAGGCCGCGCGGACGTCCTCCATTCCCCGTTTGGGAGTCAAGGCGTTCGCCAAATCCTTGGCGCGCTTCTCATTGGGATTGCGGGCAATGGACTCACGCTCGGCGGCAATGGCCCCTTCCTTGTCCCCGGTATCGAGCAAAGCGCTCGCGAGCATCCGATAGACTCGGTCATTGCTGGGGCGGATGGCGACCGCCACTCGAAAGTAGCCGACCGCCGCCTGCGGGCTTTCTTTGCTGCAATGCTGGCCGAGGAGATAATTGATCCAAAAATCTCCCGGATGCCGCTGCTGCGCCTGACGCAGGAGCAGCAGTGCTTCGTTTTTGTATTTGTCACCCGCCAAGGCGCCCCCCAGGCAAGAGAGGACAACCGGCGGCTGGTCTGGCGCCGCCGGTTCGCGTGACAGCGCGACGAGTTCGTCGGCGTTTTTCGCGATGAGCGATTTGCGAAAGGCGCGTCGCCAGTCATCGTCGTCGGCCCGGTCGAGAACGTCACGCAATCGAGCTCGAGTTTCGTCTGACCCCCTAAAGAGCCAGTCGTGCAAGAATTGCAGGAGCGTGGGGCGGATGGATGAGATCCGGATCCGAGCCGCTGCTTCGCCCGGCTCCAGGGCCAGCAATGGAATCCCGTAGTTTTGAAAGGTGTCCGCATACACTTTCCCGGGGGAAACGGAGGTGGTCTCCTGGCTCGCCCTGCTGTCCGACAACCGCAACCGGATCTCCTCGAGTTGGGCAACCATCTCCGCATCGGCGCGGGCCTGCCGCAGGCGGTTGCGGAGATCTTCGGGCGTCGAGGAGTCCATGAGACTTTGTGCTCCTTCCAGCGCCGCGAGCGCCTCTGACCAACGCCCCTGTTGCCCGAGAATGGCCGCTTTCTCCACCGCGGCTTCCACTGCCTGCCACTTGCGCCCCTCGTGCCGCGCGGTTTCCGCGCGACGTTCAGCCCGCAATCGTTCCATCCACAAGGCACCGCCGATCGCCAGGCCGACTGAAGCCAGCGCCGTCGCCAAGAGCACCGCTGAAGTGGGGTTGCGCCGGCACCAGCGGGCGAACCTCGCTATCGGGCTCAGGGGTCGAGCCTCAATCGGCCGGCCTTCGAGGAAACGGGTGAGATCGTTGCTCAGCGCCGCGGCACTGGCGTAGCGATTCTCGGGCTCCTTGCGCAAGCATTTGAGACAAATCGTCTCCAGGTCGCGTGGCACCCTGGGATTCAACCGCGACGGTGGCACCGGTTCGCCAACGATCACCTGCCGCTCTGTTTCCGCCGGCGTGTCTCCCCGAAAAGGAGGCCGACCGGTCAGCATTTCGTAGAGGATGGCGCCCAGCGCGTAGATGTCGACCGCTGGCCCGGCCGCGCTCGCCTGTCCGCTCGCCAGCTCAGGAGACATGTAGCTTGGTGTCCCAAGTTTGGCGCCGGTCATCGTGAGGTCTTGTCCTGTGTCGACCCGGCGCGCCACTCCAAAGTCAGCGATTTTTGGTGTGCCATCGGTCGTGAGCAGGACATTGGCCGGTTTCAGATCACGATGCACGATCCCGTGCTCGTGGGCGAAGGCCACGGCTGTTGCCAGCGTAGCCACCAGTTGCGCGCTGCGTGCGGCTGATTGCGGTGAGCCGGCGAGCTGTTGTGCCAGGCTGCCACCATCCATGAACTCCATCGTAAAATAGGTGCGTCCCTCGAACTCGTTGACGTCGTGGACCTGCACGATGTTTGGATGTTGAAGCCCTGCCACCGCCTCTGCTTCGCGCTCGAATCGTTCGCGTTCATGCGGGCGGGCGTACGCTCCCAAGAGCAACATCTTGAGAGCAATCTCGCGATTGAGCTTGAGATGGCGTGCCTTGTACACCACGCCCATGCCGCCATATCCAAGGATTGCGCGGACTTCATAGCCCTCGATTTGCGGCAGCTTCGAGTCGGGGACGAGCTTAGGCTGACGTTCTCCGTCGCCACCAGCCGACGAGGGGAATAGCTCGTCGACCTGGTTCTGCACGCCTCGCAATCGCCGCCAGCGGCTACGGACCTCCGGCAGCAGTTCTGGACAATCCGCGCAGACGACTTCCGGCGTGGAGTCCGTTTCGAGGAGCTGTTCAAGTAACTCGCGAATGCGAGTTTTTTCGGTCATCGCGGCCTCGTTCCGGCGAACGCACCAGCGATCAGGTTGACGCTTCGGAGATTTGCTAACGCGACGCTGCGTCTGACACCCGGTGGCTAAGCCTCGCTTGGCGGGCGCTCGATTGGTTTCATATCAGCCAACATTTCCTCCAATAGGACCAAGCTGCGGTTCAGGCGCCGCTGAACGGTCTTTGCGGAACATCCCACGATGTTAGCAACCTCGTTCGCCGTCATCCCTTGGATTCGGACCAGGCTGAAAACTTCCCTCTCTTCTTCGGGCAAACTGTCGATCGCCTGCAGCATCCGCTGGGCCTCTTGGCTGAGTCCCGACTCGCTGCTGCGGGGTGCCGCGACCATCGCCTCGCGAAACTCCACCGCCGGAGCCTCCTTATCTAGGCGTCGGGCCAGGTCATTTAGTTCCCATCGCATGTGCTGATTGGCCAGTCCGAAAAACTGCCGCACCGTGGCCGGCCGCGTTTCGCGCAGGGCCTTCAACAGCCGATCGACGACCGAGCTGAGCATCTCCTCCGATTGGAGATTAAGAGGGGGCCGCGTCAGCCTGGGATAGCTTCGCAGCAAGAGCGCCTCACAAAGGATGTGCAGGCGGTCAACCGACCTCCCGATCAACGCTCGGATCACGGGTTCGGCAGGTGCATCACCCGGCAGTTGCGCGAGCTCGTCGAGATAGCGCTGGACCGCGACAGTGGTTTGGTCATCGTTCATGGCACGCCCACCGTGAGTCGAGCCAACTCCCGTCGCGAACGACTGTCGGGAATTCAAAGTCTGCCCGCCACGCCTATTATGAAGTGAAGCTCTGTACGTCCGCAATTCGCGACGGAGCGAATTGACAGGAAACGTCCCCTTCGGGATGGGATCCTGTGAAGACCGGCAGTTCCACAGCGGTAGTGCCGGCCGAATTATGGAAGGCGCTCGCCTGCAGGCGCCGAAATCAACCTGGTAGTGAAAATTCATCTTCTCAGAATCGGTTTGCCCAAGCTGGAGGACGAGCAATATGGCCCCCGTTCAGCAAGACACGCTCGACCGTACGCTGGAGGAGCAGGAGTGTTGGAACGTCGAAGAGCGGGTGCCGGCGCTCCCCAGAATCAACGCGATTGCAACAACCCTCCTGCGGAAGACCGAGAATCGCAACGACCGACTCTACAACGAAAACCTCGCCTTGAAGGCAGAGATCGACGAGACGTCGATGTTCGAGGAGATCGTCGGTTGCTCGAGTCCTTTGCGACGGGTTCTGGCGCATGTCGAGAAGGTGGCCCCGACCGATTCCACTGTCTTAATCACCGGCGAAACGGGCACGGGCAAGGAGCTTGTCGCTCGCGCGATACATAAGCGATCGCGACGGGCCGGCGGACCGTTCGTTCGTGTGAATTGCGGCGCCATTCCGCAGGCATTGATCAGTTCGGAACTGTTTGGCCATGAAAAGGGTGCCTTCACCGGGGCGATGCAACGCCGCTTAGGCCGCTTTGAGCTGGCTGAAGGAGGCACCCTTTTTCTGGATGAGGTGGGTGAGCTTCCGATGGAAACGCAGATCGCCCTCCTCCGAGTCCTTCAGGAACGTGAATTCGAACGCGTCGGAGGGTGCGAACCGATCCGCGTCGATGTCCGGATCCTCGCCGCAACCAATCGCGATCTGCACTCCGCCGTTGGCGACGGCACGTTTCGGCAGGACCTGTTCTATCGGCTGAATGTTTTTCCGATGCAAATGCCGTCGCTCCGCGAGCGCGCCGCCGATATTCGGCTGTTGGTCGCCTATTTCACCCAGCGCTATGCCGAAAAAGCAGGCCGACGGCTGTGCAGGATCGAAAAACGCACGCTCGAATCGCTGCAAAGCTACCATTGGCCGGGCAACATTCGCGAGCTCCAAAACGTGATCGAGAGGGCCGTAATTCTCTCTGACGGCGACGTTCTGTCTGTGGAAGAAATGTGGCTTGGCCGCGAACACTCGACCTGCTCTGCGAGACTCTTTACGCTGGCGAGCTCGCTCGACAATCAAGAGCGTGAGATGATCGAATCGGCACTAGCAGAATGCCGAGGCCGAGTCTCGGGGGCATTTGGCGCCGCTGCCAAGCTCGGAATTCCGCGCTCGACACTGGAGTCGAAAATCCGGGCCCTGAAGATCGAAAAGCATCGGTTTAAAGCGAGCTGATCCGCCAGCATTTACGACTCTAGGACGGCTTCCCAAACCGCCTGTCGCCGAGCGTAGTGTGCCCGGGCATCATGGATCGCCTGACGTGAAGGTGTTCGTCATCAATGCGAAGCCCGGAGAACGCCGGCCAGCCGTGCTTCATACTCATGGCGGCGGTTTTGCTGGGCTCGGCGGCGAACGACGTCCCCAGGCTCCAGGTGACAAAGTGTGCCGAGTGTGTGGGCGAGAGCAGCGGCTCTCGCAAAACCGGTCCTTTGTTGGCGTGTCCGGCAAAAGGGTTGAGATTACGGGAGCGCACCGGATGTGACGACCAGATTCACCTGCCGCAGCTGGCAAAGCTGAACTTCGCGCCCCAGTCAATCCGGGGCGAGGCGCGAGGCGAATTTTCTCAAAGTTCGAGAGCAAATGTCTCGTCAAAGAGTTTAAACAAAGCCGCCTCCCGACTTCGATGTTGCCCAGAATCTTCGCTCCCGCGCCGAGGAGCACGCCGCGTCGGACCTTTGGATGTCGATCGCCCGACTGATTGCCCGTTCCGCCAAGCGTGACTTCGTGCAGGATTGAGACGTTGTCTTCAACGACGGCCGTCTCGCCAATGACCACGCTTGTGCCATGGTCGATCAAGACCCCCGCGCCGATCCGAGCCGCCGGATGCACGTCGACGCCAAACGCCTCCGAGATGCGGTTTTGGAAGTGGGCAGCCAAGGTCTGTCGGCCCTGGCCCCACAGCCAGTGCGCGACACGGTATGCCTGAAGAGCTTGAAAACCCTTGTAATACAGATAACGGATGCAGGTAGCCGTGTGCAGCAGGGTCGCGAGTGCGGGCGGCCAACAAATCCGCGCGGATCGAGGCACAGATGGAACCATCGCCAGCAAGAGCTTCATTACACAGGTCGCGCAACAAAATCGCGGATAGTTCGGGTGTCTGCAGCTTGTTGGCCAGAATGACGCAGAGGGCGTCCTCCAGTTTTGAGTGCCGCAACACCGAGGTAAACAGGAAACTTACCAGTGCGGGTTCGCGATCTGTTTCTCGCCGAGCCTCGGATTGAATCTGGCCCCAGAATCCATCCTCGGCGTTGTTCATCAAGTATTCGGTCAACTCGTCCATCTCAAATCCCCGCAGTGATCCTGAATCGCGTCTGTGCGGTTCTATACTGCGCTGTAGCCACCATCGATGATCACGACCTTGTGTAGGTGAACACGCGGGCCTTATTGGCGATCTGATTGAACTGGCCCTTCGATTGCGCCGAGTTTTTGTCCACGCAGAATTCGTTCATCACGGCGTAGTTCATCACGATCGGGAGCGCGAAGATAAATGCCTCCTCGGCGATGGCCTTGGTCTCCAGAATGCCGGGAGCGGCGATGCCCGCCTTCTTGTCGGCTTGAGCTGCCTTTGAGATGGGATCGTCTTCATTACCGCAACCGCCCAGAATGGCGACGGCAAAAGTACCGACCGAGGCTCCCTCAATCACGATGCTCCTGGTTGTTCTCATGGATTCTCCACGGTGCCTATTTTCAGATTCCGGCGGAGTGGAGGGCGCGACTCGGGCAGTCGCTTCTGGGTCGTCGGATCGATTTTCTCCGCTCTTCAACAGGGCTTGCAGTTTGAACGCGCGTTTCACTGGTGTCAGTCCCGGCGTAGGGTGTGACCAGGCCGGCTTTTGCGGCCGCCGGCACACCATTCTGCCGACCGTGTGCCCCGTGGCAGTCCGTCGCGCCAGGGCGCGCTGGGTCAACTACTCTGTGGGTCAACTACCTATTGAAACAATGTGACCCGACCCACCGGCCAATCTCTTACCGCGCCTAAAACTGCAATCCCCCGCTATCGAAAACGTGTGCTGTCCCGTCCGAGTCCCAGTGTCCCGTCCGAGTCCCAGTGTCCCGTCCGAGTCCCAGTGTCCCGTCCCAGTCCCAGTGTCCCGTCCCAGTCCCAGTGTCCCGTCCCAGTCCCAGTGTCCCGTCCCAATCCCGGTGTCCCGTCCCAGTCCCGGTGTCCCGTCCCAGTCCCGGTGTCCCGTCCCAGTCCCGGTGTCCCGTCCCAGTCCCGGTGTCCCGTCCCAGTCCCGGTGTCCCGTCCCAGTCCCGGTG
>DASZIA010000435.1:0-20417 GCA_035949535.1 Planctomycetaceae bacterium | reverse complement strand
AAACATCATGCCGCCGAGCCAATCGACGTAAGTGGCCAGTCCCACGGCGTCGGTCGCGACCGCGCTGATTTCTCCGGAGAGCCAGGTGTCGTAGAACCCCACGAAGAACGTGAGGAGCTGTTCCAAAAGGGCGGGCAGTGCCAGCGCGAACATGGTCGCGTGGACTCCCCCCGTGACGATGCTCCGGGACGCCAATGCAGGGGGCTCGGCGGACTCTGTCGCTTCCGAGACTGATTCAGACATCGTCCGCCGGCTGTCCTCCGCAGGAATCTCGTGGGGGCCGAATTGCGTCAGGCGAGCAATCCATCGCCACGCAGCAAGTCGATCGCGCGGGAAAACGCCCCCACCGTTCGCTCCAAATCGTCGAAATTATGCGCAGAAGAGGTCGAGCCGCTCCAGCCCATCCAGTCGACTCCTCCCAAGAGCAGTGCGCACCGGACGGCGTGCGAGAGCACTGGATCAAACTTGCGGTCGAGTTTGCGGTAGTCGTTGTCGTACGGAATAAAATCATCGCCGGCCGGTCGTGGGCCGTCGTATTCGGGCAGGACCTTAACGGCCGAATAGCGTCCGTACGACACCCAGTTGACACTCTTTCGCTCGAAAAGTTCGTTGAGACTCTGGCGCAGTGCTCGGCCCGCTTCGTTCGCGACTCGGCACGGTTCTTTTGACGCCACGATCGAGAGGGCCGCGCAGCCGGCGGCCGCAGAAAGCGGGTTGGCGTTATACGTCCCTGGGTGCTTCATCTTCTGACCGAACCGATTGTTGAACGCAAGCACCTCCATGAGGTCGGCTCGCCCGGCCAGACAGCCGCCCGGCAGTCCTCCCGCCAGCACCTTGGCGAAGGTGCTCAAATCGGGCGCGATTCCGCAAACCTCTTGAAATCCGCCCGGGGCAACGCGAAATCCGGTAATCACCTCGTCGAGGATGAAGAGCACACCCTTGTCGCGAGTCAGCTTGCGAAGGCCACGTACGAATTCGGGCTCCGCCGCAACAACTCCCCAGTGCGCGCCGTTTCCTTCGTGAATCACACAGGCCGGCTGATGCTCGTCGATCGCTCGGCGAACCGCGTCCAGATCATTGGGCGGCACAAGTACCAAGTCGCCCGCGACGCCCTCGGTGACGCCCGGCGTCGGATAGTCGGGATTGTCGTGCGGCGGTTCGGCGGCAGGCAAGAGCGCGTCGTGCCAGCCATGGAAATGCCCCATGAATTTCACAACTTTGGTTCGTCCCGTGACGATCCGCGCCACGCGGAGGGCCATCAGCGTCGCCTCGGTGCCACTATTGGTGAAGCGAATCAACTCGGCCGAAGGGACCAGTCGTTGGATCCATTCTCCCCATTCGAGTTCCAACTCGTGGCAAGCGCCCGGATGGGTGGAGAGGCCGACTTGCCGACGGACCGCCTCGACGACGGCCGGATGGCTGTGACCCAAAAGCAGGGCCCCATGCCCCATCCAGTAGTCAACGAACTCATTGCCGTCGACATCCCACTTGCGGGCGCCGGCCGCCCGATCGACGTAGATGGGAAATGGCTCGAGATACCTTGCGTCGTGGGTTACCCCGCTGGGAAAGAGTCTGCACCCGCGCTCATACAGCCGCTGCGAACCGGGAAACTTCGCGACGTACTCGGATTGAATTCGGTTCAGGACGGCTTGCGACATGGATCGTTCTCTTGATTGGTGGTCTGTCGTTGGCCCGCCGACGAATGCCATCGCCGCGACGGTCCGGAATTGGGGCGGATGCCGACTATTTGAGCGATTCCAGAAACGCCAACAAGTCCGCGGCCTGCTCCGCGGTCAAATCGCGCAAGAGGGAATCGGGCATCAGCGATTTCTTTTGCGGCTCGAAGGCTTCGATGCTTTTGAACGCAATACGCTCGGATTTGCCCTGGGCGTCGATGAGCGTCACGGCATCGCTGCTGCGCTCCAGCACCAGCCCCGTGCGAGTCTTGCCGTCGCGCGTTTGAAGGGCGTACGCGATGTATTTCTCTTCGATGACTTTCGAGGGATCGAGCAGGTTCTCGAGAATTTGGCCTTTGTTGTACTTCTTGCCGATATGGCTCAGCTCGGGCCCCACCTTGCGGCCTTTGCCCTCGATTTGATGGCAGTTCTGACAGAGGACCGTCGAGTTTTTGAAAAAGAGGTCGCGGCCGCGTTCGACGTTGCCCGGTGCTGCCAAGAGTGCGTGGATGTCGATCGACGTGCCCAGTCGGCGCACGCGCTGTTCTTCTGGCAAGAACCGCTCGAACAGATCCCGAACCGCTGGACTCGAGTGAGTCGAACCTGAGGCAATCGCTTTCGACTCCACCGTTGGGTGCAGCTTGCGTTGATCGACTGCATGGGCCAGGCGCATCGATCCGCTGGTGCTTCCGAGGAGGTGATCGAGCGCCGGATCATGAGTCGGTGGCAAGCTTGAAGCCGACTTCAGCGAGGCGAGCGATTTTTCTTCGCGTTTGCGTTGCTCGGCCAGATGCGACCGGGCCGGATTCTTGTCGTCGTGAGCGGGCAACGAGACGATCCAGTCGTGAAACAGCTTTACAGCGGCCCGGTCGACGACGCTCGACCCGACCTGCGGCATCCGCCCGCCACCCAGTTTTGAAATCCGATAGAGCATCACCGAGCGGAACGGGTCGCCCGGGGCAATGAGCTCGGCTTCGGGAATCTCGAATTTGCCCTGCAGCGGGGCGACGCCGATGACGTTCATCTTGTCACGCGCCGTGGTGAACTCCAGCTCCATCCGCGCGTTGCCACCGCCGTCCGCCACATGGCACTGCGAGCAATTGGCGTGGAGGTAGGACCGCACGCGGGGTTCAAGCGCCGCGGACTGATCGTAGGGATTTACAAGCCGCGGCTGCTTGTCGGGAGGGGAGCTGAGCGGCGGCTTCAGGTAGCCGGCCCGCTGGAGGAGAGCCAACTGATTCTCCGCCGCAGCTGATTCGTGCGGGCGATTCAATTGCAGAGTCGACAGGCCCAGGACGAAGTTGGCCGCTCGCGAATGACACACCATGCATTCGGCCCGGCTGAGGAATCGCCACGTTTGTTGCCTGGCGGCGCCGGGAACGGCCGCGTCGCTGATGCGAAATTTGCGTTCCCTGCCTTCTTTGGGAACGAGGCGAGCGTCGGTTTGTTCGTCATTCCATTCGTACGAATAGCCCGCCCATTCGCCCCCCTGGCGGGTCATCAGACGCGTCTCAATCACTTTCCGGCTGGCTGGGTTGCCGTGCTCCATTTCGAGCGACAGAGTCTGCACCGCAACGGCCCCGTCCAGGAACTCCCAACCGCGCGAACTCCCGGCGTTAATTGTGTCGTCGTTCGGCACGGCCAACAGACGGGTCATGCTCGCGCCGTCGTGCCAGCCGGGCGTATTCACGGAATACGAAAGGACTCCACGTGCGGGCTTTTGCGCCGGCACCGATTCAAAAATCCCCGTTTGGCTCAACAGCTCGGGAAACTTGGACGCGCCTTCTTTCGCTCGCGGATTGGGGTCGAGCTGCAAGATTTCCCCCGACAGGGCGATCAGATACAGCTCGTTCGCGTGATCGCGTCCCCAGGCGGCGCAGTTGTAAGTTGAATCGGCCAACACGCGGTGATCGAGGACTTTTCCGTTTTCGTAGCGAAATCCCCAGACGGTTCCGGTCTGGTAGCAGCAGTAAAGATAGTGATTGGCCAGTTCGGGCAGTCGCTTGCCGTGATACACGTAGCCGCCGGTGATCGAGCGGGCCTCGGAATGGTGATGTTCGACAATGGGCGGCGAGATCGGAGCGGGGCCGATCTTGCGCTCGGGATAAAAGGGATGCGAACCCTCCATCACGCTCCATCCGTAATTTCCACCTCGTCGCACGAGATAAATCATCTCCCAAAGGTCCTGTCCGACGTCGCCGAGCCACAGGTTGCCGGTCGCCGGGTCGAAGCTCATTCTCCACGGGTTCCGCACGCCGAAAGCCCAGATCTCCGGACGCGCGTTGGGAATGTGCAGGAACGGATTGTCTTTGGGAACGCTGTAGGGTTTGCCCGGGGCGGGATGATCGACATCGATCCGCAAAATACTCGCTTTCAGATCGGTGATGTCCTGGCCGGTGATATCGGGATCGGACCCGGTGGTCCCGTCTCCGGCGGCGATGTAGAGGTCGCCGTCGGGGCCGAAGGCCATGTCCCCACCGTCATGTCCGGCGGACGTCCACTCGACAATCTTCTCTCCGCTTTCGGGTACGATCGCAAAGGGCGCCGTCTCGGCGACGTGAAACCGCCAGATCTGATCGCGCTCTTGGCGCTGTCCGTTGGCCCCTTCGCGCCGACGCACGTTGGCGAAGATGAAGACCTGGCGATTCTTCACGTAGTTGGGATGAAAAATGATCGAAAGGCATTCGCAGGATTCCTCTTTTCCAACGGGGAATCGGAGGATCTGCTTGGTCTCGCTCGTCTTCTGGTCGTCGCGAATCGCGAATACCAGCCCGTTTGGATACTGCAGGATGAAGATGCGATCGGTGCCCGGCTCAGGAACCATATAAACCGGTTTGTCGAACTTGAGGCCGGGGAAAGCACGCCGAAAAACGTACGGGTACGGCGGCTCGGGGCTGCCGACGACTCGCGAGGTCGTCCAACGCACGCGTGGAGCCGGCTTTTGGCTCTCGGCCTTTTTGCTCGCGGCTGGCGACGCTGCTTCCTTCGACTTCGAGGCAGCGGCTTCTTCGGACCGTGCGGCGTTCGGGCCGATCGACAAGAACGCCAAAACGAGAGTGACCGCAGCCGCTGTCCCAGCTGCCAACGAATTGCCGTCTTGAGAAACGACTGTCGATCGCGTTTGCCGATTCTTCCTCAGCCAAGGCATGCAAAACTCTCTTCTTGAGGGCGTGCAGATCCGATCCTTGCAGGTCGATTATAGGCGCGCACTGGCTGTCTTTGCCCGCGTGGGACAGTGTAAGAAGGGACCGACAAACCTCAATGGGAGTTAAAGATCCTGCGAGGCTGTAATTGCCGGTTCATTAGACTCGGAGAAGGTCACGCTCACCTCGACGTGCCGGGGAGGTGTCCTCGAAGCGCTGAAGCGAACCGCGATCCGCACAGTTGCATTTTGCGTCCGGCCAAGTGCTGAGCCGGGAATTGTCCAAGTCTCGCCGGAATAGCCCGCAGATTTTGCGACCCGTGCCCTGGCACGGCTAAGGCCGGCATCGACCAGCCATTCGCCTTGCGATTGCAGTTCGAGACGGCTGAGATAACGTTGCTCGCCGAGTGCGGCCTGAAGTAACAGCGTTCCGACGACCGTAGCGAGCGAGAGGCAGACCAGCGCGATGAGCGCGGCGATTCCTTGCCGAGACGATGTCCCAAGCGCCGTCGAAAAAACGGAGCAGACTTCGCCACGTTGAGGCAACCTGGCTTTCATGGCGATTTTCGCTCCTTCGGCGGCGACGCGGCTTTCAAGGGCGCCCGTCGAGTGCTCGGCATTCCGTCTGAAGCACGTGCGCCGACCTTGGAATTGCGCCCGACGATCGCGGCGATGCGAATTCCGGCCGGTGATGTCGTTGCGTCATTTGCAGCCGCCGAGCTTCGGCTCCTAGGTGCAAATGTCACGCCGACCTCGCGTCCTGCTTCCGAGAGTGCGAATTTCGGTCGGGCGGCCCCGATGCGGAATTGCTCGCGCCGCTCGACCACCTCGCCTCGGCGAACGATCCGACTCACGAAGCCGTTCGGTTCGGCGCGGTACGCGATCGTACGGGAGTCATCCAGCTCCAACTCGCACCCGTCGGCGTTGGCGCGCGTGCGGGCAACTCGGGCGGCATGAACGTCGGACCGGAATGTGTGCGACAGCTGCGTGATCGCCATCGCGTCGCGGAGCCCCTCGGCGGATTGCGACTGGGCGCGGAGCAGGAAAAAGACCGTGCCACCGGCCATTGGCAGAATGATCGCCAGGACAGAGATCACTACCAGCAGTTCGACCAGCGTGAAGCCGCGGCGCTTCGTCATTTCTCGTTTCCTGACTGAAAGACCCAGGTGCTCAAGTGCACGTGCTGAGTGCGGGTGCCCGCCCGTTCGGCCCAGCTGATTTCGACCGCGATTTTCTTGCCGCGCGGCTGCTCGGCTTCATCCGACACCGTTGCGCTCAACCGTCCGTCGGCGAGAAACTCCTTTGCCTCAGGGGGAAGCGAGACGTTCTTCACAGAGTGGGCCGTAATGGCAGACCACGGCCGGGCACTGATTCGATCGAGCACACTTGTCGCCGCTTCGAGAGCACAGCGTTTTTTGAGCGCAACCTGATGCAGGTTCACCGACCATTGCACGAGTTGCGCGGCGGTAGTGACCACGGCTCCCAGCACGACCGCCGAAACCGCGACCTCGAAGATGGTCATTGCTCGCCGACGATCGATTCGCTTTGTCGCACATCGCTGCCCGATTGGTGGAGTCGACTGCATCACAAGCACACCTGAATAATTTCAATGATCGGGTAAAAAATCCCAACGCAGATCCCGCACACCATGAGGCCGACGATCGCGATCACCACAGGCTGCACCGTCTCGACGAACGATTCCGCTAACGACCGGTGCTTACGTTCGATGTTGTCGGCAAGTGAATCGAGAACCCAGGCCAGGTTCCCGGCCCGCTCGGCACAGTTCAGCGCTTCTGCTTCGCCGCGGGTCAGCAGCCTGGAATCGGCGAGTGGTCGAAAGCTGTCGTTTCCGCGGGCGATCTGCTCTCGCAGCCGACGCATGCGTTTCCGGATGCCTCGGTGCGGATGGTGAACTTCGAGCGCCTCGATTCCGAACGACAGCGGATGTCGGCAGGCAACCGTCTGCTCGAGGCTGCGGAGGACCCCGGGCGCCTCCAGACGCGGGTAGATGGAACTCGCGATGCTCCAATTAAGGCCGGCCCAACCCCCGCGGCGAAGCAAGATGCACAGTGCGCCCGCCAGGAACCCCAGAAGCGAGAGGGCAATCAGGTACCAGTAGCCCCCAAGAATCCGGAAGGCGTCGACGAGCGCCAGCGTGGGCGCCGGAATGGGTGTGTCGAAGTTTTCAAAGATTTTCAGGAATCGGGGAAGCACCCAGAAGGCCAGAAAGCCAATGATTCCTGCGGAGAGAAAAAAGAAACAGCAAATATAGAAGCTCAGTCCGGCCATTGAGAACCGGCCCTGCAGTCGATCTTCCTCCCGGCGACGGAAGCGCAGCGCCTCTTGACTGGCGACGTCCGCAACATTCCCCAAGTCCTCGGCTAGTCGCAGCGCGGTGACGGTCTGCGCTGGGGCGAGCCCCGGGATTGCCCGGAGCGCCTCGGAGAGCCGGTCACCCTGCCGCAGACGATCCGCCAACCTGCGCAGGCGTCGGCGAAAACGACCTCGAGACGAGTCAGCCAGCGCTTCACACTCTTCGGCCAGCGGAGCCTGCGTGCGCATGGCCACCGCGAGGATTAAGAGCAGGCTCTCCTGCTGGACGCGAACCGTTCCGCCAAAGAGGGCCGCCGCCAGGAAGTAAATCCCCGCGAGGGGGCCCAGGGGCATCAGCGCGAGTGCCCGCCCGATGCCGCGCAACAGCGTAATTTGGTATTCGCGTTTTCGTTGTTCTTCGATGGGGGGCGGGGCGAGCAGCAAGGAGGCGACTCGCGCCTGCAGCCAGCCCCCGCTCAAAATGAGGACGGAGTAGATCAGCGCCAGAGCGTACGCCAGAAATCTCGTGAGCTCGAACTGTCCGCTTCCTTTAACGTACAAAGGCGCTCCCAACGTGCACGCGATTCCCCACAGACCCAGTGCGACGCTGCCCCGCCCGATCACGCGGAGCAGCGCGTCGATTGCGCGGCTGCCGGCGTTCACTTGCCGGTTGGATGCGATCGAGGCGGTGGCGATCATCGCCACGCCCAGGCAAAGCTGCAGGCACAGAACTGAATAAAGGATCGCCGCGATTTGGATCATAAGAACGAGTACAGCATGTGCAGCATGGGCCAAATCATCGTAGCAATAAAGAACCCGACGCCTCCCAACACGCCCACCACCACCAGCGGCTCAATCAGGATTCCGGAAAGCGTGATCTGCAAGCGCGCTTGGTTTTCATAAATTCGGGCAGCTGCCCGCAGTGCGTCAACGAACGTTCGGCCGCGATCTTTCCAGTGAAAGACATGGACAAGCTGCGGCGAGATGCTCGTCAGTCGGCGGAAGAGTTCGGTCTCGTCGCCGCCTCGTTCGAGACATTGGGCCAGCGACTCAAACCGTTCGTCGAGATCCGCGTCGCCCGTTCCTCGGGCGGCCAGTCGGATCGACTCAGCCAGGGGCAGCTGACCCGAGACAAACATCGCCAAGAGCTCGCAGAACGCAGCCAGTCCCGAGCAGCGAAACATCATGCCGACAAAGGGAATCCCCGCGAGGCATCGGTGGAGCAGCACCTTGCCCCCGATCGCGTACAACAGGAGCGGGACCCCCGCGACAATCGCGAGAATTCCGCACAGGAGGAAGACGCCGTAACTGCGAACGACTTGAGACGCGATGTCCAGCACGTCCAGCAGCAGAGGCTTTTCCAGTCCGCCGAGTTGGTAGAGGGGCATCAGGTCGGGAACGAGCCAGATCAGTCCAAAGAGTGCCGCAAGCAATCCGGAGGCGAGCAGAACCGTCGGATAAAGCAGGCTGGCGCGGCAGCGGCGGCGCAAATCGATCTGTCGCCGGACGTGATGGAGAAACCACTCCATCATTTCTCCGAGGCGGCCGCTCCTCACGCCCAGAACGATCAATCCGCTGATATGGCTGGGGACGGCCCGGTTCTCGCCGCCGAGCGCCGTTTCGAGCGGCTCCCCCCGTTCGAGGCGTTGGCAAAGTTCATCCAAGCCCCGCCGCATCGATTTCGACGGCAGTTCTTGACTCAGCGCTCGCAGTCCGGGCGTGAGCGGCAATTGTGACTTGGTGATCTGAGCGATGCGCCCCGCGAGCGCCGCGAGATCCTCGGTGCCGAGGCCGGATTCGTTCGAGTTATCGCCTTCGCGTTGCGAGTCGGAATCGGTCGGCTCTGCGACTTTGTGCCAGACTGAATTGCCGGAGACTGAACCGGACGTTTTTGCAGGATCGATCGGCAGAGCCGTCGGAGCGGGCGTTTCGTCGTTCTCGAGCAGCCGCTCAATTCGCAAGCCTTGCCGGCGGAGCTGGTTGACCGCGTCGACCGAAGTGCGCGCGTCAAGCTCGCCGGAGCGGGGCTGTCCGGCTGAATCGCGAGCGATGTAGTGGAAGGTGGGCATTCGCGAAACAATGATTGGGACTGACGAGGACTTTTTTAGCGCACGGGCCCCGAAACCAACTGCGTAAACAGATCGCGCATCGGAACAAAAACCAAAAGACAGTAGAGGGCCACCGCCGTGCCACCGATCGCCACCGTCAGGATCAAAGGCGCCGAGAGTGAAAACAATTGGCGCTGCGATTCCGCCCGCCGGCGGTAAATGTCGGATAAGGTCGCCATCACCGCAGAGAGGCCGCCCTGGTCGTTGCCCGACGCGAGCATCCACCGGGTGAACGCCGGCAGATGGACCACCGTCTTTAGCGACTCGTTCAAAGGAATCCCGCGACGCAGCTCCGCCGCGACGCGCTGGCACTCCTCCGCAAGCCGGCGGTTTCCGGACGACGCGGACGCTAGCTCGAGTGACAGCGGCAGGGGCACTTCTCGGTCGATCAGAATGGCGAGCAACTGACAAAAACCCGCGCTCTGAGTGTCACGGATGATGCGGCCCGCCCAAGGCAGCAGGTGGATCCGCTCGGCCAACGCGGTCGACCGCCGCAAGAGGGGGATCGGGATTACTCCAGTAACGATCGCAAACACAAAGAGCGCGGCTGGCACCGCCGGCCCCCAATACACCAGGGTCCGCGACAAGAGTTGCAGCAGCCTTAAAAAGACGTGTGGCGATCCGCCCGAGGCAGCCAACAACGACAAGAGCCGCGGCACCAACTCGTCAAGCAAGAGGAGAAAGAAGCCGTAGGCGATCCCCAAGATGAGCAGCGGATAGACCAGTGCCGAACGGATCTGATGCTGCATTCCCAGGAGCGTTCTGGCAAAATCTCCAGCGGAAGCCAGCGCGTCGGTCAGGCGATTCGACCGCAGGCCAGCTTCCACGAGTGCCAGATAGGAGGGTGGAAATTCGGCCCCGCAGTTGTCGAGCGCCTGTCTGAGGGAGGCCCCGCGCTGCAACTCTTCTCGGAAGCGGCTGGTGATCTGACCGATTCTTTTGGGTAGTTCTGCGCCGCCCAGCCCGGCTTCAATCGGCAGTCCGACCCGTACGAGGGCAGCAACTTCCTCATTGAATGCAATCAGGTCAGTCAGCGAAATGGCTTTGGCGGCGGGCGGAAGTCCGGACATAGTCTCCCTGCCGAAAAGACGGGTGAGACCGCAAAATTCGTCTACGAACAGCCGCGAGACGACTTAAAGAGTCAAAATGGCAGCGCGCTGCCGGGCCAAGCCGGCGTTCTCGCGCGAACTGCGGAAGGCGCTCGAGTGCGTCAACTATTGTCCGTTTTGACCTCGACCTGAAGGGCGCCCAGCAGTTTCGTGAGCTCGGCCTCCTTTCGGTTCACAAAGAAGACGTTGTCGAGCACCACCGCGCGTTTTTCATCGCTGGGATGCAGCACGAGTCGGCCAGATCCCAAGAGCAGATACTCGATCAGGTCGTTGATCTCCTTGTCGATTCGCAGGCTCGGGGCGGCAAACCGCTCCATGTTGGCCCAAATCCCGTGATGGTGCAGAAGCTCGTTCTGGCGGACCTCCCAGTAGTCGAATTGCGTGTTGATCCACACGCCCAGAAACAGCAGCGCCAGGATCACCGCAAAGAGAAAATAAAACTTCGCGTTTGCTGCCGGCGTAAGCTTGGCGAGCAGGCGGTGGAACGCCGGCCACGCGTCCGGGAACTCGGTAAAGAAAAACCAGGCCCCAATCGCGATTGCCAGAAGGGCGAAAAACACAGTTAGAGACGTGGTCCGTGGAAAGTCAAACGCTATCACGCTCAGGTTGATGCCGAGGACGACCAGGAAGATCAGTGAAAGGACGTGCTCGCCGCGCCCCTCGACATTCTTGGTCAGGTACGCGTAAAAGCCGGCAATGATGGCGACGATCAGCGACGGATACAGAAACACGATTTTCGGGTGCGGCACCAGGTAGATTCGCGTGTATGTGTCCGGCCCACTGACGTTCGACATGGTCTTCTCCCTGAGGTTCGTTGAAATCTAACGATGGGTCGCGCGAAGTTCCAGCATTTTCCCCCGATTCGACGCACCGGAATCGAAGAACGGTCGGCAGTTGGACGCCGGCCGCCTCAAGCAGCAGACACCGGCCTCAGCGATCCATCCTGGTAAGCCTCGGGCGCGTCGGCCAGGCAGGCCAGCCGACGGGAGAGTGGAAAATCGTTTTGAACGCCGACGCTCATGGCTTTGTGCTGCTCGTCGACCGATTGGGCCAGCCGATCGAGTCGAAAGGCCGGCCATTTCGCCTCCAGTTTGCGCAACAGGTCGAGCCCATGGTAATGCTGTCGGAGCTGGTCGGGTAGCAGGGCCGACAAGGCGACCGCGGCCACGGCCGTTCGCCCCAGTTGTGCATGAGCGAGAATTCGTACGCCGCTGTGCTGGTAAAGAATGCAGCAGACGAGTTCGTCGGGAAGGTTCCAACAATGGGCCAGGCACCCTCCAGCCAGCGCGTGGTCCCAGCCGAACTGCTTCTGTTCGAACTCGCAGAGCGTCTCGGGATGAGTCGGGCGCGACTGGACGAAATCAAGGTAGCCTTCAAACAAATCGTTCGTCAGCACGGGGAGCAAAAAGTCCTGCAGAAGTCCGCCAGCAAACGCCACCTCCACGTCAGTTCCCAAGAGTGTGGCTACTTCTCGAGCGAACAGCGCCTTCTGCAGGCAGGCGTTCCAGAAGGCGCCCTGATTGATCAGTTTCGACTTGCGAGAGCGGAGCGCCGCCTCGGTTCCCGTCGCGAAGACCAGCATTCGCGACCGACGACGTCCCAAAAGTGAAAGTGCTTGTTGGACGGTCTTTGCTTTTTGCCGCAGTCCTAGGAAGGACGAGTTCACGTACCGCAAGAGTTCGATCGTCAGGCTCGCGTCCGTTTCCAGGATTTTTGCGAGTTCCTCCAGCGGGGTCGCTTCGTCGGTCGATCGCTGCATGAACAAAGTGACCGCGTGCGGAAGTGCCGGCAATTGAATCGTGGGTGGGATCGCCGTCATGGCGAAGCCACTCAGCCCCTCGCTGCGAATGCCGGCCCAATCCATCACTCAGCCTCTATCTTGTGAGGTAGCCCGACGTCGCGCGAGGCGGACGCCGAGCCCACCGCTCGAAACCTTCAATCCCTGCAGACGCTAACGGTCAAACCGGGTCTGAGGATCACGAGCGACTCACGAAATACTTGGTTCGGGGACGGTTGCGGGCGTCAGCTCGAATGGCCCACGTACCATTCCACGGTTTTCCGAAGTCCGACGTGCAAATCGACGGTCGGCGCGTACCCAAGGTCGCGTTCCGCCGCCGAGATGTCCGCCCAGGAATCCTTAACGTCGCCCACCCGCGCCGGACCGAATTCTGGGTTGAAGGGTTTTCCCAAGAGCCGGCAGATTTCCTTGAGCAAGTCGACGACGGAAAGCGAGCTGCCGCAGGCGATGTTGTAGACCTTGCCCGAGACTCCCTCGGCGGCCGCCGCTCGCAAGTTCGCTTCGACGACGTTTGCAACGTACGTAAAGTCGCGCGACTGCGAGCCGTCACCGAAGATCGTCGGGCGGCGGCCCTCCAAGAGCGCGGAGACAAAGAGTGGAATGACTGCCGAGTAAGGACTCTTCGGATCCTGCCTGGGTCCGAAGACGTTGAAATACCGCAGCCGTACCGTTTCGAGCGGATAGCAAGCGGCAAAACACTCGCAGTACAACTCACCGGCCAGCTTGGCTGCCGCGTAGGGAGAGAGCACTTGCGGGAGCTGGCTTTCAGTCTTGGGCATCTGCTCCTGATTGCCGTAGCAGCTGCTCGAGCCGGCGTAGATCACCCGCCGCACACCCTGCCGACGGCAGGCGTCGAGCAGCGAGACCGTGCCTGTCACGCAGGCGGCGTGCGTCTCGAGCGGCAGCTCGATGCTGCGAGGAACGGAGGCGAGCGCCGCATGATGGAACACGACTTCGATTCCGCGTACCGCTTCCGCAATCGCCTTTGGGTCCGCGACGTTGCCTCGCACGAACTCGACGCGGCCGGCTGGAAGCTCGGCGAGATTTGCAACGTTGCCGGTGCTCAAATCATCGATGACGCGGACCGTCTCGCCGCGCTCGATCAAACTCGCCACCAAATGCGAACCGATGAACCCGGCTCCTCCGGTGACCAAATACCGTGTCACGATGTGGTTTCCTTTGTGCGGTGCGAAAAACCCCGGAGAACTTTAGCATTCGTCGGCCACTGGACATCGTTTTCCGCCAGAAAAACCGGAGTGACGCCGAGCTCAAGGCCGATTCCTTCGGTGGGTCGTAAGTCGTTACAACCCATCCTTGCGGTCGCGTGAGAAAGTCTGTCCCAAACGGACGGACGAATCGTTCGGCAACTTTCGGACGGTGATCATCGTGGCTTCAAAACGGCCCAAATCAGGCGATGGTCCGAGCCGTTTCCCTCTCCGACGCCGCAGGCGGAAACGCTCCAATGGTCATCGGCCAGAATGTGATCGATTCGCACCCAGGGCACATCGTTAAACCAATGCCGGTGGGTGGTACAGGGAGCGGTGTAGCCAAATCCGCATCCGGCTTCGTCGAAGGCATTGGCGAATCCGTGCCAAGCCTGGCAATAAATGTCGCTGACTGTGGGTGTGTTGAAATCGCCGACAATCAACTGGGGCCGCTTCGAGCCATGACGGTCGACGTCGGCTCGGCACTCGAGCGCTTCTTCGCGGCGCCACCGCGTATATTTGTCGACGAACGCGGGACCGCTGCCGTCGAGAACCGAGGACACCGACAATGGCACGAACCCGAAGCGGGCGGTCGTGAGATGCAGGTTGTGCAGCACGATCGGTCCTCTGGGCGCCTCGATCTCGACAGATAGGCCCGAGATACGATCAAAGCGTTTCGAGCGACAGACGCCGATCCGCTTCAGCGGAAAACGCGACCCGATCCAGTACTCATCTTCTTGAATCGTGTGCCAGCCGGGAAACGTCTGGCCCAGCCGGGCGTCGATCCAGAGGGCCTCCTGCAGTGCCACGACGTCGGGTCGGTGGCTCGTGATCTCGCGGAGCACGGAATCAAAATCAGGCTCGTACCGCTGCACGTTGCAGCTGACGACGCGCAGACCGTCGCCTTCCTGCGCCGAGAGTGCCAACGGGACTCGCGCGCCCATCAGCGGGAAGGCGGCAAGCAGAATGCCCGCCAGATTCACAAGAATCATTCGTCGATAGACAAAGAGGGACACGACCAGGAGCAGGGCAGGCGCCGCCAAAAAGGCGTGCCGCGGCAGGAAAGTCAAGACGGTTCCCCACCACGTCCGCTCGGAAACGAACCACAACGCGGTCGTCGCCGCCAGGATTGTCGCCAGCGAGATCCAGGACACGATCCGCAGCACGCGCTGAGCCAGGTTGAGTCGCCGGACGCTCACAGGCGGAGGCGTCGAAGGCGCGCGGGGCTCGGACGTCGGCAGTTGCATGACACGAGCCTCGCGCTTGACAATTCGCAGCGGTCCAACCTGTGCGGCTTCGCTCACGATACCTTGTTGCGGCGCGCGGCGTCCAGGATCTCCTCGCTATTGCAGACTGCGAGTCGAGACGACACTCAATGAGCGGCGTGCTTGGCCGTCGGCTGTTGTTGGACGGGCTCTGTGAGTGAAATGTCGCGGCCCGGAATCGACTGCCACGCGCCCTGCGAGAGCCGCTGCCCTTTGGCGATCAACCTTTGGGGGACTCGCAGCAGTCTGTGCCGGCGACTTCCCATGGCGTAGAAAAGTCCAATCAGAGCGGCCAGGTAGAACAATTCGTGCAGCAATAGCAGGTGCAAATAGAAGGGCTGGTTCGACAGACACGCGTTGCTGACGAAGGCAGTCAGCAAGAGCGCCGGACCCGCTTGTCGCAGCCGTTTGTGGACCCGGCTGATCCAGACCATGGTTGACGGACGCGTCCCCAAGTAGGACGAAAGCTGCTGCAACTTTTGCCGTTCGTCGGTGCAGCATTCCATCCGCTCTCGAAACTCCGCTTCGATCGTCGGTGGAGTCTCTTCGACCGCGATGGCCGTATCATCGTAGACCAACCGATAACGCTGCTGGCGAGCATCTCCCTGATGCGTAGGGTTACCGCTGGACCCATTCGGCGGAAGAGGCACGTACAGGCTCTTGCGGATGGCGTAGATGCCGCTGTTGATTCGCGGCAGCGCACCCAGCCGGGCCTCGTATCGGCTCAACGACGCCTCGAACTTCCAGAAAGGCCCGCTCAGATTGCGACCGGTCGTGGGATCAATCGGCAAGAGCTTGCCGGAAACGCCCCCGACGTCTGCCTGCTGGAAATGCCGAACCAGCCGTCGCAGGGCGTCCGGCCGCATCATCGTATTGACGTCGGAGAAAACGAGGATTTCCCCCGTCGCCTTTGCCACGCAATCGTTGAGGACCGCCGCCGTGCCGCGCGGTTCAGACAACTGGACGACCTTGACCCGCGAATCCTCAAACGACCGAGCCAAGAGCGCGGTCAGATCGCCCTCTCCGTCGCAGCCGACCACGATCTCCAACCGATCGGCCGGATAGTTGAGGGCCGATGCGTTCCGCAGTCGGTCGATGATGACATTCTCCTCTCGGCGCGCGGCGATCAGTAAGCTGACCTTCGGCCACGCAAACATCCGTGTTGCGTCGAGCTCGGGACCAGACGTCGCGTCACGGACGAAGCGCGACACGAGCGCCAAGAGAAGCGGGTATACGACATACGCGTAGACCGCGACTGCAAGCGAACTCCAAAAAACGATGAGTTCTGCCGTTTGCATTACGACTTCCTACAGCGGCACCGTGCGCCGAATGTTCCGATCGCAGCGGGCCTGACGCCTGCGCCGCCGAAAGCGGCCCAAAACGCCCCTTTGGGCCGGCTGGAGCGCGGGCGATGGAGAAATATAGGTCAAAGGCCTGGGAGCGAAGGCTGGACCGAAGGAAGTTTTCAGTCCCTGCGGAAAACGCTACGAACTTGCAGGTAGATTGGGGGAAGACGCGGGTGGTGAGAACGGCGTGGACCGATTCCCGAACGCTCCTGCATTCAGGGTTTGTCCGGCCAGGGAACTCGCTTGCCGCGCGGACTGTGCGAGCGATGGCGTCCGCGACGGCGCTGACCGGGCTCCGCGAAACCGGCTGCGTCTTCGTCACCCTGGGAGACCGCCTGACCAAGGCGTTTCTTGAGCGAGACGATTTGATCCCGCAGCTTCGCTGCCCGCTCGAAATCGAGCTGTTCCGCCGCCCGCAGCATCTCGGCCTCGAGCTCGTTCAAATATTCCTGCGTGACGAACTGTTCGACCGTCGCCGAACCCGCGGCTTCCTGCACAACGCGCTGCGCCGCTACTTCTTCTTCGATTCCGCGACGAATTGCCTTCTTGATCGTTTCGGGAGTGATGCCATGCTGCGTGTTGTAATCCCTCTGCAACGCTCGGCGGCGGTTCGTTTCGTCGAGCGCCCGCTGCATGCTCTCGGTCACCTTGTCCGCGTAGAGCACCACTTCGGCATTGACGTTGCGGGCCGAGCGACCGATGGTCTGGATCAGGCTGGTCTCGCTCCGCAAAAAACCCTCCTTGTCCGCGTCGAGAATCGCGACAAGAGAGACCTCGGGCAGATCGAGCCCTTCTCGGAGCAGGTTGACGCCGACCAGCGCATCAAATTTTTGTTCCCGCAACTCGCGCAGGACTTTCACTCGCTCGAGCGCATCGAGTTCCGAATGCAGCCACTGGCACCGCACGCCCTCCTCGATCAAGTAAGAGCTGAGATCCTCGGCCAGGCGCTTGGTCAACGTGGTGACGAGCACGCGCTCATTGACGGCCGCGCGCTTCTGAATCTCCTGCAGGAGGTGGGGCACCTGTCCGCGAGCCGGCTCGATACGGATCAGCGGGTCGATCAGGCCCGTGGGCCGAATCACCTGCTCGACGACCTCTCCACCGCTCTGCACGAGCTCCCAGTCGGCGGGCGTCGCCGAAACATAGACCGTTTGGCGGCGACGGGCGTCGAATTCGTCGAACTTGAGCGGCCGGTTATCGAGCGCCATCGGCAGCCGGAAGCCGTGCTCGACGAGCGTCGTCTTGCGGGAATGGTCGCCGGCGTACATCCCGCGCACCTGCGGCACCGTGGCGTGCGACTCGTCGACAAACAGCAGAAAGTCGTCGGGGAAGAAGTCGAGCAGCGTGTAGGGGGGCTCTCCCGGCTTGCGGCCCGACAAGGCCCGGCTGTAGTTCTCAATTCCCGGACAGAAGCCAACTTCACGCAACAGCTCCATGTCGTAGCGCGTGCGGGCCCCCAATCGTTGGGCCTCGAGCAGCTTTCCATGGCTGCGAAAATCCTCCAAGCGCTGGTCGAGCTCTCCCTGAATCTCTCCGAGTGCTCGCTCGATGCGATCCTGCGGGAGGACGAAGTGCTTGGCCGGGTAAATATAGATGTCCTGCATCCGGCGGGCCTCCTCGCCGGTGAGCGGATTAATGACCGACAGGCCGTCGACCTGGTTGCCCCACAGTTCGATGCGGTAAGCGAACTCCTCGTAAGCGGGCCAGCATTCGATCACGTCGCCGCGGACGCGGAACTTGCCGCGTGACGGGTCGAGATCGTTGCGCTCGTAATGGATATCGACCAGCTTGAGCAAGAGTTCGTCGCGGTCGACCGCGTCTCCCACACGCAGCGGGACCATCATCTCGAGATAGTCCTTGGGCGAGCCCAAGCCGTAGATGCAGCTCACGCTGGCGACCACGATCACATCGCGGCGGCTGACGAGGGCGCTCGTGGCCATCAGCCGCAGCCGGTCGATCTCTTCGTTGATCGACGCGTCCTTTTCGATATAGATGTCGCGCTGCGGGATGTAGGCTTCGGGTTGGTAGTAGTCGTAATAGCTGACGAAATAGGCGACCGCGTTATTGGGGAAAAAGTCGCGAAACTCGGCAAAGAGCTGGGCAGCGAGTGTCTTGTTGTGCGACAGCACCAGCGTCGGCTTCTGGATCTGCGCAATGACGTTGGCCATCGTGAAGGTCTTGCCCGAGCCGGTGACTCCCAAGAGCACTTGGCTCCGCTTGCCTTCGCGAATGCCGCGAACGAGCGAACGAATCGCCTCGGGCTGATCGCCGGCTGGTTGGAATTCGCTGACAAGCTCAAATTGCGGCACGTCGAATTCTCGCGACGGTTTTCAAGTCGGACGTAGGGTCGAGAGTTGCCCCGCGAGCGGCCAGCGTCAGCTGGCTGGTGCTTAATTTCTTTCTCTTCGATCGAGATACACGCCGCAGAGAGAAGCACCCGCCAGCTCACGCTGGCGGCTCGCCGGAGCGAACCGCGGACCAGTCGTATTATAGCGGCCTGTCACGCGGCGCTCTGGGTAGTAGCGCTCGGCGTGGGGCCGGCAAGCCGTTTGAGTTCCGCGAGCGTCTGAGACTCCTCCACGAGGATCGCGGCAACGAGGGCCGTGGCCTGGGAATCGCCCGCGCACGCGGGGAGTGCGAGCTCGATCTCTCGCACGATCCGCCGCTCATTTTCGACGAGGTGCGGCAGCACAAACGTCAGCGACAAATAGTGCAGATCGGTGAAATCGGGAAAGGCGCCGAAATCGATGGTCCAACGGCGGCTGTCCAGGAGTTCCGCAAGCTTGCGGACCCGCTCCGCCTGGGCCGCGATCAACCGGTCGATCGCTGCTTGAGGTTCGCCCGATCCAGAGCCGGTCCAGGGCCACGCCTCAGCCGCATACTGCAGCAGGCTGCGACGCAGCAGGATCAGCACTCCGTTAAGCACATCGTTGTGTTGCATTGAGCTTGCGTTGCGTCGAGCGCTTCGCCCCGACACTTGGAATTCGGATGTCAGAGTTTGGACGGCGGTTCGTCGGCCGACTTTTCGGCCGCGAGCCGCTCGATTTGCGTACTCGCAGGCGTCTCGAACACGGAGACAGCAGCCGTCTCTGTTAAGCGCAGCACGGGCGTCACCCCGATTCCGGTCAACAAGACGGGCAAGGTCAGCACGATCGCGAAGGCGCCGGCGGGCCCGAACTCGCCCGCTGTCCGCGCGCCCTCGGGTCGGGGAGCGATGTACATCGCCTTGAGCACGCGGATGTAATAGAACAAGCTAAAGACAGTGTTGACGCCCCCGATCACCAGCACGCCCCACATCATTTTGTTCACATAACCGGCCTGCAAAAGCGGGGCGAAAATCGACCACTTCGCGAAGAAGCCTCCGAACGGGGGCAGGCCGATCAGGCTGAACATGCAAACGGCCATGCACAAGCAGTATCGCGGCGCCTGTTGAGCCAGGCCGTTGTAGTCGTCGACGTCCTCGCTATAGATCTCGTTGCGGATCAGGGCGACTACCGCGAACGCGCCCAGATTCATGAACATGTAGACGACGAGGTAATACAAGAGCCCCTCGATCGACCGCGTCACGTTGAAGGCGACGTCGACATTGGGCACCTTGGGTCCGTTGGCGATCACCATCATGGCCGCAACTGCCATCAGCATGTAGCCGGCGTGCGCGATCGTGGAATAGGCCAAGAGCCGCTTGACGTTTCGCTGCGAATAAGCGGCCAGATTCCCGAAAGTCGCCGTGAGGGCTGCCACCATCCCCAATCCGAGCCCCAGGGCGTAATTGAGCTGAGCCATACCTTCGACGTGGCCGCCTACGAGAATGTGGCAAAAGCGGATCAAAAGCGCAAAAGCAGCCGCCTTCGAGGCAACCGAAAGATAGCCGGCCACCTCGGCCGCCGCGCCTTCAAACGCGTCGGGACACCAGAAGTGGAACGGCACGATCGACAGTTTGAACGCCAGGCCGACGAACACCATCAGCGCGCCCAACAGGATCGTGCGGACAGTGGGATCCTTCATGCCGGCCGTTCCCACGACCTGGTCGAGGTTCGCGGCCATCTCGGTGAAATTGGCGGTCCCTAGGAGACCGGCCATCAAGCTGATGCCGTAGAGCATCACCCCCGCGGCACCGGCTCCATAGACCACAAACTTGAGCGAGGCCTCACTGCTCTGCCGACGTCCCTTGAGGAAGCCGACCATCGCGTAACTCGGGACGCTCGCCATCTCGACCCCGAGAAACAGGATCAGCAGGTTGTTGGCGCTGGCCATCAGCAGCATGCCGAGCGTGGCGCCGAAGAGCAGCGTGTAAAAGTCGGGTCCATCTTCGTAGTCGGGAATGCCCGAGATGGCCGTGAGGGCCGTCACAAAGATGATGAAGGTCAGCAGGAACAGCCGGAAAAAGACTGTGAATTGGTCAAACACCAGCAGTCCCGTGAACAGCTTTCCCGAAGTTTGAGTGCCGTGGAGCAG
>DASZIA010000434.1:0-16315 GCA_035949535.1 Planctomycetaceae bacterium | reverse complement strand
GCAGCCGACGGCGGCCTCGTCGCCATACCGTGGGGCGTGGGCATGTTCGACGTCGATCGCCGGGCTTTGACGCTCGATTTCGGCCGCGATCGCATCCGCGACCTGCCGCGCATTCGCGATATCGCCGAGCTAAGGGATGCGCGGATGCAACAGCGTGTGCAGACGTTCTTCCGGGGCGACCGCGACGCGCGCGGCAATATGCGCGGTGATCAGCGCGGCTTCGACAACCGACCGGACAATCGCCAACGCGGCTTTGAGAATCAGCCGCAACAAAACGGTCGGACCATCCGCGGTGCGGCCCAGCCCCCGCGTCCACAGGGCAATGAGCGGCCCGCCAATCCCGGTAACGAGAAAGGCAACGAGCGTCGCGAGCGGTAATTGCTCAAAACGTACCGCGGTCTGATCGAGAATCAGCCCGCGCCTTAGAAAACCATCTCAGCGCGACCGGCATTCTTGCCGGTCGCGTTTTTTGTTTCAACACGGCGCGAGGGTCGCACTTCTCGCCTAAGCGGAGCCGCGAGACGCTTTTGCCTGGAACACGACGCCGCTCTCGACCAGTTTGCTGATCGTGGGAGCATCGAGTCCCAGCAGCTCGGCCAACGTTGCACGCGTGTATTCGCCCAGCATCGGGGCCGAACGCGGCGAGGCGGCGGGTTTCTTGGACGGCCCGCCGCGGGCGAATTTGATCGGGGCCCCGGTCACGCGATGTGGTCCGACCGGCGACTCTTCGACAGTCGGAAACATACCGCGGACCGTACTCTGTGGATCTTCGACGACTTCCCTCAGATTCCTGACGAGCGAGCAAGGAATCCCGCCGGCTCCAAGGGTCTTGAGCCACTCCGCGGCCGGCCGCGTGCGAAAGAGGTCGGAGAGAAGCCCCTCGATCGCGGCCCGATTCTTCACGCGCAATTGGTTGGTCGCGTAATCGGCGTGACGCTCGAGGTCGGGTCGATTGATGGCGGCACAGAAAGCGGTCCAGAGCTTTTCGCTGCCGATCGCGATCGAAAAGTCCCGATCCTGCGCGGTGAAGACCCGGTACGGCACGATCGTGGGATAGGCCGAGCCCATCGGCTTGGGGAGGGCATTCGATCCCAGGTAGATCATGAAGCAGCTCGTCATTCCCGAGATCATGCTGTCGAACATCGAGACGTCGATGTATTGGCCGCGTCCCGTTTTGTCGCGCGACCGCAGGGCCATCAAAATCCCCATGATCGAGAACATGCCCGCACTGACGTCAGCCACCGAGTAGCCGCAGCGGACAGGCCCGCTCTCCTCGGTGCCGGTGATACTCATCAGGCCGCTGGAGCTTTGCACAATGAGGTCCATCGCCGGCTCGTTGCGCGAGGGCCCGTCCTGACCGTAGCCGGAGATCGAGCAATAGATGATGCGGGGATTGCGGGCCTGCACCGCGTCGTAACCGAGCCCCAGCCGATCCATGGTGCCCGGACGAAAATTCTCGATAACGACGTCCATCGTCTCGATGAGCCGCAGGCAAAGCTCGATTCCCTCGGGCCGTTTGAGATCGATCGAGATGCCGAACTTGCCGCGGTTGAGCCCCATGAAGAAGCTCGACTGATCGCCGTAGTCGGGCGGGCCCCAGCCGCGCCCGATGTCGCCGCCGTCGCGGGACTCGAGCTTGTAAATGTCGGCCCCATACTCCGCGAGGATCAGCGTGCAAAAGGGGCCAGCCAGCGCATGCGAGAAATCGAGCACGCGAAGCCCCGCCAGCGGCTTGCTCGAATCGAAATTCGCAGAATCGCGTTCAACAGAATCGCGTTCAACTGGGGCTGACGTCATGGGGCGACGATGCTCGCGGAGTCATTTCTCTTTGAGCCGCGACCGTTGACGCGCGCGGCTCCGAACAGATCTTACTCCGCGGCGACCTCCTCCTGGAGTTGGCACCACCGGTCCTCGGCCTCCGCGATCTGCGCCGTCAACGACGTGACTTCGTTGTGCAGGCGCAAGGCCTCGGCCGCGTCGGTCGTTTCGAGCAACTGACGATTGGCTTCGCGTTTTTGTGCGTCGAGCTGAGAAATGGATCGCTCTAAGTTGGCGATCTCTTTGCGCGCCGCGCGACCGTTTTTCGGCGCAGGGCGAGGAGCCGCACGTTCCGATTGCGCAGGGGCGGGTCGAGCCGGCGTTGGTCGGGCCGCGCGGCTCTCACGCTCCCGCTCGCCTTGGTCGATCTCTTTGTTGACGGCGTACAGGTAGGCCTCGTAGTCGCCCCGATAGTTGACGACGCGGCTGTCTCGCACCTCGACGATGCAGGTCGCCACACGCTTCATAAAGTGGCGGTCGTGGCTCGTGAAGATCACCGTCCCCTGGTAGGCCAAGAGCGCCTCGGCGAGCGCCTCGACGGTGTCGACGTCGAGATGGTTGCCCGGCTCGTCGAGAATCAACACGTTATGTTGGGCCAACAGGAGGCCGGCCAGGCAGAGCCGAGCCCGCTCGCCGCCGGAGAGGACCGAGATTGGCTTCTCGATGTGATCGCCGCGAAAGAGCAGGGCGGCTGCCTGGTCGAGGATGGCCTGCGTTTTCGTTCCGGTCGCGGCTTTCTGCTCGAGGTAACCCATCACTGTTTCTTTATCGGGCAGGCTGGTGTAGACGTGCTGGGCATAAACGCCGACCTGGCAACCGTAACCCCAGCGAACTTCTCCTGCCAGCGGTTTGAGCGAATCGACGAGCGTCCGCAACAGGGTCGTCTTTCCCTGGCCGTTGTCTCCGACGACGGCCGCCCGCCAGCCGTGGTCAATTTCGAGATCGATCTGGCTGGCGACCTCGCGTTGAGGGTAACCGATCGAAAGCTCACGGCAGCGAACGGCCGGACCCTTGCGCGGCTCGACCTCTGGAGCGCGAATTTTCGCCGTCGGCTCGTCGGTGTCGATCTGAATCAGGTCGAGCTTCTCGAGCTGCCGACTCTTTGACCGGGCGCGGGTCGCCGTGCTGGCGCGGGCCTTGTTCTTGGCAATGAATTCTTCCAGATGGCGGCGTTTGGCGAGCACGGTCGCGTTGGTCCGCTCGTCGCGCTCGCGCCGCTCGCGCTGGTTTTCGAGAAACGCATCGATCTTCCCGGAAAACATCGTCAGCTTGCCGCGGGCGATTTCGAGCGTCTGCGTGCAGGTCGCGCGAAGGAACGCCCGGTCGTGCGACACAATCAAGCAAGCTTCCTGATAGTTCCGCAAAAAGTGTTCGAGCAGAATCTGCGTGCGCAAGTCGAGAAAGTTCGTCGGCTCGTCCAGCAGCAGCAGATTGGGCTCGTGCAAGAGTAAGGCGGCCAGCTTCACGCGGGTCTGCCATCCGCCCGAGAGCTTGGCGACGGGTCCCTCGAGCAGCTCACTCTTGAGTTCGAACATGCCGGCGACTTCACCGCATTTCCAATCGGGCTGCTCGCTATCGCGCATCAAAAAGTCGAGCACCGTCTCCCCGGGATGAAACGGGTCGTGCTGCCGCAAATAGCCGAGCCGCAGCTTGGGGTGGCGGATCACTTCGCCACGTTCGAGTTCCTCTTCGCCCAAGAGGACGCGCAAGAGCGTGCTTTTGCCGGCGCCGTTGCGGCCGACAAATCCGACCTTCACGTCGTCGACTAACGTCATCTCCGCATCGTCGAGGAGGACCTGGTTCCCATAACTCTTGGTCGCGTTCTTGACCTGCAACAACACCGCCATCCCGAACCAATCCTCCCGTTATAAAAGTCTCGCGCCGACGCCCTTGGATTGCGGGAGGGCGAGGCTCCCGCCGAGCCGTCACAGAGAAAACCGGCTCAGCAGGAGCTTCGCCCTCCCAGGCAGGACGGCGCGCAATTTGGGTCTTTTATGCGACCCGGAATGATGCGGCAAGCCCAGGGAGCCCCGCTCGCGGGGCACACGGTCGGGCCCGCCCGGCGCCGCAACAACCACCAATTATTCGCAGTAACCCCACCCTTTGACAAACGCGACCTTGTTCTCGGCCCGTTAGGAACTGAGAATTCCGTGATCGCAACGCCTGCTCGCCCCCCAAACCAGCAAGCCGCACACGGCATGTGGAACCCCTGGAAGTTCTTCGGTCCCCAGCGCAAAGACGAGTTCTTGCGCCGCCGTTCGGAGCTTTTGGCGACGGCCCCCATCCCCTGTTTGTGGCTGCTCGGCAAAACGGGGAGCGGA
This sequence comes from Planctomycetaceae bacterium, assembly GCA_035949535.1. GTDB lineage: Bacteria > Planctomycetota > Planctomycetia > Planctomycetales > Planctomycetaceae > DASPSM01. The sequence continues at coordinate 12,176 of DASZIA010000434.1, read as the reverse complement.
AAGACATCGATCGTCCGCTATCTCACCGGCGCTGCCGATGCCGAAATCGGACGTGGTTATCGGCCGCAAACGCGCTACTCCCGGCTCTTCAGCTTTCCCGATGCGGACGTCCCCATCGTTCAGTTTCTCGATACCCGAGGTCTGGGCGAAGCCGGCTATGATCCGGCTGAAGATCTAGCCCAGTTCGATTCGCGCACTCACCTGGTGATCGCGACCGTTCGCGCGACCGATCAGGCGACCGACGAAGTCGTCGGGCCACTCAAACAAATTCGGAAAGCCAATCCGGAGCGACCCGTGTTGTTGGCGGTCAGCTGCCTGCATGACGCGTATCCAGGGCAGCAACATCCCAATCCGGATCCGTTTGATTCGTCCGAGCGCCCGATGCCGGCGAACATCCCGGAGGATCTCCGTCGATGCATTGGCGCTCAGTACGATCGCTTCGACGGCCTCTTCGACCGCGCAGTCGCCATCGACCTCACGCCGCCAAGCGACGGATTCGTGGAACAGGATTTCGGCGGACCGCGGCTCAAAGCGGCTGTTCTCGAGCTCTTGCCCAAGGCCTATCGCCAGACGCTGTTGCAGATGGACCAGCTGCGCGAGGCACTGCTCGAGATTCAGCAGGAGCGCTCGTTGCCGATCATCCTGGCTCATAGCGTGCTGGCGGCCTCGGCGGCGGCCGTCCCGATCCCTTGGATTGACCTCCCGGTGGTGATGGCCATTCAATCGCATCTCGCGCATCGATTGGCCCTCGTCAACCAGCAGCATCTCGACGCGGCCGCATTGGCCCACGTCACGGTGGCAATGGGTGGACGGTTGGCGATTCGGATGGGCCTCCGCGAACTGTTGAAATTCATCCCTTGGCTGGGGATGGCCGCCAACGCGGCAGCCGCTTTCGCGTTCATGTACGCATCGGGATGGGTCTGGAATTGGTATTTTTTGGAGATCCGCAAGGGACACGTCCCGGATGCCAGCGAGCTGCGCCAGGTTTATCAGGAACAATTACGCAAGGGCGTCGCGCTCTGGAAGACAACCATGGCGGAGACCCACGCGTGATCTCGCGACGTTCCGCAGTCCTCGGCCTCCTGGTCTTCCTGCCCGTAGTGATCTACGGCGTTTTGGGCGGGTTTGCGCTTTGGGAAACGGGCCTGTTGCGACAGTCGTGGTGGGTAGCCCCCGTTTTTTGGGTGGCGGCGTGGGTGCTCGGGCGGTTCTGGCGGACCGGACATCCGATGCGGCAAGGGCACGCCGTGACCGTTCCCCCTCATTGGACGCCGCGCGACGAACGGGCCGCATTGATCGTTCGAGACTTTCAGCAACAAGTGGATCAACTGACCCCGACTCAGCTCACCGATCCCGACTTCTATCGACAACAAGCGCAGAAGCTGGCCGCGGCTTTGGCTCGGAACTACTTTCCCGACGCGGAAGACCCTTTTTCCTCGCTGACGGTCCCCGAAGTGTTGGCGGCCGTGCGTTTGGCGCTTGACGATCTGGAGCAGTGGCTGCTGACGTCGCTGCCGGGAAGCCGGATGCTGTCGATCAAGCACTGGCAAATGCTGCAACACGCGCCCAAGTGGGTGCGACGGATTCAGAACACGACTTGGGCCGCGTCCATCTTGATGAACCCCGCCAACATCGCCCGGCTCTGGACTTCGCGGATGACGGCCGACCCGATCACCACCGAACTGCAAACCGAGGTGCTGGCGGTGATTTATCTGCGCTTCATCCGGGAGATCGGGTTTTATCTGATCGAAATGAACAGCGGACGGCTGCGCGGCGGGGCCGACGCTTACCGCCGGCATTTTCAGTCCGATGCCGGCCACTCGACCGAGCGTGCCGCGCCGTCCGGTGGCCCGCCCAACCCTCAGTGCGTCAACGTGGCTCTGGTCGGCCAGGTGAGTTCGGGCAAATCGAGCCTGGTCAACGCGCTCACCGGCGTTCACCAGGCGGCCGTCGACATCCTGCCGAAGACGCGCGATGTGCATCGCTATCAGGCGACCTTCGGCACGCCGCCGGTCTGTGTGACCCTGCTCGACACGCCAGGCTACGGGGAAGCCGGAGCGTCCGCCGAGCAGTTACAAGAAATCCGCGAGGCGATGCAGGAATCGCACGCGGTTCTGGTCGTGATGGACGCGCACTCGCCGGCTCGCGAGGCGGATCGCCGCACGCTGCGCGATGTCGAGACCTGGTACCAATCGCAGCCACAGCTCAAACCGCCGCCGATCGTCGGCGTGGTGACACACATCGACCTCTTGCGGCCCGTGATGGAATGGTCGCCGCCTTACGAGTGGCGCGAACCGGTGCGGGCGAAGGAACACGCAATCCACGATGCCGTCGACTATGTGCGCGAGCTGTTCGGCGGTTCGCTGGCGACGGTCGTCCCCGTTTGCTCGGATCTCGAACGCCAACGCACTTGGGGAATCCTCGAAGAGCTGATGCCGGCACTCATCTCTGTTTTAAGCGAAGCCCAGTCGGGGGCACTCTTGAGAGCCTACGAGCAAGATCTCGACAGCGACCGCGTGAAGACGCTCCTGAAGCAACTGCAGCGTTTTGGGATGGAGATCGTCCGCGGGTGGATCGAAGAGCGAGTGCTCCCGTCTTCAGAGCCGCGCACGAAGTAAGCGGTCCGCCGCAGGCGGCTTATGCAGGCTAGCTGCATGGCGATCGGTGAGAATGCCACGCGGCTAGCCCCGCAACAAGAGACACCGGTTACTTCGTGCGCGGCTACTTAAATCACGTACGAAGTTACTGCTTCTTCATTATGCCGGTGTGACGATTCTGAACCGCGAAGCGGTGACACTCTGATTGCCACCGGCGCCAGCCGGTGGTTTCCGGGCCTCTGGTCGAGAAAGCCCCCGAAGGGGGCGACACTCTTGCGAAGGTGTGCCGCCCCCTTCGGGGGCTGACGGGCGATGGGACGAGCCGTTTTCCACCGGCTGACGCCGGTGGGAAGAAGAGTGCCGCCCCTCTCGGGGCTACGGCCTTTCGCATCCGACAGGAGGCGTCGATCAGGCCAGCGTGATATCCAATCGCGTCACGGACGCCGGCGGCAGTACGCAAGTGAACGACGCTCCGCGGTGCGGCGTGCTCGAGGTCTTCGGCACCAGCTCATCCGGTTTCTCGAAGGTGTTATGCGCATTGAGCGTCGCGTGTGTGAGGACGGTTTGCTGCACGCGATCGGCCGAGCCGCCACGAAGTGACAGCGAAACTTCGACCGGTTCGCTGGCGTGCGTGTGGACGAGCGTGACGGTCACGCGGCGATCGGCGCGAGACGCCGAACCCGCGACACGAAACACCTGCGACGGCCCCTTCGCGTTGAACGACACCACCGGAGCCTGCACGTCGAGGCGCACGCTCTGCGCGTCGTGATGCGGGCGGTACATCTCGAAGACATAGAAATTCGGAGTGGCGACGAATTTGTCGCCGTCCGCATGGAACAGTGTGTGGATGTTGTTCACCAGTTGCGCGACGTTGGCCATGTCGATCTTGTCGGCATGGCGGTTGAAGGTGTCGAGCGTGAGGGCCGCGCAGAGCGCGTCGCGCAGGCAGGATTTCTGCTCGAAAAGATGATGTGGGTTCAGCTCGGTCCCTTTCGGGTGCCAGCAGCCCCACTCGTCGATGATCAGCTTGACCTTCCGGCCGCGATCGAACTCGCCCATCGCGGCCCATTGGTCGGTGATCAGTCGCTCCATGCGGTTGGCTTTTTCGAGCATTTCGTACCACTGATCGCGCGTGAAATTCAGTGCGTGTCCCGTCGTGCCGCAATAATAATGGGCGGCCCAGGCCGAGAGCGGAGCACGGGCGTAGTCCGTCCACTTCTTGAAGAACCGCTTCGTCCAGTCGAGATCGTTGCCGTTGGGCCCCGACGCGATGAGATAATGAGGCACGCCGTAGCCGGGCAACCACTCGGTGAACCGCCGATACTGCGTGCAGTAATCCTCCGGCGTGAACTTGCCGCCGCAGCCCCAGCTCTCATTGCCGACGCCCCAATAGCGGACGCGAAACGGCTCGCGGTCGCCGTTTGCCACGCGCTCGTCGGCGAGCGACGTCGCGCCGGCCGGCGCGTTGCAGTATTCGACCCAGCGCTGAAACTGCTCCGGCGTCCCCGTGCCCACGTTGCCCGCCAGGTACGGCTCCGCTCCGCACAGCCGGCAGAACTTGATGAATTCGTGCGTGCCGAATTGGTTCGACTCGGTGTTCTCTTGCCAGCGGCCGAAGCGGCGCGGGCGTTTCTCGCGCGGACCGATGCCGTCGCGCCAATCGTAGGCATCCGCAAAGCAGCCACCGGGCCAACGGATGACGATTTTGCCCAGGCGGCGCACGTGCTCGACGATCGATCGGCGAATCCCATCGATGTTCGGCACTTTCGAGTCGCGCCCGACCCAGATGCCATCATAGATCACTCCGCCGATGTGCTCAGTGAACTGCCCGTAAAGCGCCGGCTTGATCCGCCCGATCGGTTCGTCGAGGAGCACACTCACGGCGATCGTAGATTGCCCCTGGGCACGCGACGTTCGTGGCGGAGCCAAAACGCCCACGGCACCAACGGAAGCCAACTGCGCGCAGCGCGTGAGCGCGGTCCGGCGGTTCATTCGACTCGACATGGAATCAGTCCTCGATGGAAATCGGCGATCGCTCCGAGCTTACGCTTCGGACACGGCCGGCACCATCGAGGCTGGAACTCTTGCAGCCGTCGCTTTAAGGACCAGGTGGAACCCAGGCTTAAGCCGGGTCGAGCTGCAGATCATCGAAGAAGACGTCGAGGCAACGGCGGCTCTTGCCCCAGTCGAACATTTGCCCCGTGATGTTTGTCGACGCCGTGACTTCCGTTCGTGAATTGCGGCGGCGTACGGAGACAGTTAAGTCTCCTTCGAGCGACATCGGATCGGAGGGAAGCATCGCGTCGAACACGCAGCCATCAGGATCCTGTTTGACGCGCCGTAGCGATTGGCCGTGACGGGCCAGCGAACAGAGCACGCGTAGCATCGCACGCCCGATCGGCGCCTCGATGAGCGCGGTGCGCTCCTTGCCGGTGCGAATGCCGAAGCTGCCAAAGATCGGCTGGGCGAAAGCGGCCAGCTTATCGGTCGGCAGCGGATTCTGCAGGATCTTGTCGGCGATCTTGCTGAATTGCTCTCCGCTGATCGGCGTGCGGGCCATTTTTGTGTGGCGTTCGATAATCTGCCGCACCTCGGGCACTTTAATCAGCTCGTCGTAGCGCCATTCATTTTCCCAATCGACGACCAAAACGGTGTCGGCCGCGAAGGGCAGATGCGGTGCTGGCGGAACGCTCGCCACACCAGCCGACGGCGCCGACAGCGGCGCGGCAACCGAAACCGCCGTCGCTGCCGATGTGAGCGGCGTGCCGCAGTTCGAACAGTACTTTCCCGCCGCCGGTTTGCCACACTCAGAACAATACATGGCGCCACACATCCTTGTGTTCGAGGGTGGCTGGGGTCGAACCGCTTCGGTTCGCCCACCAGAGGCTCACCGGTGCGCTCCAAAACCTGGGGGCGGCGAGGACGCCGACCCCAGCCACCCCGATTCGGTAATCGACGAACTAGTTGGCCGCGGAGTTCAGCAAAACGGCTGGGTCCGAAAAGATCGTTTCGTCGCTGCGACGGGACGTCGGGTCGGAAATGCCAGCTCCCGGCTATTGTCGCCAAGTCAGAAAGTCTTCCAGAGAGTGTTTGTGTAGGTCCTTGATATTTCCACCTGTGACGCTTAGTTTAGCTTGCATCCATCTCGCACATCTGCGTTGCTTACCGCAGCGACTCTAGCCCCCTTACGAGCGCGCGACGCGACTGCCCGATTTGTAGTCACGTCAGCTAATGATCCCCATCTACGTCGCCGCCATTGCCGAAGGGGGACGGTCTCCGGAACCAAACATCGATCGATTGCCGGGAGGTGCGCGATGACGCATCGCCGAACTTGCCGATGGCGTTTGATGAATGCGCTCGCATTAATTGTGGCGTTTCAAGTCCTAGCAGATAGGGCTGTGGCGTCCGACGAGACCAGCCAATCTGGCTCTCGCCCAGCGAAGAATGCTTTAGAACAACTCATCGATACGCTGGAAAGGCCGGTTCTGGATTCGCGACAGCAACTTCGCGTGGGCCGCTTAGAGCTGGATTCGCGGTACATCACCAACAAAATCCAGTCGGTCTACGAGAAGTTTACGACCCACTTCACCGTCTATTTCGACGGGGCTAAGCTCCGCATGGACAGTGAGGCACGGTTCCCGAATCATACTGTCTTAGAGCGGCGCATCTTGAACGACAACGAGTTCATTACAGCAGATCGTCTCTCCCCAGGCCACGCGCTGCCGGCAATACTGGTTAATCAAGCGACCGAACGTATGGCGCCGGAGTCCGGAATGTTTCATCCCGCACTCGTGGGGCTGCGCGCGGAGTCAATTATCGAAATTGGCCACATCGGAGTCTTCAACCCGTTTGAGCGCGGCGACCGGGTCGATCTGAGTGTGACGGACGTTAAATTCGAGGGGCGTGCTGCAAAGCAAATTAGCTTTCGGGCCGGTAAAGGGCATCGCACCAGCGTGAAGACCTGGGTGTCAGCCGACCAGCGGAGCGCCGTACTTGGGATTCGGGTTGAAAGCACGGTTGGTTCTCCTCCGACGCCCCACGTCTGGGAGATCGTTAGCGAGCCAAAACTGTGGCCGCCTCAGGATCTCTGTTATCCGTCGCGGGTCACCTACCGGTTCTCCGAAGCTGGGTCGCTCATCGAGGAGGAGGTCGCGACGATCGATGCCCTCGTTTATGACCAGGCACCTCCGGAAGCGGTATTCACACTGGCAGGGCTGCAACCGGAGCAGGGGCGGGAGATCGTGTTGCACGGAACGGAATTGATGGCGTGGGACCAAGGACAGCTGGCCCCGCTCAGGGCAGGAGCGCCTTCCGAGCCCGTTGACGTAGTTCCCGCGGGGCGACAGCGCTTCAATTGGATTCTGCTGGCGAACGGGGTGTTTCTCATCGGAGTTGCCACGTTCCTCGCATTCCGTTTTCTCCGAAAGCGCGGAACTCTCTGAACCATCGTAGTTTGGTGATGGAACGTCGAGCGTTCCAAGCCTTAGCGTGCCTTGCCGCCAACCACGCCGCGCTTTACAAGTTCGTCGATCAGCGAACGAGTGAAACGGGGGCTGTCGCGCGCGTCTAAATGGGACTCGTCCGGGCATTGGCAGTCGCGCATCGCCGCGTAATCCCTGAAATGGATACAGGGGGCGATACTCGCTGCTGCAAACTGGTCCCAGTTAGACGCCTTCGGATGGTATTGTTCTTCAAGGTCCCAGCGATCACCTGACGACGGTGCTCGTACGAAAACAACGTTCCCGCCTCGGGCTCTCAGCCTCTGGACCATGGCATTGATATCGTGGACCTCGGTGCTGAGTGAGTTCCAGGGCGGAAAGTGGCCGCTGGCGTAGTCTTCGCGGTAACGGGCCGTCGCGCTCAGACGCATGCCCTGGATGTCTGTCATATCTTGGAAGTGCCATTGGGTGTCGCGCCGGAAGGATGTGCAGATTGCCTCGGGTCGCGCTCGTGGATCGGGCGCTAAAGAGCGGCGAACGGTCTCTCGAATCGAGTGCGCGCGTTGCGGCACCACGAAGCGATCGGCGATCACGGCTTCAGCGATCGCCGAGACGTGCGCTGCAAAGGTGGGGGGCCGATAGCTTTGATATTCTTCGCGCTCCGACCAGCGTGATCGGGCGAGCAAGGGCGTATCGAGCTCGCACACGACAATTCCTCGAAACGCGCGATCGTCGGCAAGATCATCGAGCAAGCCGACGCAACTCTGGGCGTGACTTAGACCAAGTTGAACGGCGCGATACTCGGGCAGACGAATTCGCATTGTTTCCAGGGAAATATCCGCCATGATGCGCGAAGTCCCCAGGAAGACGATGACCTTTCCATCGTCGCGATAGACGCGCTGTCGCCAGAAGTACCAGAGGTCCTTACCGTCGGACACGTGCGGGCGATACCCCCTGCCGCGGCAGTACACCTCCAGACACGCGGTCGTCGTCACCCACAGTGCCACCGCACAGAGCGTGACGCGCATCCACGGCAACGACGGGCAGCCGCCCCTTGGCCGCTCGTTCTGTTCCCCCGTAACCACGTTCATCGCCCATCCTCGCAAAAAGCGAAGGAAGAACGGGTCAGGCTCAGATGAGAAACGACTGCCCCTCCAGCCGTCTCCAGGCTGAAATCTGACCGATGTGAAACGCGAAATGGGTCGTGAGCAGGTGGGCCACGACGTCGCCGACCGTTTTCACCGGCGAATCCTTGAAGAAGTCGGACGTCTGGGGCTGGTTCATCTTTTCGGGATCGACATTCGCGGCCGTCTCCATGATTCGCCGCCGACCCTTTTCCAGCACCTCGAGCAATTCGGCTTTGGAGGGGAGGGGAGAGGGGTCGTCCTTCGGCATCGCACCGGGGCGGAACCGCTTGTGCCATTCCGCGGAGGCGATCCGTTGCTCGCCGAAATTCTTGAGACAATAGTCGTTGACCACCGCCAGGTGTGAAAGAATCCACGCGGGAGAGTTGCCCCCTTCGCACAGGGGATGCTGGAATCGTGATTCATCGACTTCAGCCAGAAGCTTTTGCAGCAGTCCGTTCATCAATCCGTACAAACGGAGTTCGCGATCGAACATGTCGGCGACCTTCCTGAAAGAGTCAAGGATTAAGCGCAGCCTTGGCTCTTCTATAATTGACAGACTGACGGTTTGATAGAGCCTCTGGCAGCTGCAACCAGGAAAAACCCCAATGCCCTCGAGCGCGGGCGAAGCAAGTGATTCCAGTGACGGTGAACGGTTCCTGTTCGTCACGCCCCAGTTGGGCATTCCGCTCGACGAGTTCTCGTTCACCTTCGCGCGGAGCGGCGGACCCGGGGGCCAGAACGTCAACAAGGTCAACAGCAAGGCCGTGCTGCGCTGGCGCGTGTTCGAATCGCCCAGTCTCGACGAGCGCGTCCGTACGCGGTTTGTCGAACAGAACCGCAATCGCATCACTGAAGCGGGCGATTTCCTCCTCACAAGCCAGCGGTTCCGCGACCAGCCAAAGAACATCGACGATTGCTACGAGAAACTGCGAGAGCTGCTCGTGCGGGCCGCCGTGCAGCCCAAACGCCGGCGACCGACCAAGCCGACCGCTGGTTCTCGTCGCCGTCGCTTGAGCGACAAACGCTCGCGCTCGGCAACCAAACAATTGCGCCGCCGTCCGGCCAGCGACTAACCGTGGACCGATCGACTGCCTCTCGTGGCACGCCCGCCTCATTTCCACATCGCAGACACAATCAGAACGACTGCTACCAGCGGCCGCCTGGTTCGACAAGCCAAACTCCCCTCCGCCGAATTCCTCTGTTCCGGGGCACCCGCAGCTCCTTACCGTGAGAATCATGCGGATCTTAGTCACCGGTTGTTACGGCTACATCGGCAGCGAGTTGGTGCCGCGGCTCTTGGCCCAGCGGCATCAAGTTTTCGGCCTCGATAGCGGACTCTATCGAGACTGGGTGCTCGACGATGAGCGACTGGTCGTGCCATGCGTGGCCGACGACGTCCGCGACGTGACTCGCGCCGACCTGGTCGGGCTCGACGCGGTGATTCACCTGGCGGCCCTGTCGAACGATCCCCTCGGCCGTGTGGGCCGCGAGTTGACGCTCGACATCAACACGCGGGCCACGGTGCGGCTGGCCGAGATGTCGAAGCAGGCGGGAGTGCCGCGTTTCCTGTTTGCGTCGTCGTGCAGCCTCTACGGCAACGCAGGGTCAGCGCTGCTCGACGAAGACGCGCGCGTTACCCCTCTCACGTCGTATGCCGAGTCGAAGGCGCTTGCCGAGCGGAGTCTGGCTCTGCTGGCCAACGACAGTTTCAGCCCCACCTTCCTGCGCAACGCGACGGCTTATGGCGTTTCGCCCGGCGTGCGGTTGGATTTGGCGCTCAACGAATTGGTGGCGAATGTCGCGACGACCGGACGCGTCGTCCTTCGCGGAGACGGCCTGGCGTGTCGGCCCTTGGTCCACGTCGAGGACATTTGCCGCGCATTCGAGGCCGTTCTGAGCGCGCCCCGAAAGCTCATCCACAGCCGCACCTTCAACGTCGGACGGACCGAAGACAATTACTGCCTGGGCGAGTTGGCAGAGCTCACCCATCAGTTGGTGCCCAGTCGCATGGACTATGAACCGGGCAACGGCGCCGATCGGCGTTCTTACCGCGTCGATTGTAGTCGCCTCGCGCAGGAGGTGCCCGGTTTCCGGCCGCGGTGGACCGTCGCGGACGGAATCGAGCAAATGTACGAGGCCTTCCGGGCCGGCGGCATGACGCGCGCGGACCTCGACTCCGACCGATTTGACCGGTCGCGTGCCCTGCGAGCCCACGTGGCCGCGGGACGATTGGCGGTCGATCTTCGCTGGAAGCCTGAGATCGTCGCCGCTCGCCTGAACGGCGCGACAGAGCTTCATCCGCGGCCCACTTTTCGCGCGACGTACAAAAGTTCTTGCGCCGGACCTGCGTCGAGAGGCGTGCGTTTATAGTCGCAATACGCGGCCTCAATCTCGAACCCGCCGCGGGCCAGCAGGTGCTCGACCTCGAAGCGGAAGAAGTAGCGCATCTCGATCGATTGCACCAGCCGCTTGTGACGTCCGTCCGGGTGCGTCACGTAAAAGATCAGGTCGACGCTGACCACTTGCCCCAAATAATCGCGGCCTGTCACTCGCTCGGTGCGCTCGACCAACCGGCCGTCAGGCAGCGTAAATGGCTCGCCGCTCGAGTGCTCGTCGAATCGTGACTCGTCGACCAAAACCGTGAGAGACGGATTGAAGAGGTCGAGAATCAGTCGGCCCCCCTCCGTAAGCGCGCGATGAATCGACTCGAGGCAGGAGAGCTGCTCCTCAACTGCCGCTAGGTGCTGGAACGGACGGAAGGGAATCGTGACGAGTTGAAACTCGGTGTCGAAGCGGAAGTTCCGCATGTCGCCTTGGGAGAGAACGACGCGGCTACGCACTTCCTCGGCCTCGGAGGCCAGCTTGCGCCGACAGCGAGCCAGCATTGCCTCGGAGGAATCCAATCCCCAGATCGCCGCGCCGGCTCGCGCGCACGGCAAAAGCACCCGACCGGTTCCACAGCCCAACTCCAACACCGGGCCGCAGGCGGCGACTGCCTCTGAGACGAAGAAGTCGACGTCGCCGCGATTCACATAGACGTCGAGGTGATCGTAGAACTCGGCAAAAGTGTCGCTCGAGTAGTCGCTGCCTTGCCTCATGCTTCTGTCCGATTGAACCTTGAGCCGGCTGAATCCTCCCCGCGAACACTTCGACACGGAACCCGCCGTTTTAGCTCGCACTGGATTGGAGGATTTTTACCACGGGATTAGACTTGCTAACTCGTTCGATTCCATTTTTCTTTACGCCGGACGCACGAGGAATTGCGTGTTATGACTGGCGGTGCGAGGCAAAAATCTCCCGAGCGTCCCCCGCTCAGCGAACCCCTCGCGCAATTGAATCGCGGCCCGCGCACTCACCTGGTGCGCGATTTGATCCTGCCGACCCTGCTCTTTGTCGCGCTGGGCGGCATGACCTGGGCGGTGCGGGGCTCATCGGGGTTTGGAGCCTGGAAAGGCTGCATCTTTGCGGGAGTGACGTGGGGGGCCGCCTGGTGGTATCTCGCCCACGACCCGCGGAAGGAACAGTCGCGGCGTTACGCATCGGCGTGGATTGTCGTGGCCCTCACGTTCGGGATCGGCATTGCCGGAATCCAAGGCTGGATGCAATGGCCGAGCCTGTTCGAGGGCAAGCTGATGACCGACGCGACGCCCGGCATCGAGCGGTCCGTGCCGATCTCCCGCGCTTACGGCTTTCTGTGGTTGTTCCTGGCCGGAGCGAAGTGGGCCGGAATCGGTGCGTGTTTCCTGGCCTGGTGCGGCTCGCTGAGGGAAACGCGGGTCTGGCACTGGTTCTTGCGGATCGCGTGCGGGCTGGCTGGCGCCTACTTCGCCCGATTCTTGATCGTGCACTATCCCCAGCATTTCGTGCCGCTGTACGACTCGATCCAGGCGCAGTACGAAGATCTGAAAACCAACCCCAACCTCCGCCGCATGATGAACGACTGCACCGAGGCCGTGCACCACTTGGGTTTTGTTCTCGGTTTTCTAGCGTTCGAGATCTTTCGCAGGGATTGG
>DASZIA010000433.1:0-8144 GCA_035949535.1 Planctomycetaceae bacterium | reverse complement strand
GATGTGTTTTCGATATTCGTCGAGCGTGGTCGCGCCGACGCAGTGCAGCTCGCCTCGGGCGAGCGCCGGCTTGAGCAGGTTCGAGGCGTCCATCGCTCCTTCGGCGGCGCCGGCGCCCACAACCGTGTGCAACTCGTCGATAAAGAGGATGACGCGGCCTTCCGATTCCTGCACCTCTCGAAGCACGGCTTTGAGACGATCTTCGAACTCGCCGCGGTATTTCGCACCCGCGACCAGCGCGCCCATGTCGAGTGCCATGACCCGCTTGTCCTTGAGATTCTGCGGCACGTCTCCCTGCACGATGCGATGGGCCAGCCCCTCGACGATCGCCGTCTTGCCGACGCCCGGCTCACCGATCAGCACCGGGTTGTTCTTGCGGCGGCGCGAAAGAACCTGGATCACGCGGCGAATCTCCGTGTCCCGGCCGATGACCGGGTCGATCTTGCCTTGTCGCGCCAACTCGACCAGATCGGCTGCGTAACGCTGCAGTGCCTGATATTTGTCCTCGGGGTTCTGGTCGACGACTTGCTGAGTTCCGCGGACGGTTTTGAGCGCGGCGAGCAGATCGGCCTCGCGGATGCCGTTGAGATCAAGCAGCCGCTGTGCCGCCTCGCCCGACTGGGCCAGCGCCAAGAGCAGATGCTCGGTCGAGACGAAGGAATCCTTCATCTGGTCGGCTAGCTTCTGCGCTTGCTCGAGGACCTTTCCCATGGCGGGCGAAGCGGCCAGTTGGACGTTGCCGCCGGAGACCTTGGGCAGGCGACTGAGTTCCGAGGCGACCATCGTCTCGAGCTGGCCGACGTTGGCCCCAATCTTTTGCAGCAGGGGCCGCACAATGCCTCCCTCTTCCTGCAACAGGGCCTCGAGCAGGTGCAGCGGCACCAACTGCTGATGGCCATGCCGCTCCGCCACATCCTGCGCGTGCTGGATCGCCTCCTGAGCTTTGACGGTCAGCTTCTCGAATCGAAATGCCATGGCGGCCTCCCAAAACAAAACGGACCGCGGAGCGGCCCGTTGTGAGCGGTCAGGTCACTCAGAAATCGAGTGCGATTTGGCGACGTCGCTCTCCTCGAGGACCCCACTCGGCGATGCGGAGTCGTTGGTTACGTCTTCTCGAACTCCGCGTCGATCACATTGTCGCCGGTCTGCCCGGCATCCTCGGAACTTCCGTTGCCGGCTGGCTGAGCCTGCGCTCCCGCCCCCGACTTTGCGGCCGCGTCGTACATGTGCTTCGAGAGGGCGTGCGTTGCCTGTTCGAGATCCTTGACGGCCGACTCGATTGCTCCGGCATCATCACCCGCGGCCGCCTTGTTGACTCGCTCGATCGACGATTCGATCGCCGACTTGGAGCCGCTGTCGAGCTTGTCGGCATGCTCCTTCATCAGTTTTTCGGTTTCGTAGACGAGCCGCGACGCGTGGTTGCGGGCTTCGGCTACCTTGCGTTTCCGCTGGTCATCTTCGGCGTGGGACTCCGCGTCTTTCCGCATTTTCTCGATTTCGGACTCGGACAGGCCGCTCGATTTCTCAATGCTGACCGACTGCTCTTTCTGCGTGGCGAGGTCGCGAGCCGACACTTTGAGGATGCCGTTGACGTCGATATCGAAGCTGACCTCGACTTGCGGCACGCCGCGCGGGGCGGGCGGGATTCCGTCGAGATTGAATTGCCCCAACAGCCGATTGTCGCGGGCCATCTTGCGCTCGCCCTGAAACACGCTCACCGTCACCGCGGTCTGGTTGTCGGCCGCGGTCGAGAAGATCTCCTTCTTTTCGACGGGAATCGTCGTGTTGCGCTCGATGAGCACCGTCATGACGCCCCCTTCGGTCTCGATCCCGAGGGATAGCGGCGTGACGTCGAGGAGCACCATCTCCTTGACTTCGCCACCGATGATTCCGCCCTGGATGGCGGCACCGACCGAGACAACTTCGTCCGGGTTGACGCCCTTGTGCGGCTCCTTGCCACCGAACTGCTGCCGCACGAAATCGACGACCTTCGGCACGCGGGTCGAACCGCCTACGAGCACGACTTCGTCGATGTCCTTGGGCGAGAGCTTGGCGTCCCGCAGGGCCTGCTCGACGGGCTTGCGGCAGCGCTCGACCAACGGGTCGATTAGCCGCTCGAACTCGGCCCGAGTGACGTTCATCTGCAGGTGCTTGGCACCGGTCTGGTCGGCCGTAATGAACGGCAGATTGATGTCGGTCGTTGGCTGCTGTGAAAGTTCCTTTTTCGCCTTTTCAGCCGCTTCGCGCAGCCGCTGGAGGGCCATCGGATCCTTGCGGAGGTCGATGCCGTTTTCGTTCTTGAAGCGATCCGCGACGAAGTTAATCAATTGCTCGTCAAAGTCGTCGCCGCCGAGGTGGGTGTCACCGTTGGTGGAGAGCACCTCGACCATTTCGTCGCCGACCTCGAGGATTGAGACGTCGAAGGTGCCGCCGCCCAGGTCAAACACGCAGATCTTCTCCTCGCGCTTCTTCTCGAGACCGTAGGCCAGCGCGGCCGCCGTCGGTTCATTGATGATTCGCTCGACCGACAGTCCGGCGATCTGACCAGCGTCCTTGGTCGCCTGTCGTTGCGCGTCGTTGAAATAGGCCGGCACGGTGATGACCGCGCGGTTGACCTTATGGCCCAGGTACGACTCGGCCGCTTCTTTGAGTTTGCGAAGGATCAGTGCCGAGATTTCGGGAGGTGAGTATTCCTTGTTGCCGACTTTGACCTTCACGTAGTCGCTCGGTCCCCCGACGATCGTGTAGGGGACCATCTTCTCTTCGGTCTCGACCTCGCTGTGGCGACGGCCCATGAACCGCTTGATCGAATAGATCGTGTTCTTGGGATTGGTCACCGCTTGGCGCTTGGCCGGCTCGCCGACCAGGATCTCGCCCTTATCGGTGAAGGCGACCACGCTGGGCGTGAGGCGATTTCCCTCCTGGTTGGCAATGACCTTGGCCTCGCTCCCCTCGATGACCGAGACGACCGAGTTCGTGGTCCCCAAATCAATTCCGATGATCTTTTCGCCTTGCACCGCCATGGTGATCTCCTTTGCCTGAGCCGCGACCGTCTCCCGCGCGACTGGACGCATCTCGCCCCAAATTGTTCGTCGTAGGTTTAGGCCATCTTCTTACGCGCTTGAGCCTCCACTGGCAAGCGACCGGGCCGCGCGCGTTTCGACAGCGATATTTCGCGTAGAGGCAAAGGTCGTGCCAAGGAATTGGTCGGACGCAGACAGTTGTAACCGATTGGATATCAGCATGTTAGGGATTCGACCCTTGGACCATTTCGACGCTGTCCTGTCAATTTGGCAACGCGATCGGACTTCGCAGCGCGCCGCCTGAATGCCATTTTGGCAATCACCTGATGCGGGTTCCCAGTCGTCATTAAATGCACAAGGTGGCGTTCCAGTTTGATGGCGGACAGCGTCAAGAATCTAAGTTTTGAGCCGTCGTGTGGATCTCAGCGTTAGCGACTCTGAGTGCGCTGGTAGCTCCTCTGGGAACTTGGCGCAATGGCAGCGGCGGATTGATAGAATCGGCTGCCAAACGTGCCAAAATGAGGTCCGAGCTGACGGCCCGAAGCGGCAAATCCGGCAGGAGATTGCGATGGGACTCTTCGACAAACTGCGCAACGAACTCATCGACATCATCGAGTGGGTCGACAACACGAACCGGGCACTCGTTTGGCGGTTCCCCCGCTATCAAAACGAAATCAAGAACGGGGCTCAGCTTATTGTCCGGCCCGGTCAGAAGGCGATCTTCGTCCATCGCGGGCAGATCGCCGACGTCTTTGAACCGGGCAACTACACGTTGGGGACCGACAACCTTCCCATCTTGAGCACGCTGCAGGGCTGGAAGTACGGCTTCAACAGCCCGTTCAAGTCGGAGGTCTATTTCGTCTCGACGCGGCAGATTACCGACCTCAAATGGGGAACGCCGAATCCCATCATGCTGCGTGACGCAGATTTTGGCCCCGTGCGGGTGCGGGCCTTTGGAACCTACGCGGTGAAGGCCGTCGATCCCAAGGCTTTGTTGAAGGAACTTGTCGGAACCGATGCCGAGTTCGACGCTGACGAGGTGACCGAGCTGTTGCGGTCGATCATCGTAACGGCCTTTGCGGACCTGGTGGGCAGTTCGAAGATCGCCGTGCTCGACCTGGCGGCGCACTATCGCGATCTCTCTGACGACCTTCGGAAGAAGGTCGAAGAGAAGGTCGACAAGGAGTATGGCCTCGACATTCCGCAGCTGATGATCGTCAACGTCTCGCTGCCCGAGGAAGTCGAAAAGGCGGTCGACACGCGCTCGAGCATGGGAATCGTCGGCGATATGAACCGCTTTCAGCAATTCCAGACGGGGCAGGCCATCACGGCCGCCGCGAATAACCCGGCCGGCGGCGGTGCGTCCGAGGGCATGGGGCTGGGAATGGGGTTGGCAATGGCCAACCGGATGGCCGGAGCCTTTGCTCCCGCCGGCACGGCCCCTCCGCCGGTTCCTGGAGCAGCGTCTTGGCACGTTGCGGTCAACGGCCAGCAGCAAGGCCCTTTCACTCCCCAACAGATCGCTGAGGGAATCGCGAAAGGCCAAATCGCCCGCGATACGCTCGTCTGGTCGGCCGGAATGGGTGATTGGACTCCGGCGTCAAACGTGCCGCAACTCGCCGGATCGTTCACGGCGCCGCCCCCTCCGCCTCCCGTGCCATCTAAGTAAGCGCGGCCACGCGATGGCCCCACTCATTCAATTGATGGGTGGCACTGGCGGCTCGTCCGCCGGTGGGCTCTTTTTGGCCGCGCGAAGACACTGGCGGACGAGCCGCCAGTGCCACCCCAATTCGGTCTCCATCGGAAAGAAGCAGGCGCGAGGAGCATCCTAGTGAATCCGGGCGCTGGACAGGGTGACGCACTGCCGCAGGTCGCGGCCGTCGGTGGCAGTCCACCCGCTGTTCCGAAATCCGAGGGGCGCACCATCGATTCCGGGCGAGGACGCGTCTTTCCGTGCGAGCAATGCGGCGCCGAGTTGGTCTTCAATATCGGCGATCAGCGACTGAAATGTCCTCATTGTGGATTCGAGAAGGACATTGGCGTCCCGGCAAACGCCGTCGTGGCGGAACAAGATTTCCGCGCGATGATCGAGCAACTCAAGAAGCAGGCGGTTTCTCGCAGCGAAGCGGAGAAAACCGAAGAGACGCAAAGCCATGTGCGCTGCGAAGGGTGTGGAGCGAACATTGTGTTCGTCGGTACCCTGACAAGCCTGGAATGCCCCTATTGCGGATGCCCGGTGCAGCGCGAGCACGTGCATTCGGGCGGCTGGCGGATCCCCGTCGATGGCATGCTCGCCTTCGCAGTGACCCGGGAACAAGCGGCAGGCAATCTGTGCGTCTGGGTGCACTCGCGCTGGTTTGCTCCCAATGAATTTCGCGAGCGGGGCGCGACCGGGAAATTCAATGGGGTCTACCTCCCCTTCTGGACGTTCGATGCTTTGGCGGCGGTCGCCTACGACGGTCAGCGCGGAGAATGGTATTGGGAAACCGTCAAAAACGGCGACAGGGAAGAGCAGGTCCGCCGCACGCGTTGGTGGCCAGTTTCGGGGCGATTCCAGCGGTTCTTTGACGACGTGCTGGTTGCGGCGACGGGCGGCATTCGCCGCAATCTCGTCGACGGACTCCGGCCGTGGCCGCTCAAAGAGTGTCGGCCATTCTCGCAGGAAGTGCTCGCGGGATTCGTCTCGCGGACTTACGAGGTCGAGTTGGAAGACGGCTTCGCGATTGCGCGACAAGAGATCGACTCGGCAATCGCGCAGGATGTTCGAATGCGCATCGGCGGAGACGAGCAACAGGTCGACAGCATCCGGACCCAGTTCGGCGCGATCACGTTCAAGCACGTCCTGCTGCCGGTCTGGATGCTGGCCTATCGCTATCGGGATCGAACGTATCAAGTGCTGGTCAACGCGTGCACGGGCGAGGTCGACGGCGAGCGGCCCTACAGTGTTTGGAAAATCGCTTTCGCCACGCTGCTCGGGATCTTGGCCGCGGGCATCATCTTCTATTGCACGCAACGATGATGACTGCCGTCCAACTTGCGATTTACCGCTAGCACTCGAAGTCGTTCGCCGCCCTGCGCCGACGTCTAATTGGCCGAATCGGGGGAGGCGCGACGGCTGCCAGGGACGTGCGACGACTTGCCGCGGCGCCAAGTTTCGGCATCCATTAAGTACAAGTCCTTCTCGCGACTGACCACCGCGCTCGGATCCAGAAGCTGGTTAAAGACCCCCGCGTCGAGCACTCCCCGATTCAGCAAGATCCAGCGCGACGCGTATTTATCCAGAATTCCTATCTGGTCGGCCTTTGACTCGGACGGCGAGAAAAAACGGGCGACGTCCGCACTTCGACTGCCCTGATCAGGCACGAAAAGTTCGTAGTGAAGGGCAGCCACGATTTTTCCGTTGCTCGAGGGGACGGGCCAACTGGTGAGGGCGTCAGACAGCACCACGTCATTCGTGCCGACGCCTGACAACAAGCGATCAAACGTCCGCCTGACGTCCTGCTGTTTGTCCGACTTGTGTAGGAGCCGCGCAACGTAGACTCGCCCCAGCCATGGTTCGCGAAAGACTGCGACGCACTGGGGGATCAGTCCGTACGCCAAGAGCAAGAGGACGGCGAGCGCCAGCGCCGTCTCCGACGTGACGCGATGATCAGTACGGAGGAGCTTGAGACGCTCTCGCCAAACTCCTAGAGCGATGGCCCCCGAGCGGTGAACGAAAACTCCGGTTGCAACGGCGAAAAGGAATGTCCCCGCAATCGGAAGACGAGCGGTCACGGGCGATTTGGTTAGAAGGCTCGAGATCCCAAGGAGCGTTGCCAGAGCGCCGCCTGCCAAACTGACTCGCACCAAATCGCGATCGAGCCGAGTCAGTGCCGCCAGGCCGCAGATGTATCCCGGCACGCACCATACTCCCAGCGTCAATCGCAGAATGGCCGCGTTGAACCAGTAGTCGCGATCGGAGGACCATCGAATCGCATCAATTAAGCGAAACCATGGCCACGCGGCGCCGATTCCGAGCGCTGCCGCTGCCATAAGGAACACCGTCGCTGTCCAAATCCAGCGGCGACGATCGGGCCGAGTGATCGCAATGACCCCCAATCCGAGGAAGGCGAACAATGCCGTCATCGCGTGGTCGAGCAGGCACATCGCCAAGGGCAGCGCGATCCAAACGGCTGCCCGACCCCGATCGAGCGACCTCTTGAAGATTGCCCAGCAGAGGACTGCCCACGCGAAACTCCAAGCCGACGGGTTGACCTGCAGCCAGGGCAAATCGGCCAGTGCGAGCGAATTTGCGTAGCCGGGCGGTACCCAATAGAGCCCCACAACGGCGACCAAGACCGCCGCGGCGCTGCCCTTCTCGTCGAAACTTGCGAGCAATGCCCAAATCGCCACGACCAGGAATGCCGTGTTGATTACTGCGGCGGCACTCAGCATGAGATACGGATCGATCCCGAGCCAGCGTGCACACACGGCTTGAAGCACGAAGTAGGGAGAGTAACGCACCGACGCCACGTCGACGGCGTAGGTCGGGTTTCCCGGGTGCATTAAGTCGCGCACGAGGGCCTTCAGTACGCGATGGTGCTCCCATGCATCGGCGCCCCACAGATTCGCGCGCTGCGACGTGCAAAGGGCGACGTACCCGACGAGGGCCGCACCCAGGATCCAGAAAGCAATCGGTGCGCGGTCGCGCGCGGGCGATTCTCGCGGTACAGAGGTGCTCACCGCATCGAACTCCCGCTTTCGCAGCGCCGGCGCCGGATCGTCTGGCAGTTGAACTTCACGATATGTAAGCCGGTTGCAGGTTAGTGGCGCAGGGCTGAATTCGCAAATCCGCGCAATCCCGAAAACAGCGAGCAAATCGCCCTCTCGGCCTCCTTAGGCAACAAGCCACGGCGGACCGATCAGTCTGTCGGCACGATCCGCTCAATCGCCGCAAAATTCCCATCTTCCTGACTCGCTGGGTCATTTACTTTCGCACATGGGCTCTCTAAACTTGACCCTCGACCGCATCGGGAGATGCGGCGATCGGGGGACATCACCGCTCACGCGGTTTGGGGGCCTGTTTCCGCGGATCGCCTTAGACTGTCGCGGCTGACGGAACATGGCCCGCGGCATGGCTGC
>DASZIA010000432.1:0-5664 GCA_035949535.1 Planctomycetaceae bacterium | reverse complement strand
GCAGACGTAACTCACGGGGAGCCGCACATCCTGCGTTTCGCCGGCAAAGGAGGCGATCGTGAACCGCACGGCGTCAGTGCCGAATTTCTCGAACAAATCGAGCGGATCGACGCCGTTACCCCGCGACTTCGACATCGTCTGCCCGAAGCCATCCAGGAGCTTCGGGTGAACGAACACGTGCGCGAACGGGACCTCTTTCATGTTGTAGAGCCCCATGATCACCATCCGGGCGACCCACAGGGTGATAATGTCGCGGCTCGTGACCAGCACGCTCGTGGGATAAAAGTAGGCGAGGCTCGCGGTCTTCTCCGGCCAGCCGAGCGTCGCCTCCGGCCAGAGAGAGGAGCTGAACCACGTATCGAGAACGTCTTCGTCCTGCTTGAGCGAATGCCCTAGTCCGAGTGCGTCGGCGGGCAGGTCGGTTTCGCTGCAGACGAGCCACTGGTTTGTTTCCGCGTCGTGCCGCCAGGCCACGTCGCTGCGGCCGGCAAACGCACGCTTGAAGTCGGCCTCAGTGCAGGTGGCGCAATACCAAATCGGAATGCGATGCCCCCACCAGAGCTGTCGGCTGATGCACCAATCCCGTTTTTCACCCAGCCAGTCAAGATAGGTCTTCGCATACCGCGCGGGAAAGAAGCGGACGCGCCGATCGTTAACCGCGTCGATCGCATTTTGGGCCAAATCCTCCATGCGGACGAACCACTGGTCCGACAAATAGGGCTCGACGGGCGTCTTCGAACGATCGCTGTGAGCCAGCGGGATTACTCGCTCCTCGACGCTGACGAAATGCCCCAGTTCCCGCATCTTCTCGACGACAAGGTCGCGGGCCTTATAGCGGTCCATCCCCTCGAACTCGCCCGCGTTCGCGTTGAGCGTGCCGTCGGAATTGAGGAGGTTGATCATCGGCAGCTTGTTGCGCTGGCCGGCAGCGTAATCGTTCGGATCATGGGCCGGCGTCACCTTCACCGCGCCGGTGCCCATTTCCATGTTGGCCAGGAGCGCGTCGGCGATGATCGGGATCTCGCGGCCATTGAGCGGGATTCGCACCTTCTTCCCCACGAGGTGCCGATAACGTTCGTCGGAGGGATGCACGCAGACGGCCGTATCGCCGAGCATCGTCTCGGGCCGGGTCGTCGCGAAAGCGATCGTCTCGTTTGTGCCGATGACGGGATAGGTGAACGTCCAAAAGTGCCCCGGCACATCCTCGTGGAACAGCTCGTCATCGGCGACGGCCGTCTGCAGATAGGTGTCCCAATTGACGAGCCGCTTGCCGCGATAGATTAAGTTATCGGCAAAGAGCTTGAGGAACGTGCGGCGGACAGCGAACGAGCAAATGTCGTCGAGCGTAAAGCGGGTCCGCCGCCAGTCGCAGCTGGCTCCCTCCTGTTTGAGCTGGTCGAGGATTCGCTGCTCGTACGCGTCCTTCCACTTCCAGATGCGATTGACGAGCGCTTCGCGGCCCACGTCGCGCCGCGTGAGGCCCTCTTCTTCGAGCATGCGGCGCTCGACCACCGCCTGCGTGGCGATGCCGGCGTGATCGGTGCCGGGCATCCAGAGCGCCTCGTAGCCCTGCATTCGACGGTAGCGGGTGAGCAGGTCTTGGATCGTGTGATTGAGCGCGTGCCCCATGTGAAGCGCTCCCGTGACGTTCGGGAGCGGGATCATGATCGTGAAGGGCTTTTTGTCCGGATTGGGGTCGGCGTTGAAGTAGCCCGACTCTTCCCAGAACCGGTACCAGCGGGCCTGGGCCTCCTTCGGATCGTATTGCTTGGGCAGCTCGCGGGTCATCGTTTTCTCTCAACCACCCTCTCCCGGTCCGCCGGACTTCGGCGAGCTCAGTCGGGCCGGTGAGGGCCGCCTTTCGATGATTGTGCGGGTAGCAAAAAGAGCCCTCACCCTACCCTCTCTCATCGGAATGGGAGAGGGTTTTGACACTGGCCTCTACTCAGGCATCAACGCGTCATCGCCGCGCCGGAGCCGTGGCTATGGTCGCTCGGCGAGTCGGTTCCCCTAACCCGCCGAGATCTTTGAAGAGCTTATATTCCACACTGTCGACCAACGCCAGCCAACTGGCTTCGATGACGTTTTCGCTTACGCCGACGGTCGTCCAGACGTCACTGTGGTCACGGCTTTCAATCACCACGCGGACCCGGGCGGCCGTCCCCTCGGTCGAGTTGATCACGCGAACCTTGTAGTCATCCAGATGCATCTCGGCCAGCCGCGGATAGGCGGCCGCCAGCGCCTTCCGCAGCGCAGTGTCGAGCGCGTTGACCGGGCCGTCCCCTTCGGCCACCACATGCTCGCTTGCTCCGCCGACGGTCAGCTTGATCGTCGCCTCGGTCACGGGGCGACCCCCTTCGTCGGTCGCCACATTCACGCGGAAGTGATCGCGGACGAATTTTGGCTGGTACGTCCCCGCGACTTTCATGACTAGCAGGTCGAACGACGCCTCGGCCGCCTCGAACTGGTAGCCTTGGCTTTCGAGGACCTGCACGCGGTCGAGAATTTTTTTCATCAGTTCCGGATCGTCATCGCGGTGATATTTGCCGAGCTTGGCGACGATGTTCGAGCGCCCCGACAGTTCGCTGATTAGAATCCGTCGCTCGTTCCCCACCGTTTCGGGATCGATGTGTTCGTAGCTTTGCGAAACCCGATTGACGGCGTGGACGTGCATCCCACCCTTGTGTGCGAATGCGCTCATCCCGACGAACGCCTGGTTCGCGCGGAAATTCATGTTGGCGATCTCGTAGACGTATCGCGATAGTTCGGTGAGCCGCGACACGCCGCCGGGAATCAGGACTTCATGCCCTTCCTTGATCGCGAGGTTGGCGATCACGCTGATCAGATCGACGTTGCCGCAGCGCTCGCCGACGCCGTTGATCGTCCCCTGCACCTGGACGGCCCCGTGCCGCACCGCGGCGAGCGAATTGGCCGTGGCCACGTCGCAGTCGTTGTGACAATGGATGCCGACCGGCACCTTGAGAGCCTGGCGCGCCGCCTCGACCCCGGCCGCGATGCGTTTGGGCAGGCTGCCACCGTTGGTGTCGCACAGCACGACGATCTCGGCGCCCCCCTCCTGAGCGGCTTGAATCGTCTTGAGCGCAAACTCCGGATTGAGCCGATGGCCGTCGAAAAAGTGTTCGGCGTCGTAGATCACGCGCCGGCCTTCGGCCGTCAGAAAGGCGACCGAGTCGCGGATCATGGCAAGGTTCTCCTCCTCGCTAACGGACAGGACTTCGCGGACATGGAGATCCCAGCTCTTGCCGACAAGCGTGACGACTCGGGTCTTGGCATCCCGCAGGGCGATCATGCCGGCGTCCTTCTCCGCGGCCGTCGACTTTCGCCGCGTCATTCCGAAGGCCACGACCTGCGCGTGCGCCAGAGGAAGGTCAGCGACCCTCTGGAAATATTCCGCATCCTTTTGATTCGAGACGGGAAAACCTCCCTCGATGAAGTCGAACCCCAGTTCATCGAGCTTGGCCGTGATCAGCAATTTGTCCTGTAGCGAAAAATAGACACCCTCACCCTGGCTCCCGTCGCGGAGCGTGGTGTCGTACATCTGCACCCGTCCCATTTGATCAATTCCTCTCCGGCGAGCGGCGGGTCTAAGCCCGCCGGTCCTTACGCGAACCACGCGTCAATTTTCTCTCATTATCAAAACAAAAACCCTCAGGTCGGGCTGGCGACCTGAGGGCTGAAGTTTTTCGTGGTGAAAGCTCTGCTAATGCCTCATGTCGCGCCGCCCCGAGGCGGCTCGATAATGGCGATGCCGACTACTACGACTGATCGGACTGACATGGAAAGCTTTGCAGGCTGAGACATCAAGGCACGTAAATCAAAACCAATCGCACTTTGAAGGATAGGGCAAGCCCAAACGACTGTCAAACCGGGACTTTCGCCCCGCGCGGCCCTACAATCGGCCCATGCTGTTCATGGTGATCGAGCAATTCCGCAACAACGATCCGAATCCGGTCCGCAAGCGGTTCTCGCAAGAAGGCCGAATGCTGCCCGAAGGCGTGGTTTACCACGCCAGCTGGATCGACCCGCAAAAAGCCCGCTGCTACCAGCTGATGGAGGCGCCGGACCTCGACAAGGTTCGCCAGTGGACAAAAAGGTGGGATGACCTGGTCGACTTCGAGATT
The DNA here is from genome assembly GCA_035949535.1 of Planctomycetaceae bacterium. GTDB lineage: Bacteria > Planctomycetota > Planctomycetia > Planctomycetales > Planctomycetaceae > DASPSM01. Next base: position 1,522 of record DASZIA010000432.1, on the reverse strand, counting down.
GCGCCCGTGCTGACCTCGCAGAACTATTGGTCGCGCTTCGGTGGCTAACCACTTCGTGTTTGTGTGCCACTGCTGAGACGTCTTCGGCTCAGCAGTGCTCTTCGCGAGAACTTTCTCGAAAAGCACCTAGCCTTCTGTCAACGTGCGTCTAGACTTTCTAGCATCATGCCCACCATCAAATCACGTGCGGCAATGAGATTAGCTACGTTCCCGGAGGAGCGGGCGGCAAGGTGCCGTGCGAATGCGGTCTCGTTCATCGCACACTCGATGGGGCCCCTGGAGCGTTTGCCGTCGGCGGCGTCGAAGCTGATCCTGTATGGAAGGCCGGTCCCCGACGGTTTACAGCCTGGGCCGCCAAGATGCTTGAAGGTGATGAAACTGATCGCAGCCTCGCACTCACCTGCTGCCAGATCGCGGTAGAGATTGCCAAGGCGAGAGCGCTCAGAAGGAACCGTCGCGGCCCGAGACGCTCGAGTGAAAAGGACAAGATCGCGACGAAGCTGAAGGACGGCTTCGCCAAGATGGGACTGGATTTCGACAAATTGAGCTTTTCCGAACGATTGGTGGAACTCGAGCTCCTACGGAACGAATTTGTTCATGAGGGTCGCGTGATAACCAAGTCCCAGGTACACGACGCGGTGAAGGCAGCGAATGCCGCCATCGCGGAACTGGAGAAGTAGAAGCAACGTCTTCGAAGAGCACTGCTGAGCCGAAGACGTCTCAGCAGTGGCACACGGAGAAAGAGGCCGAGCAGAGTCCGGCTCACTCTTCCTCTTCGTCGTCGTCCGCAGTCACCCCAACCAATTCGCGCGACCGGCCCGATTTCAGTTCTTCCCACTGCTCCCAGGTGTAGAGGACTTCCCGGGCCTGCGAGCCGTTGTAGTCGCCAACGATGCCGTCTTCGGCCATGTAGTCGATCAAGCGGGCACCGCGTCCGTAGCCGATACCGAGGGCCCGCTGCAAGAGCGATACGCTCCCCCGACCTTCGCGAATCACGACTTCGACGGCCTGGTCGTACATATCGTCCCGCTGTCGCAGTCCGTCGGACTGGGTCTTGCCGTCGGCCGACTTGACGCTGAGCTGCGTCAGCTCCTGGCTGTACTGCGGTTCGTGTCCGCTGAAGAACTCGATCACATTGTTGATCTCTTCGTCGCCGACGTAGGTTCCCTGGGCCCGCGTGAGATGACTCGTGCCCGGGGCGAGATAGAGCATGTCGCCGTTGCCCAGCAGGCGATCGGCCCCCATTTCATCGAGGACGACGCGGCTGTCGGTCCGGCTCGACACCTGGAACGAAATTCTCGCCGGCAAGTTCGACTTGATTAGCCCCGTGATGACGTCCACGGTCGGCTTCTGCGTCGCCAGCACCAGGTGAATACCGACGGCCCGCGATTTCTGGGCGAGGCGAATGATGTGTCCCTCGACGTCCTTGCCCGAGGTCATCATCATGTCGGCCATTTCGTCGGCGATGATCACGATATAGGGCATCGTCTCGGGAATGCGCTCGGCCTCTTCCGAGTCGGCG